>NZ_JACAPT010000011.1:24270-110718 GCF_013385565.1 Pseudomonas sp. E6002 | reverse complement strand
CCGCTCCCACATTTTGACCGTATTCCATAGCTGGCAAATCAGGCGCTGAGTAGCTTGCCGCTGCGAATCGGCGTGGCACCGGACACCCGGCCCAGCGGATCCCCCGGCTTCACAAAGCGCACGTCGCGGCGCATGTACAACACGCCGGTGTTGTGGCTGCAAACCGTGGTGGCCTGCCCACTGTGGGGATCAACGATATCGAACAACGCCTGCCCGGCCTCGATGCGACTGCCCACTGCCGCCCGGTGTACCAGCACCCCGGCGCATGGCGCATAAAACTGTTCGCTGCCGGCCAACGGCGTCGCCGGGTTGCGCAGGGCTGGCAATGGCGGTGGCGTGCCTTCAACCGCGCCCAGGTGGGTCAGGTAATCAATGATCGCCGTGGCGTCATGTTCTGCCAGTTCATAGGACACATCCCGCTGGCCACGATGCTCGACGGTCACCGCCACGCTGCTGTCCGGAATCGGAAACCGATCGCCAAACCGCTCACGCAGGTTGACCCACAGCAGGTACAGCGCCTCATCGAACGAGTTGGCCTGGGAATCGGTGGCCAGCAACGAGGCTTCAGAGCCGATGTAGCGCGCCAGCGGCTCCACGGTCGCCCACACTGCCTCGCCGGTGTACACATGCATCGCCGCTTCGCGGGAGCAGTGCAGGTCCAGCACGATGTCGGCATCGTGGGCCAGCAGCATCAGGGTGCGTTGCAGCGATTGGAATTCGTCCAGCGGCGCCGCGTCCAGCAGACATTCGCCCCAGGCCTGGCGGATCAGTTGGCGGTTGGCGTCGATGTCCTGGCCCAGCAGGTGCTCGATTTTGTCGGCGATTGCCTGGTACGGCACCGGAAAGCCCCGGTTGTAATTACGCCCGCTGCCCAGTTCGAAACGCCCGCTGGGCGCGCCCATGATGTATTGGCTCAGCCCGGTGGGGTTGGCCACGGCCACCAGCACGATTTGCGCATTCAGCCGGTTGGCATTTTCCAGTACTACCAATTGCCGGCGCAGGTGCGCGGCCACCAGCAGCGCCGGGGTTTCGTCGGCATGCAGCGCCGCCTGGATATAGATTTTTCGACTTGCACCCATTGCACCGTAATGCTCACTGTCCACGTGCCTGTGGGTACCTGGTGTCGCTTGCAGCAAGGGGTGTGATTTAAGTTTCATAAACCGGAAATCTCGATATTCGAGTGATGAACGCTGAAGAAATATTAACGAGCCGGCGTGATCGTCTGTAAGGGCGGCCCACACTATCTTGATCTGGTAATCCGATCAGTGTGGGAGCGGGCAACCCCGCTCCCACAGTGGGTGGTTACCAGAGCGCCAGGGTGTAACCCAGCATCACGCGGTTCTCGTTAACGTCGTTGAAGTAGTTGCCTTTGCTCAGCGCGTTGCGCCAGCGCATCGACACGCCCTTGAAGGGCCCGTTCTGCACCACGTAGCCCAGGTCCAGGTCGCGCTCCCACTCGCGGCCTTCGCGGTTGAAGCCGAGCACTTCAGCCGAATCACCCTTGGCGTACTTGATCCCAAACAACAGGCCGGGCAAGCCGAGATCGGCGAAGTTGTAGTCGTAGCGGGCGTGCCAGGCTCGCTCCTTGGTTTGGGTGAAGTTGCTGAACTGGTACTCGGTGAACAGGTAGGTGATGGAGCCGTCCAGGTAGGTAAACGGCGTGGTGCCGTATTGCTGCTGGAAGCCGCCGCCGATGCTGTGGCCGCCGTACTGGTAGGTCAGGCGGCTGCTCAAGGCGCTGTTGTCGACCTTGCCCGCCAGGCCCGCGCCGTCCTTGTCCGACTTGAAGTAGCGCACGTCGGTTTTCAGCGTGCCCGGCCCCAGGCCGAAGTTGTTCTTGAAGCCCACGTATTGCTGCTGGTAGATGCTGTCCAGCGCCGCGAAGTGGTAGCTGAGCAAGGTGTTTGGGGTCAGCGAGTAGTCGCCACCGGCAAAGCGGAACTGGTCGCTCAGGGCGGTGCTCTTGTAGACCTTGCTCACCGTGGTCAGCTTCATGTCTTCGTAGTTGGTGGAGTCACGGTCCTTGGCCTGGTCGATCTGCCCGAGGGTGATTTTCAGGTTGCTGATGTCGTTGGACACCAGCTGGGTGCCGCTGAAGGACTGCGGAAACAGACGGCTGGTGTTGGGTTGCAGGATCGGAAGGTCCGGCACCAGGTAGCCCACACGCAGCTCGCTTTTGGCGAAGCGGGCCTTGGCGGTCACCCCAAGCTTGGAGTACTCGTCGGAGACATTCTTGTCGCTGTCACGCTGCAGCAAACCGGTGCCGGACAGCCCCGGGCTGGAGTCGAGTTTCACCCCCAGCATGCCGGTCAGGTCCAGGCCGAAGCCCACGGTGCCTTCGGTGAAACCGGACTTGATACCGAGGATAAAACCTTGGGCCCACTCGGCGCGCATCGACTGGGAAGCGGCCTCGCGGTAGTCACGGTTGAAGTAGTAGTTCTTCAAGTCCAGCGTACCGCTGCTGTCCTTGATGAAGTCTGCATGGGCCAGTGACGGGACCAGCCCGCTGCTGACAACGCCGACGCCGGTGATGAGTTGAGTCAGGGATTTTTTCATTTTTTTAGCTCCTGGCAGTGGGGTGGGGGTTGGTGTTTTTATTGTTCTTCGGGCATGGCTTCGCCGTTCGCGCAAATCGGCGATTTGCGCGGCGGGTGACGTCAGTCCTGGGTTACAGCGCTAGCGGTACGGGGCCCTGGCGGATGCGGTAGCCACCGTTTTCAAGTTTCTCCAAGGGGCTGGCGGCGGCCAGCAGCTTGCGGGTGTAGGGGTGCTGCGGGCGGTCGAAGATCTCGTCGCGGGCACCCATTTCCACCACCCTGCCCTCGCTCATCACCGCCACCCGGTGGGCGATGCGTTCCACCGCCGCCAGGTCGTGGGAGATGAACAGGCAGGCAAAGCCGTACTGCGCCTGCAGGCGTTCGAACAGCTCGAGGATCTGCTTCTGGATGGTCATGTCCAACGCCGAGATCGGCTCATCGGCAATCACCAGTCGCGGGTGCCGCACCAGCGCCCGGCCAATGGCCACCCGTTGACGCTGGCCACCGGACAACTGGTGCGGGAAGCGGTCGACAAACTGTTCCGCCAGGCCGATGTCCACCAGGGTTTTCGCCACCCGCTCACGACGCTGCGCGGGCGTCATGCCGGGCACATGGCGCAGGGGTTCGGCGAGGATGTCGCCAATCTTCATGCGCGGGTCGAGGGACGAATACGGGTCCTGGAAAATCATCTGGCATTGCAGGCGATGGTCACGGTTGCCAGCCTTGAGAATGTCCACGCCCTCAAACTCGATGGCACCGGAACACGGGCTGTTCAGGCCGACAATCGCCCGGCCGAGGGTGGTCTTGCCCGAGCCGCTGCCGCCCACCAGCGCCAGGGTTTCCCCCGGGGCGATGGACAGGTTGGCCGAATGCACCACCCGCTTGAACTGGCTGCGGCCCCACAGGCTGCGCGGCCCCGGGTGCTCGATGCACACGTCCTTGACCGTCAGCAACGGCCGGTCCGCCTTGGGCAAGGCTGCCAGGGTGCCGCGCCGCGGCAGGGCCTCGAGCAGTTGCCGGGTGTACTCGGCCTTGGGCGCCAGCAGGATCTGCTCGATGGTGCCCTGCTCCACCGCGCGGCCTTCGCGCATCACCACCACTTTGTCGGCGTAGCGCGCCACCAGCGACAGGTCGTGGCTGATAAACAGGATCGCCGTGCCCTGCTCGCGCGTAAGGTCGAGCATCAGTTTCAACACGTCCAGTTGCGCCAGGCAATCCAGGGCCGTGGTGGGCTCGTCGGCAATCAGCAAGGCCGGGCGCAGCAGCATCACCGAGGCGAGCATGATGCGCTGGCGCATGCCGCCGGAGAACTCGTGGGGAAACGCCGCCAGGCAACGCTCGGCGTCCTTGATGCCGATATGCCCGAGCATCTCCAGGCTGCGCTCGCGGATCTGCGCATCGCTCAGCCTGGTGTGCAGGCGCAGGCCCTCGGCCATTTGCTCGCCGATGCTCATGGACGGGTTGAGGGACACCATGGGTTCCTGGAACACCATGCCGATCTTCGCCCCGCGCAACTGGCGCAATTGCTCCGGCGCAAGGCTGCCCAGGTCATGGCCCTGGAAACGCACCTGGCCGCTGCATTGCTCAAGCGGCGGTGGCAGCAGGCCGATGGCGGCGCGGGCGGCCATGGTCTTGCCGCTGCCGGACTCGCCCACCAGCGCCACGATTTCGCCGGGGGCGATGGTGAAGCTCAGGTCATTGACCGCCAGCGGGCCGTTGGCCCCCACGCGGATTTTCAGCTTGTCGACTGCCAGAAGGATGTCAGTCATGGTCATTTACTCATCCGCGGGTCGAGACGATCGCGCAAGGCATCGCCACACAGGTTGAACGCCAGCAACGCCATGGCGATGCAGACACCGGGAAACAGCCCCAGCCAGCTGGCCGTGGCGATATACGGCCGGCTGGCGGCGAGCATGTTGCCCCAGGTGGCGGCCGGCGGCGGGACGCCCAGGCCGAGGAAGCTCAGGGAGCTTTCCGCCAGAATCGCCCAGCCGAACATACTGGTGGCCAGCACGCACACCGGCGCCACGCAGTTCGGCGCGATGTGCCGCAGCATGGTGTACAGCTCGGAGTTACCGATCACCCGCGAGGCTTCGACAAACTCTTTCTCGCGCAACGACAACACCGTGCCGCGCACCACCCGCACCACCGACGGTGTGTAGGCCAGGCTCAAGGCAAACACGATGCCGTACAGGCTCGGGCCGATGATCGCCATCAAGCCCAGGGCCAGCAGGATCCCGGGAAACGCCAGCAACGCATCGTTGACCATCATCAAGCCCCGGTCGACCCAGCCCCGCAGGAACCCGGCCAGCAGGCCCAGTACCGTGCCGGCGGTGATCGCCAGCGTCACCGTCAACACACTCACCCACAGGCTGGTGTGCGCGCCGATCATCAGGCGGCTCAGCACGTCGCGACCGTACTCGTCAGTGCCCAGCCAGTGCGCGGCGGTGGGCGCCTGCAAGCGCGCCAGCAGGTTCAAGGCCAACGGGTCATGGGGCGTCCAGACCAGGCCCAGCAAGGCCATGATCAACAACAAGGCCAGCAGCAGCGCACCGATCAGCGCGTTCAGCGGCGGCACACGCCAGGCCCTGGGGGCACGCGCCGGTGCCGGCAACAGCACCTCGGGTGCGACAGGTAGAGGCTTATTCATAACTTAACCCTGGGGTCGAAGAGCGGGTACAGCAGGTCCACCAACAGGTTGACCAGCACATAAACAAAGGTCACCAGCAGCAGGCAGCCTTGCAGCACGGGGTAGTCCCGGGCGTAGATGGCGTCGACCATCAGCCGGCCGATACCTGGCAGGGTGAACACGGTTTCGAGCACCGCGATGCCGCTGAGCAGGTTGCCGAGGATCAGGCCGATCAGGGTCAGGGTCGGTGCAAACGAGTTGCGCAGCGCATGGCGCCACAACACCGCCCGCTCCGACAAACCCTTGGCGCGGGCATGGGTGATGTATTCCAGGCGCAGCACTTCAATTGCACTGGCCCGGGCCATGCGGGTGATCGCGCCGAGTTCCACCAACGTCAGCGTGACAATCGGCAGCACGATAAAACTCAAGGCCTGCCACGGCGATTGGCCGAATGACACGTAACCCACCACCGGCAGCCAGCCGAGCTTGATGCCGAACGCGTAGAGCAACAGCAGGCCCAGCCAGAAACTCGGGATCGACAGCAACAGGGTCGCGGTGGAGACCACGCCAAAGTCCAGGGAACTGTTCTGTTTCCACGCCGAGAGCAAGCCCGCCGGTACCGCAATCAACGCCGCGAGCAACACCGAGACCAGCACGATCCCGGCACTCACCTGGAAGCGGTCAAGGATCAGCGGCAACACCGCTTCATTGGTGGTGATGGAATGCCCGAGGTCGCCGCTGAGCACCGCCTTGAGCCAGATCACAAACTGCAGCGGCAGCGGCTGGTCCAGGCCCAGGGACGCACGGGCGACCTCCAGGCTGTGGGCATCGGCCATGTCGCCGAGCATCAGCAGCGCCGGATCACCGGGCACCAGGCGGATGATCGCGAACACCATCAGCGAGATCAGCAGCAAAGTCGGGATCGACATCGCCAGCCGTTGAAAGATGAAACGCAACATCCTCAGTTACTCCCGGTCGCAGGCACGCTGACGGTCCACAGGCGCGGCTTGGACACCGGCCAGGTGCGCAGGCCTTTGACGTAATCACGGCTGGCGGCGATGGCGTTGCCGTTGTACATCGGGATCATCGGCACGTCCTTGAGCATCTGCTGATGCAGTTGGTCGAACAGCGCCTGGCGCTTGCTGATATCGCCTTCGCGCTGGGCTTCACGCAGCCATTCCTGGGCCTGGGGGTTGTCCCAGACCTTGCGCGCTTCCTTGTCCTTGTCGCCGGTCATCGAGTCGAAACTCAGGGCCGGGTCAAGGCGTTCGGAATACGGGAACGCCATCATCTGGTAGTTGCCGGTCTGGTAGCGCTCCAGCTGGGTGCCCCACTCCAGGGTTTCCAGTTCCAGGTTGATGCCGCTGGCCTTGGCCATGGCTTGCACGAACACGCCCATGTCGAAGATCGCGGCGTAGCGCTTGTTGACGATCAGTTTGATTGGCTGGCCTTTATAGCCAGCTTCCCGCAGCAGTTGGGCGGTCTTGGCCGGGTCGAAATCGAAGCCCTGGTTCTCGATTGCCTGGTGGTAGTGGCTGCCACTGGCGACCATCGAATTGTTGGCCTGGGAACGGCCACCGGTCAGGGCGGCGACGATTTGTGCGGAGTCCAGCGAATGGGCGATGGCCTGGCGCAGGCGCACATCTTTGAGCAAGGGGTCGCGGGTCTGGAACAGCAACGCGTTGACTGACATGGTGCCGCTGGAGGTGACCTTGATGCCGGGGTTGGCAGCCAGTTCGGTGGCGTCCAGCGGCGTGACGTCAATCAGCAGGTCGACGTTCTTCGACAGCAAGGCCGCCTTGGCCGCCGCCGGGTCCGGGATCACCAGCAGGCGCACGCGGTCGAGGGTTGTGTTTTTATTGCCGGTGTAGCCATCCGGCTCTTTCTCGTCCCGCGGGGTGTAGTTGGCGTTGCGCAGCAGGTCGATGTATTGGCCGGGCTTCCACTCGCCCAGGCGGAACGGGCCGGTGCCGATGGGGGCTTTCCACTGGCCGTCGACCACCGAGTCGGGGTGCAGGATGCCGCTGCCACCGCATTCCGGCAGCGCGGTGCTGGTGAGGAACAGGCCGTTGGGCTTGTCCAGGGTAAACACCACGGTGAGTGGGTCCGGGGCGCTCATGTCGACGATTTTCGCGCCGCCATGGCCGTCGAATTCAGGGGCGCAGCGCCATTGGGTTTTCGGGTCGAGGTAGTGTTTCCAGGTCCACAGCACTTCGGCGGAGGTCAGTGGCGCACCGTTCTGGAACTTGACCCCGTTGCGCAGGTGGAAGGTGTAGCGCAGGCCGTCGTCGGACACCTGCACGTCTTTGGCCAGCAGCGGGCCGACGGTGGCATCTTCACGGAAGGCCACCAGTCCTTCGGTAATGTGCAAGATGACGGCGTCGGAATTGGTGTCACGGTTGACGCCTGGCTCGGTGCTGCGAATGTCGGCGTTCAACGCGACTTTCAATAGATTCTCGGCGTGGGCAGTGCCCACCAGCGCGGCGGACAAGGCGCCAGCCAGGAATAAAGTCTTGTTCATGATAAATGCACCTTGAATGATCCTTACGCTTGGGTTCGGACGCTGGCAGGACCCAAAAAGAGGCACGGCCGAACACCTGAATAGTTGTTGTTGTTTTAGTCGCTGATTACGGTTTGCGAATGTTCCTGGACCGATCTTATTCGCCACCCGATCAACTTGAGAAGAACGCTCCGAGTGATCGGGCTCGGTTTATCCGATCATCAACCGTCCGTGGGTTGCCCTGGCCTTACCGTACCGAGAAATCAGGGCCTTGAGCTGGAAAAGATGGGGTTTTCCTGATCAAAAATAATGATCGCGATCATCCAGACCGATCTGTGCTCACCTATAGTCATCAGATAAGCTGGCTGGCATTCAATGGTTTAAATGCAGCACTGAGCGAGCCCACCGTCATGACCCTCACCCATCTTCGCGCGTTCTGCTCCGTGGTTGAAAAAGGCAGCTTCCGCTCGGCCGCACGCCAGTTGGATGTGGCCCAAAGCACATTGACCCAGTCAATCCAGACCCTCGAAAAGGAACTCGGGGTGGTGCTGCTGCAACGCTCCAACCAAGGCATCAACCTGACCCCGGCCGGCGAGGTGTTCCTGGCCCGTGCCCGTTCCATCACTCTCGACTGCGAACGTGCCCTGCTCGACCTGCAACCCTGGAAAGGCGAGCCCGAAGGCCATATCGCCCTGGGCGTCACCTCCGAACCCTTGGCCGAATTGCTGCTGCCGGTACTGAGCAACTTCACCCAGCGCTTCCCGCGCATGCAGGTGCACGTGGCCAGCGGCACCACCAAGGGCCTGGTGGAAAAAGTCCGCGATGGCCGCCTGGATTTCGTCTTGTGCCCGCTGGCGCCCAACGTGGCCGATATCGACCTGGCCATCGACCGCCTCTACAGCTCAAACGCCGGCATCATTGCGCGCAAGGGCCACCCGCAGGCCCACGCAAAATCCGTGCAAGCCCTCACCGACTGCCAGTGGATCAGCGTACGCCCGGCCGGCGTAGTGGGCGGCGCGGAGAACCGCTTGATCGAGCTGTTCCGTACCCAGGGCCTGGCGCCGCCAAAGATTGCGATCACCACTGATTCGTTGCTGGAAACCCTGCACATCGTTTCGGAAACCGATTACCTGACCATCGAACCGCGCATGCTGCCGGGGATGAAGCTGTTCTCCAGCGCCCTGACCACCATCGCCATCGAAGAACCGCTGGCGACCCGCGATGTATGCCTGATCAGCCGCCGTTCGTCGCCGCTCACCAGCGTCAGCCAGGAACTGACCAGCATGCTGATTTCCTATTCGCGGCTGGTGCACCGCAGCCGTTGATTTCCCTCCCCCTACGAGCCTGTTTATGCCCATGTCCTACGATGGTTTGTCCCGCGCCAGCGCCAGCAGCGTCGGCGTTGATCCCGAGCACCTGATTGCCTTTCTCGATGAAGTGAAAGCGGCCGGCCTCGACCTGCAAGGCCTGATGCTGCACCGCCACGGCCACGTGGTCGCCGAAGGCTGGAGCTGGCCGGTGGACCCCAACGAGCCGCGGGTATTGCACTCGGTGGCCAAGAGCTTCACCGCCTGCGCCATTGGCCTGGCCGTGGATGAAGGCTTGCTGAAACTGGATGACCGGCTGGTGGCGTTCTTTGCGGAGTGTGTGCCGGTGGATGCCGACCCGCGCCTGGCGGACATGACCGTAGAACACCTGCTGACCATGCGCACCGGCCACGCCGCCAATACCTCGGGTTCAGTGTGGCGGGGTATCGAGACCAGCTGGATTGCCGAGTTCTTCAAGATACCGCTGGCCTATGCACCGGGCACCACCTACGTCTATACGAGTGCGGCCAGCTACATGCTCTCGGCGCTGATCAACAAGGTCACCGGGCAAACCTTGCACGCGTACCTCAAGCCCCGGCTGTTTGTACCGCTGGATATCCATAATGAAAGCTGGGACATCGGCCCCGATGGCGTGAATCCCGGCGGCAATGGCTTGAAGGCGCCGACCTCGGCCATGCTCAAGCTGGGTGTGCTGCATGCACAAGGCGGCGTGTGGGATGGCAAGCAGGTTCTACCGGCGGCCTGGGTTGCAGCGGCCACCCGGCCACAAGGCGGGCCGGACAGCCGCTACGGTTATCACTGGATGATGAAACCGGCACACGCCTTCAGCGCTGTCGGGGTGTTTGTGCAGATGGCGATGGTGTTCCGCGAGTACGGTGCAACGCTGGTGGTGATCGGCGGGATGAAGAATTCGGCGGAGCTGATTCCGTTTGTCGAGCGGCATTTTCCGGCGGCGTTTGGCGATGATTGCACGGTCAAACCCGAAGCGGATGCACGGTTGGAGCAACGTCTGGCGAGCATGGCACAGCGGCCTGAGTTGCTTTCAGCGTGTGCAGGGCCGAGAGATTTCACGGGCGTGTATCAGGTAGAGCCCAACGGGCTGGATGTGCAGCAATTGGCGTTCGCCGTCGAAGGCAATGTACTGCGCTTCCAACTGACCGACAGCAAGGCGACTCATGCCCTAGAGGTGGGGATTGATCACTGGATCGCCGGCACCACCAACATGCCGGGCCGGGCGTTGCACCACGGTTATGAGTTCAAGGATGCGCAGATCGTTGCCGGCGCGCGCTGGCTGGATACCGGGACGCTGGAGATGACCTGGATCTACCCGCAAACCGCGTTTCGCGATCGGGTGGTATGCGGGTTTGACGGTGACCGCGTGAGTGTGGCGCGTACGGTCAACGTCAACAGTGCCGGGAAGGAACAGGAAGTCTTAGTCGGGAACAGCCGGTAATGCTCGCTTGTGGGCGGTCTTGAGGTAGGCGCTCTCGACAATCGCCCTCACCCGCTCACTCACTGCCTCGCCCATCAGGTAGCGGTCGATCTCGTCATAGCTGCAGCCATACGCCAACTCATCCGGCTTGCCCGGTGCCAGTTCTTCCAGGTCGGCAGTCGGTGCCTTGGCCACCAACTGCCGTGGCCCGCCAAGGGCGCTGGCCAGCAGGCGCACCTGGGTCTTGGTCAGCCCTGAGAGCGGCGCCAGGTCGCAGGCGCCGTCACCGAACTTGGTAAAAAATCCCATCAGCGCCTCCGCGCCATGGTCGGTGCCCACCACCAGGCCGTTGTGCAGGTTCGCCACGGCGTACTGCGCCATCATCCGCGCCCGGGCCTTGACGTTGCCCTTGATAAAGTCGATGCGTTCAGCGCTGGCTTGCGCGGCAGACAGGCTGCCCATCAGCCCGTCGACGCAGGCGACGATGTTCAGCGTCTCGATCCGGTCCGGTGCGATAAAGTCCAGGGAAGCCTGGGCGTCGCGCTCGTCCGCCTGGGTTTTATAGGGCAGGCGCATGGCAATAAACCGCGCCTCGTAGCCTTCGTTGCGCAGTTGTTCCACTGCCAGTTGGCACAGCCGCCCGGCGGTCAGTGAGTCGACACCGCCACTGATGCCCAGCACCAGCGCACGGCAGCCGGACTGGCGCAAGGTGCCCTTGATGAAGTCGATGCGCCGTTGCAGCTCAGCGCCCTCGCCTCCCTTGCCGAGCAGCCGGTTGATCTTCAGTTCTTGTGCGATACGTGCCTGAGTGTCCATGTCACACCCCCAGTTGCGGATTGACGTTGCCGACGTTGAACACCTGCGCCGCATACTGCAGGAACGAGGCGTCTTCGCAGACGTTCTTGATCGGGTCATCGGAGAATTTCACCACCGGCTCGCCGTGCACCCGCACCAGTTTCATCACGATGCTCAGCGGCTCCACTCCGTCGACATCACAGGCCAGGCTGGTGCCCATGCCAAAGCCGAACTTGGCCTTGCCCCGCACGTGCCGCAGGATCGGCAGGCATTTCTCGAAATTCAGGCCATCGGAGAACATCAGGTCCTTGGTCATCGGGTCGATGCCCAGCTCCTTGTAGCGAGCCAACACCTTGTCGGCCCAGACGATCGGGTCACCGGAGTCCTGGCGCAAACCGTCGTACAGCTTGGCAAAGTACAGGTCGAAATCCTTGAGGAAAAAGTCGGTGCTGATGCAGTCGGTCAGGGCGATACCCAAGCGCCCACGGTATTCGCGCACCCAGTTTTCCAGCGCCGCATTCTGGCTTTCCCGCAGCCGCCCCAGTTGCTGGTGCACCATCAGCCACTGGTGGGCCATGGTGCCGATCAGCGGCAGGTCGAATTCGTAGGCCAGGTGTGCATTGCTGGTGCCGATGAACTGGCCGGGAAAGTCGCGGCGCATGATGTCGACCACTTCACGCTGGGCCTTGAACGACAACCGCCGGCGGGTGGAGAAGTCCGAGACACGCAGGTCGGCCAGTTCGTCGCGGGTGAGGTTTTTTTCCAGCCAGTCGAATTTCTGGTAGAGCTTGCGGGTGACGTCTTCGAGGCTGACGTCGGGGTATTTGTCGCGGTTGCGCAGCTCGCTGACCAGGGCCAATACCGGCTGTTCGAACATGATGCAGTGCAGCATCGGGCCGACCACGCGGACGTTCAGTTGGCCGTCGATTTCACTGACGTGGATATAGCGCAGGTTGAAGCGGAACAGCCCCAGGAAGCGCTCGAAATCCGGGGTCAAGTACTCACGGCGCTGGTTGAACAGAAAGCGCAGCTCGCCTTCGCGCATGCTGAGGCCGGCGAGTTTTTCCAGCTCCACCCGCAGCTCGGGAATCAGGTGCCCCAGTTTTTCTCTGGAGCGGACGATGAACTGGTATTCCACATCGACATTCGGGTGCTGGTGCAACACGGCCTGCATCATGGTGAAGGTGTAGTAGTCGGTGTCCAGCAGGCCCTGGATCACAGCGTTTTCGTAGTCGTATGCACTTTCCATGAGGTACTCCTTAACGCGCGGCCATCGCGGCCAGTTCTTCCCGATTGCGGGTAATTACAACGCCTGATTGTTGCAAATGGCTGACCGCCTGCACACCGCCCTCCTCGCTGATGCCACGGCATGCCGGCAGGTGCAGGATCACCTCGAAACCGGCCTTGAGCAGTTGCAAGGCGGTGGTCTTGACGCAGTAGTCCAGGGCCAGGCCGCCGACAATCACACGCTGGATGCCCTGGGCATTGAGGTATTCGATGACGCCGGTAGAGAGTTTGTCGTGGAGGTCGTGGTAGCAGGCGCCGTAGGGATGCAGGTCGGGTTCGACGCCCTTCCAGATGAAGTAGTCGTAGTCATAAGGCGTGGGCAATTCCTCCAACAGGGTGAAACCTTCAGTGCCGGGCACACAGTGGGCGACCCAGGTGACATCGGCATGTACCAGCCCGGTGGGTTGCAGCATCTCGCTGTGCTGTTGCACCACCCAGGGCGCGTGCGGGGTATGGGCGTCCTTGCTGCCGACACGGCGCGCGGCGAGGCTGGCCATGTAATTGAGCTCGGCGCCGATCTGGTCACCGCCAGCGACCGGCAATTCGTTGGGGCACAGCGGTGTGAAGCTCTTCTGGGCGTCAACGTCGAATGAGGCGATAGCGTTCTTAGAGACGGTCATGGTCGTGTTCTCCTGTGGCCTGGATATAAAAGTACACGTCATGTACTTTCATGGCAAGAAACATTTTGTTATCTATCCTGGATCAAGTACACGACATACCCGTTTGATCCGTTAGACTGTGCCCCACCGCTGCCAACAGGACCCGACATGCCAGACCACGCCCCAACCCTTAGCGCCTACCTGCACACCGTGGACTTGTGCGTGCTGTTCTATTGCCGTGCATCCGGGGAACTGAAGATATTGCTCAACCAGCGCGACGCCGAGCCCTTCGCCGGGCACTGGGCCTTGCCCGGTGTAGTGGTGAATGGCGGCGTGCAAGATCTGAGCCTGCAGGATGCCGTGGAGCGGTTGCGGGCCAGTGACAAGGTTGGGTTGCCGCTGGCCTGGTATGAGCAAGTGGGGACGGTGGGCGATGCGTTTCGCGATCCGCGCTGCTGGTCGTCGTCGACCTATTACCTGGCGATCGTGGCTGATGAGGTGGAGCTGGGGGGGCATCAAAAGTGGTGCTCTGTTGATGCCGTGGCGACTGGCGGGGTCAAGCTGCCCTTCGATCACAACGCGATTGTGGCAGCGGTACAGGAAAGGCTGTTTTCCAAGTCGCTGTACAGCAGCTTGCCATTGATGTTTTTGGGCAATGAGTTCAGTGCGCCGGAGGCGACTACGATCTTTTCGCTGGTATTGGCGCGGCCGGTGCTGAAGACCAGTATTCGCCAGCGGTTGCTGAAGTTGACCGAGGCCGGTTTTTTGCGGGAGACGGGGCGCAAGAAGCATGGCGAGGGCGGACGGCCGCAGGCGACAGTGGAGAATCTGAAGCCTGGGGCGGTGTACTTCTTTGATCGCAGCTTTGCCGAATAAGACCAAGCCCCCTTCCCAGGACAATGAAGATCAACTGTGGGAGCGGGCTTGCTCGCGAATGCGGAGTGTCAGTCGCCGGATAGATTGACTGATACACCGCTTTCGCGAGCAAGCCCGCTCCCACCTTTTTTGATCTGCGATGGTTCGAGGAGCTGCGTCCCGCTCAATTCATCCAGTTGCCGCCGTCGACGTTGTAGGTCTGGGCAACCACGTAGTCGGCTTCTTTGGACGCGAGGAAAACCGCCATTCCGGTCAAATCCTCGGCAGTCCCCATCCGCCCAAACGGTACCTCTGCTCCTACGCGCTTTTTCTTCTCGCCCAACGGCAGCCCTTCGTGCTTGGCAAACATCGCGTCCACCCCGTCCCAATGCTCGCCGTCCACCACTCCCGGCGCGATGGCGTTCACGTTGATGCCCTGCTTGATCAGATTCAGCCCCGCCGATTGCGTGAGGCTGATCACCGCCGCCTTGGTCGCGCAGTACACCGCCACCAGAGGCTCACCCCGGCGCCCGGCCTGGCTGGCCATGTTGATGATCTTGCCGCCATGCCCCTGCTTGATCATCTGCCGGGCCGCCGCCTGCAAGGTGAACAACGTACCGGCGACGTTGATCGAGAACAGCCGGTCGAAGCTCTCGCGGGTGATGTCGGTGATGGGCGCCAGGTCGAACAAGGCGGCGTTGTTGATCAAGATGTCGAGCTTGCCGGCCTGCGCCACCACGGCGGCAATCGCGGCATCGATGGACGCCTGGTCGGTGACATCCATCGCCACCGCGTAGGCCTTCGGGCCCAGCTCCGTGGCGGTGGCCCGCGCCCGCTCCAGGTTGATGTCGGCGATGGCGACGGTCGCGCCTTCGTTGATGTAGGCCTGGGCAAACGCCCGGCCAATGCCCCGCGCGCTGCCGGTGACCAGCGCACTTTTACCTTCCAGTCGTTTCATCAATGCAGTGTCCCTGAGGTGATTATTTCGGGTAGCCGGCGCGTTTCATTTCACGCTCGGTGGTGGACTGCGCCTCGGCCAGTGCCTTGTCGACCGTCATGCCGCCGGTGAGCGCTGCCGAAAACAGCTTGCCCACCGAGGTGCCGATGGCCTGGAACTCGGGGATCGTCACGTATTGGATGCCCACGTACGGCACGGGTTTGGCCGACGGGTGCGCGGGGTCGGCGTGTTGCATCATCTGCAAGGTCACCTTGGCGAACGGCGCCGCGGCCAGGTACGCCGCGTTGTAGGTGGACTGGCGCGTGCCCGGCGGTACGTTGGTGATGCCGTCCTTATCCGCTACCAGCTGGATGTATTCCTTGGAGGTGGCCCAGGTGATAAAGGCTCTGGCGGCGTCCTTGTGCTTGGAGGTGGCCGGGATCGCCAGGGACCAGGCGTACAGCCACGACGAACCCTTGTCGGTGACCTCGGTGGGTGCGGCGGCAAAACCCACGCTGTCGGCGACTATGCTTTGGGTTTTGTCGGTGGTGAACGAGCCGGCAACGCTGGCGTCGACCCAGATCGCGCATTTGCCGCTGTTGAACAGCGCCAGGGTTTCGTTGAAACCGTTGCTGGAGACGCCCGGCGGGCCATAGTTTTTCAGGGTGTTGACGTAGAAGTTCGCCGCCGCCGTCCACTCGGGACTGGTCAGCTCGGGTTTCCATTGCTCGTCGAACCAGCGTGCACCAAAGGCGTTGGCCATGGTGCTCAGCAACGCGATGTTTTCACCCCAGCCGGCCTTGCCCCGCAGGCACATGCCGTATTGGTCCTTGGCGGGCTGGTTGAGCTTGGCGGCGAACTCGCCCAGTTGGGTCCAGGTCGGATGCTCGGGCATCGCCAGGCCGGCCTGCTTGAACAGGTCGGTGCGGTAATAAGTGACGGTGCTTTCGCCATAGAACGGCAAGGCGTAGAGGGTGTCGTTCACCGACAGGCCCTGGCGCACGGCGGGGAAGATGTCTTCCAGGTCGTAATCGGCGGGAAGTGGCGTGATCGGCTCCAGCCAGTGTTTGGCACCCCACAGCGGGGTTTCATAGGTGCCGATGGTCAGTACGTCGAATTGGCCGCCCTGGGTCGCGATGTCGGTGGTGAGGCGTTGGCGCAGGACGTTTTCTTCGAGCACCACCCAATTGAGTTTCACCTCGGGGTGCTGCTGTTCGAACACCTTGGACAGGCGCTGCATGCGGATCATGTCACTGTTGTTGACCGTGGCGATGGTCACGGTTTCGGCAGCATGTGCGGCCATCGCGAGCGTGAGGCCGGAGAGCAGGAACAGCGCTTTCGGAATCTTGAGCATGGCGGTTTCCACTTATTGTTTTTGTTGTTGACGGCCCGATTACAGCAGCTTGCCCAAGGCCGGACAAACGACTGGCGGATGCCCGGCTGATACTTTTTTAACCGCATCGCCAAGATCAAAAAAGTATCAGTGGCGGGCAAAACCCGGGGTAGCGGCTACTTGGACAAAGGGCGTATTTTGGTCCCATTCCAAAAAGCCCAGAAGGGCCAAGCCCATGCCTGCAAGCCGATCCGCCCTTTTCGAGCAGCGCCCCGCCGAGCTGGAAGTGATTCTGGCCGAGCCCGAGCATGGCTTTCGCTGGTACGAACATGACTATCCGTTCGAGCTGGCCCGCTGGAACCATCACCCCGAATTCGAAATCCACCTGATCCGCCACGGCAGCGGCAAGCTGGTGGCGGGCGACTATATCGGTGCGTTTGGCGCCGGCCATGTCGCACTGATCGGCCCCGACCTGCCCCACGACTGGATCGGCGACCTGGCCCCCGGCGAGTACCTGACGGGGCGCGATGTGGTGTTGCAGTTCGACGGCGCCGCACTGCTGGCCCTGCGCACCACGCTGCCTGAGCTGGGCGACCTGCAAGGCCTGTTTGACCGGGCCCGGCGCGGCCTGGAATTCACCGGCGAGACGGCACTGAAGGCCGCGCAACTGCTGGAGTCCATCGGCCCTGCTCAGGGGCTCGCGCGCCTGATTCTGTTCATCCAGTTACTGCATACCTTGGGGCAGGCACCCTCCGGGGAAGCCCATTGCCTGGCCAGTGCCTGCTACACGCCAAGCCTGGATGCCCGCAGCTCGGAGCGTATCCACAAGGCCTTCGAATACCTGATGACGGAATTGACCGGCGACCTGCGGCTGTCGGTGATCGCCCAACGGCTGGACATGAGCGAACCGGGCTTCTCGCGTTTTTTCAAGCGCGTCACCGGCCACGGCTTTATCGACCTGATGCGCAAGTTCCGGGTGCAGCGCGCCTGCCGCCTGTTGCTGCAAAGCGAGATGTCAGTGGCCGATATCTGCTTTGAAGTGGGCTACGCCAACCTCTCCAACTTCAACCGGCACTTTCGCATCGAGATGAACCAGACGCCCAGCGAATATCGCCGGGAAACCGCGATGTACCTGTTTAACCGCAATGGCGATCAGGCGCTGCCGTTTACCAAGGCGCATTTTTGACCAAAAGGCCGACTATTTCCCACTTTTCTCAATTCCTTCATGCAATTGACACAAATTGGTACAACCTGTGCAAACGTTTGCGGAACGAACTTGGCAACCAGGTTCACCTCAACCCGAAGAATCGGGCCCCAACCGCGTACGAACAGGGATTTTCAATGCAACCCACTTCCAGACGATCCGCGTCGGCTACCCCTTTTGCTGTTTCCCTGCTACTGGCTGCCGTTACGGGAGTACTCAGCGGACCCATTTTGGCGCAGGAAAAACCCACCGATGACTCAGCACAGGGCGAAGCCCTGGCCCCGGAAGCCAGCCCGTCGAAAAAAGGCGTGTACCTGTCGGACTGGTTCAACCAGGACCTGACGGTGATCGGCAGCAAAGACATCAGCTTCGGCCCCAAACCCGCCGATGACGTGTACCTGGAGTACGAATACTTCGGCCGCAAGGGCCCGTTCGAACTGTATGGCTACGTCGACATCCCGAAGATCTTCGGGATCGGCAACAGCAACGACAAAGGCGCGTGGGACCACGGCTCGCCGGTGTTCATGGAGCACGAACCGCGCATCTCCATCGACTACCTGGCCGGTCGCAGCCTGGCCATCGGCCCGTTCAAGGAATGGTATGTAGCGTTTGACTGGATCTACGACCACGGCAGCAACAAGGACAACCGAGCCAACACCTTGTACAGCGGCCTGGGCACCGACATCGAGACCCACTCGCGGGTCAACCTGTCGGCCAACTTCTATGGCCGTTACCAGTGGGAAAACTACGGCGCCAGCAACGAATACTCATGGGACGGCTACCGTGCGCAGATGAAATACATCGTGCCCATCGGCAGCTTCGACAATGGTGCGTCGCTGACCTATATCGGCTTCACCAACTACGATTTCGGCTCGGATCTGCACAAAGACAACCCCGCGCGCACTGCCAACTCCCTGGTTGCAACAAACGTGCTGTTGTATTCGTTCACTCACCTGCGTTTCACCCTGGTA
The DNA here is from genome assembly GCF_013385565.1 of Pseudomonas sp. E6002. NCBI lineage: Bacteria > Pseudomonadati > Pseudomonadota > Gammaproteobacteria > Pseudomonadales > Pseudomonadaceae > Pseudomonas > Pseudomonas sp. E6002. Next base: position 92,311 of record NZ_JACAPT010000011.1, on the reverse strand, counting down.
GGCCGTTACTTCCACAACGGCGGCAACTGGGAAGACGGCAGCGAGCTGAACTTTGGCGACGGCAATTTCCGCGCTCGCTCCAACGGCTGGGGTTACTACGCCGGTGTGGGCTATCAATTCTGAGTGTGAACAAGGAGCAGTAGATGAAGACCTTTACCCGCCTTTCAATCGCCATCGGCCTGGCCGCCGGGGCGCTGTTGCCGCAGGTCGTGCTGGCCGATGCACCGGCCCCGATCAAGCCCAAGGTGATGCTGATCACCATGTTCGCCCCCGAGGCGCAGAACTGGATCGACCGCCTGGAGCTCAAGCAGGAAGTACGCGTGCCGGGCTTGTCGGCCGAGTATCCGGTGATTCGCTGCAACACTCAGGACGTGTGCCTGCTGGTCACCGGCATGGGCCAGACCAACGCCGCCGCCTCGACCCTGGCACTGGCGTTGTCGCCCAAGTTCGACCTGCGCCAGAGCTACTTCCTGATCGCCGGGATTGCCGGGATCAACCCACACCACGGCACCATCGGCACCGCCGCGTGGGCGCATTACCTGGTGGAATTCGGTACCCAGTGGGAACTGGATTCACGGGACGCGCCGAAGGACTGGCCGACCGGCTACATCGGCATCAATACCAAGGGGCCGAACGAGAAGCCGCCACTGGACTACAAGACCGAGGTGTTCGAGCTCAATCCCAAGTTGCAAGCCAAGGCGTTTGCGCTGTCGCAGAAAGTCGAACTCAGTGAAAGCAAGGAGTCCACGGCCTGGCGCAAACACTATCCCTACGCACCGGCCAATCAGCCGCCGCAGGTCACCCAATGCGACACCCTGGCGGGCAATACCTGGTTCTCCGGGACGCGCCTGAGTGAGCGCGCCGAAGTCTGGACCAAGTTGCTGACGGACAATAAAGGCGTGTACTGCACCACCCAGCAGGAAGACAACTCCACCTATGAGGCGTTGCTGCGAGCCAGTCGTGAAGGGTTGGTGGACATCAATCGCCTGGCGGTGGTGCGGGCCGGTTCCGACTTTGATCGGCCGTACCCGGGCTACAGTGAAGTGGACAACCTGTTGAAGTATGCGGACCAGGGCGGATTTGTGCCGGCGCTGGAGAACCTGTACCGCACCGGCAATCCGCTGGTACAGGCGATTCTGAAGAACTGGTCGGCGTGGGAAAAAGGCGTTCCCGAAGCCTGAATAAAGATCAAATGTGGGAGCGGGCTTGCTCGCGAAAGCGCTGGATCAGTGCCGAATGTATTGGCTGACACACCGTATTCGCGAGCAAGCCCGCTCCCACACAAGCCCGCGCCCACAATGAGCGGGTCAGGGCAGGAAGATAATCTTGTCTGCACTGCCCTGGTTCACTTCCTCAAAGCACTGCACGCCTTCAGCCAGCGACACTTCCCGCAAACCGGTCGGCAGCGGCAACAAGTCCTCATCGAAGAACCGCCCGAACTGCTCCAGCATCACCGCGCATTGCTCGCAGTTGTAGAGCAGCGAATTGATCCCCACCACCGAACCACCCTTGCGATACAACGCCAGGGCCGGCAGTTGCACGTGCCCGTCCACCGGCGCGGCGATGATCGCGATACGGCCAAAAGGCGCCAGCGCCGCCACCGCTGCCGGCAACCAGAAGCCGGTGGTGTCAAAGATCACATCGGCGCCCGTACCGAACAGCGCATTAACCTGCCCGCCCAGCGCTTCCGGCTGGCCCAGTAACAAGCCCTCGAAACCCTGCTCGCGCAAGGCCTCGACCTGTTCCGGCCGACGCACGGCCCCGAGCACCTGGGCCCCACGAATCTTCGCCAGGGCCAGTGCCGCACTGCCTACAGCCCCATTGGCACCAATCACCAGCAAGCGCGTGCCTTTGGTTACACCGCTGCGCTCAAGGGCATCCCACGCCGTGGTGTACGGTACGCCGAGACTGGCGGCCTGGGCAAAGCTCAGATGGCTGGGCTTGTGCGCCACGCCCTTGGCCGACACGGTGAGGTACTGGGCGTGGGAACCGTCGGCGAAAAAACCCAGGTCGCGACCGGTGCCCCAGACCTCCTGGCCGACCAGTTCCTGTGGGCCTTCCACCACCACCCCGGCAAAATCACGGCCGGGAATGCGTGGCAACGTGGTGTAGGGGAAACGCCCGAGCACGTTCTTCACGTCGCTGGGGTTCAGCCCGGCAGCCTTGATCTGCACCAGGACTTCACCGGCCGCCGGCACCGGCGTGGCGACATCAACGTAAGCAAGGGCAGCGAGATCGCCGGTGGCGGAAAATTGCAGTGCTTTCATGACCAATATCCATCGAGGTTAAAAAGGGTTTCAGGAGAACCAGGCGCTGACCATTTGCCGGCCCATGGGCCAGAGCTTCTCGCCCATCAGCATGCCCATCAGCCCGATCAGGGCGATGGCAGGAGGCGCAGGCGAGCGAAAGTCCAGGGCACCGTAAATCACGCCGACCAACAGGCCGATGGCCAAGGAAATCAGGTAATTCATGGAACACTCCGCAGCAAGGGTTGAGGCGGTCAGTGTAGGGGGCCTGAAACCGAAGCATCGGCCAAGTGCTTCAGGATTTCGGCCAAGCCTCAGACGGGATACTGCGACGGCGCCATCCCCAGTTCACGGCGAAACATGTCGCTGAAACTGCTCGGCGAATAACCCAGGGAACGGGCGATCGCGCTGACCGACTGGCCCTGGATCAACTCGGCCACGGCGGTGGCCAACTGCACCTGGCGGCGCCACTCGGCAAAGCCCATGCCCAGGCTGTTCTGGAACAGCCGGGCCAGGGTGCGTACGCTGGCGCCGGCGGCTTCGGCGTGCTGTTCAAAGGGAATGTCCAGGGACGGTGACGCCATCACCGCCTGGCAGGCGCTGGTCAGGCGTCGGTCGGCGCCCACGGGCAAGGCAATGCGGATCGGCGAGCGCCGGGCCCGTTGCAATTCCAGCAGGGCCAGGCCGACCACGGCCTCGTAGTAGGCCTGGTCCCCCTTGTCGCCCTGCTCCACCAGCGCCACGATCAGTTCGCGCAGCAGCCCGCCGACCTCGATCACTTGCACCTGGCTGTCCAGGGTCGCTGCCAGCGCCGGGCGCAGGTAGATGTTGCGCATCTGCAAGTCCGACACCACGCGAATCCCATGCTCGACACCCGGCGGCAGCCACACCGCGCGCTGGGGCGGTACTACCAGCGCTTCCTGGGGTGTCTCGACCCACATCACGCCGCTCATGGCATACAGCAACTGGCCCCAATCGTGTTGATGGGGCTCGACATACAATCCGCGCGGATAGGTGCGCGCCAAGGGTTGCACGGGGACGGCGTGATCACTGAGGTCGGGAGGCGCGGCAAGGGCCATGGAAGACACATCGTTCAAGTATGGAGCGCCATGATAAGACGTGAACCGGATGATCCGAGTGAATTTTTACCACCTGCGCAGGGTCACTTAAAGACACAAGGAGGGTTTACGGATCCATGACTAACGCAAAACTTTTCGTGATCGACTACACGCTGCATGGCCAGCCCAAGTCATTCATCATCCGCCTGGAAAAACTCGACAACGCCGAAGCCTGGCATTGGGCGAGCTGCGACGCGGGCGTAGGCCGCATCGGGCGCTTTGCCCGTGAGCAGGTGAAGAAGACGAGCCAGCCCCAGGCCGAGAAATTCGGCATCGAAAACGTGCAATGGCGCCGCTCGGATGCGCGCCCCAGCGCGTGAAACAGTAGGAGCGAGCTTGCTCGCGAAGGTCGTTAACGATGTCGCGGGGCACCTGGTGCCCCGCGTCGCTCTCGGGTGTTTCGCGAGCAAGCTCGCTCCTACAGAAGGCAGCCTGCGTTAGCCGTGCGCCGACTTGGCACACTCGCACCCGGTCGCCGAAGCACAAGGCTCGCCATGGGCATGATGCTCGGCGCAGCCTTGGCAGCAATAGCCCTTGCCATCCTTCATCACCGCAGTTTCCCCCAACTGGCAGTTGCAGTCCTGGCAGGCGCATTTTTTTTCTTGCATGTCTTGCATGGTCAGACTCCTTTTTCGTGGTCGTCCAGGTGCGGCGAACGCCGGCACCTCAAGCAATGACTATAGGCAACGATTCAAGGTTCAAAGGCCCGTCAGTCAGCCCGACGAGCGTTGCTGCGGTACATGAACACCAGGGCCAGCGCGAGGCACAGCATCGCCACGATGCGGCTGCCGGACAGCTCGATCGCCGGGTTGCCGAGCCAGCCGAAGTTATCGATCAGCATGCCCATGCCCAGCTGCCCGACAATCACCGCCACCGTCGCCACTGCCGTGCCGACAATCGGGACCGCGCCGACCATCACCATCATGTACACCACCCCGAACAACGCCCCGGTCAGTTGCCACTTCGGCACGTCCAGCAGGCTGACCGCGTGGGCGGGCTCAAAGAACAGAATCAGCAACCCGGTACTGATCGCCCCCACGACAAAGGTCAGCAGGCTGCTGCGCAATACGCCCACCGCCTGCCCTAGGCGGCCATTGATGGCGGCCTGCACACTCAATACCGCACCGGCGGCCACTACCAATACCAACAACAGAATCAGGTTCATCGCCTTAACCTCGCGCAATCAGAACAAGTGCCACCACAATCAACGCCAGTGCAATCCAGCGCTCCACGTTGACCCGCTTGCGGGCAGTGCCAAACCAGCCGAAGTGGTCGATCAGCACGCTCTTGCCCACCTGGCCCGACAAGATCGCAATCATGGTCATCGCGATCCCGATATGCGGGGTCGCCAGGGTCAGCACCACCACGTACATCGGCCCCAGGAAGCCACCGATCAATTGCCAGCGCGGCAGGTCGGTCAACGCCGGACCCTTTTGCGGGCCGCTGAACAGCAACAGCAGGAACAGGATCGCCGAGCCGACGCCGAAGATGCTCAAGGTCGCCCACAGATGCCCGACCTGCACACCCAACGGGCCCAGCAACCCGGCCTCCACCGACAAGCCCATGCCGGCAAATATCACCAGCGGCAGCAACAGCAATCGAAGAAACGTCTTGGGCCGGGCCTGAGCCACACCCGCCATTGAAGAAGCCTGCATACATCACCTGCGCGTTAGAGAGAGGAACAATGGCGCGTATTATCCGGTGGCACTGCTGTGCGATAAATGGGAGCATGCCGACAACACCTTTGCGCAATACGCACAACATGGAGTGATGATGCAGGGTTTGAACGAACTGAGCTTCAAGGCGCTTCGCCTGTTTGTCGCGGTACTGGACTACGGCAGCTTTTCCGAAGTCGCACGCCGCGAAGGCCTGGCGCCCTCCTCCATTTCCCGGCAGATCCAGTTGATGGAGCAGGCCCTGGGCCAACAGTTGCTGTACCGCCATACCCGTGCGGTCAGCCCTACCGAAGCCGGTCGCCTGCTGGGCCGGCATGCGCGATTGATGCTGGAGCAACTGGAAGCCGCCGGCCAGGCGTTGCAGGAACAGGAAAGCGAACCCAGCGGCCTGGTGCGCATCAATGCGCCGATGGTGTTTGGCCAACGCCACCTCTCGCCGTGGCTTGGGGAGCTGTGTCGGCGTTACCCGAAGCTGCAACTGGATATCCAGCAAACCGACACCTACGTCGACCCGTTGCAAGACGGCACAGACCTGCTGTTTCGCATCGGTGTGCTGAACGATTCCGGCATGCAGGCGCGAATCTTCGCCCCCCAGCGCTTTCGTCTCGCTGCCAGCCCCGGCTATCTGGAGCGTTTCGGTACGCCCCGGCATCCGGACGAACTGGTGAACCACCAGTGCCTGGCCTACAAGGGCGTCACCGGCCAGCAGCGCTGGTTCTTCCGCCGCGACCAGGGCGACTGGACGTCCTACAGCGTCAAGGGCCCGATCACCGGCAACCACGCCGACACCCTGACCCACGCTGCCGAACAAGGCCTGGGGCTGGTGGTGTTCCCGTCATGGTTGATCGGTGAAGGCCTGCGCGCCGGCACGCTGCAGGCGGTGCTCAGCGACTATGAAGTGGCGACGACCCTGGAGCCGCAACAGATTGCTGCGCTGTGGCCGGGTAGCCGGCGGCTGTCGTTGAAGGTGCGGACCGTGATTGATTACTTCGTCGAGTGTTTTGGGGCAGTGCCTTACTGGGACCGTTGAGCAACTGTGGGAAACTATTCGGCCCGCACTGTCGGGAAAAATCCCCCTTCAAGTAAGTCCGATCTGATTTTCCACAACACGGGTCAAAAACCGCTTGCACTCGGGCAGACTTCGAGGAATTCCTTCAGGAGAGACGTCATGGATGCCAGTCATTACCCGTTCGGAAACCTGCAATCGTCCCCGCAAAAATCACCCTCCGCCAGCAGTCGGTTGATCTTTGCCTGCTTACGAAATTTTGGCTATATTTGGCCAAAACCTCGAGAAGACCAAATGATTACCGTACCGTTGGGTGAAGCAAAAAATAATTTATCAAAACTGGTCGATGATGCCGCCGCCGGCCAAATCATCACCATAGCCAAGCATGGGCGGGCGATGGCTCGCCTTGTTCCTGTCGGGAAACCGACAGGCCGGCGAATTGGCGCGATGAAGGGCAAACTGGTGGTGCCGGATGACTTCGATGCGCCATTGCCAGACGACATGCTGGATGCGTTTGAGGGAAACCACCCATGAGAATACTGCTGGATACCCACATCCTGCTTTGGGCCCTGAGCGATGATCCAAAACTGCCAGCGAAGGCCAGAAAGCTGATCGAGAACGCGGCTGAAATTTACGTCAGTGCCGCCACATTCTGGGAGCTGGCGATAAAGGTCGGGCTCGGGAAGCTCAACGTAAACCTGGACGAAATTCGCGAGTACTGCCTGGAAAGCGGCTACGTGGAACTGCCCATCACCTCGGAGCACGCCATCGCGGTCAAGGACCTTGAACACCATCACAGGGACCCGTTTGATCGGCTCATCATTGCAACGGCTATCATTGAGCCGATGAAGTTAGTGACAGCCGACCCGATGGTGGCGAAATACACATCATTGGCCGTTTTGACTTAATTCACTTCGCTCAAAACAACCACTGCCCGATCAGCCAGGCATTCGCCCCGCTGATCACCACAAACAAGCTCCAGGCCAGCAGCCGCGTAGGCAAGCTGTTGACGAACGGCCCCATCAGGCGCTTGTCACCCGTCATGCGGATCAGCGGAAACAACGCAAACGGCAACTGCAGGCTCAACACCACCTGGCTGAGGATCAGTAGCTTGCCGATGGCATCATCCCCCATCAGCCACACCCCGAGGAACGCCGGGATCAGCGCCAGGCCACGGGTGATCAGGCGTCGCTGCCAGCAGGGAATGCGCAGGTTGAGGTAGCCTTCCATGATCACTTGCCCGGCAATGGTGCCGGTGAACGTGGAGCTCTGGCCCGAAGCCAACAGCGCAACACCGAACAGCACGCTGGCGAACGCGCCACCCACCAGCGGGTCGAGCAAGTGATAGGCGTCCTGGATTTCCACCACATCAGTGTGGCCGGTCTGGTGGAACGCGGCGGCGGCCAGTATCAGGATTGCCGCGTTGACCAGCAGTGCCAGGGACAGGGAACCGATGGTATCGATACGCGCCAGTTTCACCGCGTCCTGGCGGCTGGCCAGGTCCTTGCCGAACAGCCGGGTTTGCACGATGGAGCTGTGCAGGTAGAGATTATGGGGCATCACCGTGGCCCCCAGTATGCCAATGGCCAGGTACAACGGTGCGGCATCACTGATGGCGGACAACGACGGGGTGAAACCACGAAACACGTCGGGCCAGTAAGGCTTGATCAGCACCAGCTCGATGAAGAAACACACGCCGATGGTCGCCACGAGTGCCAGCATGATCGCTTCCAGCCGGCGGAAACCTCGATTTTGCAGGGCCAGGATCAACAAGGTATCGAAGGCAGTGATGACAATCCCGGTGGTCAGTGACACGCCCAGCAACAGGTGAAACGCCAGGGCGCAGCCGAGGACTTCGGCGAGGTCGGTGGCGATGATCGAGATTTCCGCAAGGATCCACTGCACGAACGACGAGCGCCGGCTGTAGCGCTCGCGGCTCAGTTGCGCCAGGTCCTTGCCGGTGGCGATGCCCAGGCGTGAGCACAGGCACTGCACCGCCATCCCCGCCAGGCTCGCCAGCAGCACCACGAACAACAGGTTGTAGCCGTAGCGCGAACCGGCCTCGATGGCGGTGGCCCAGTTGCCCGGGTCCATATAGCCGATGGAGATCAGCAAGCCGGGGCCGGCAAACATCAGCGCACGTTTGAAAAACGAGGCACGGGGATCAACGACGATGGAGCCGGCGACTTCCGGCGGGCAGAACGGGGCGGTAGCGATTTTGGGCAGGCTGAATTTCACGCGGGGTACCAGGCTTTCACACAAGACGTGAACGCAGCTTATCAGTCAGACGCAACGGTACGCATCACCGTCTCCCGGGGCAGATCAAATGCCTCTACCACCTGGACCACCAGATCCATCTCCTGGTTCAGTGCTTCACGCTCCAGGCGCTCGCGAATCACCCCGATCACCAGCACCGCCAGGGTGGTGATGGAATACGCGGGGCCGGAAAACGCCCGCACGCCGGTCACCAGCAGCATCGCCGCCGCGAGCGCCTGCCCCACCACCGGAATGGCCGTGGCCGCGCCCCGGCGCAGGATAAACCCGGTCAACCCGGCCAGCGCGGTCCCGCTGAGGGCAGTGGTGGCTGAGCGCCCGACATCGAAACGATCGAAAAAACCCTGTTCCTTTTGTGCCGCGGCCTTCAACTCTGCCTCGAACACTTGGCGATCAGCCTGGCTGAGCTTGTCCTTGTATTGCTCGATCAGCCGCTCGGCAACCTGCAGTTCCAGATCAGCAAGGGCCACTTTCTCGATCGGTTGATCAAACTTGATACCCACCCGCTGCGCCACGTCCTGGGCGATTTCGCGATAGCTCACGCCATGACCACGGGCCAGGTTCATAAAGGTGTCGCCGCCCATGCGCTGCAACTCGATGGCCAGCTTCAAGGGCTCGCGCACGGTGGCGTCGATAGAGGCACTGCGCTTTTGCGCCATCAGCTCGGCGAAAAACTGCAACTCCTCCGGCCGCGCCTGCACCAGCAGCGGGAACAGCTCGACATCCTCTTCCGCAAAGCGCACTTCGCTGCTGCGTTGATCGGCGCGGATCATGCCCCGGCGTTCCTGCAGCAGGTCGGTGTACTGCACCACCGTCTTCAGTTGCGGCCAATACGCGGCGTGGTCGAACGTGGCCAGGTGCACGTTGGCGACCTTGGCCTTGAGCGCCGGTGTCAGCGGGATCGCATAACGACCGATGCAGCGCTCGGTGTCAGGCTTGAGCGCCAGCGCCCAATCCTTGCTCGAGTGGCAGTTGATCACCCGACCGCTGAGCGGCGCCGAGACCAGGTCCCAGGGGCTGGAGGTACAAATCGCACCGCCCATCAGCAGCAGGTTGTTCAGCGGCAACTCACGGGCCACCTCAGGGCTGGCCAGCAGGCTCTTGACCAGGATGCGCGCGCCCAGGGAGTGGCCGATCAGGTTGATCTGCCGCACCTTGATCGACTCGCCATGGAGGTAGTTGGCCAATTCGGGCAGCAGGCTTTTGGCGACCTCATCCACCCGCGCCTCGACGCTTTTGTAGTGGTCGAGGAAATAGGCAATCGCCTTGCCCACCCCGATGGTTGCGGCACCCAGGCTGCCGCCACCCAACATCGAGGTAATCACATCCTTGAACGGCGCAAACAGGTTTTCCAGGAAATGCCCTGCCGGCCAGAACAGCATCAGGTTGGTGGAGCCTTCGATGGTTGCCAGTTGCCGGGAGAAACTACCCAGTTGTTGCTGGTTGAAGAACGCCGAATAACCATGCACGTAGAGATTGAGCACATCCCCCTGGGGCTCGCCACACAACACAAACGTGGGCTTGCGGGTGCGGTGCATTTCATCCCACTGGTGTTGCATGTGACGGTGACTCCTGGCGACGACGGAGGGCGATAGTAACAAAGGGCGGGCTACGGGAATGTGAAAAACTGATACTCGGACTATCCATATCCCTGCACAGTGATGACAAAAAACGCGGATTTTGTTCGCAGATTCAGTCCATTAACCTTTGTCGGGTCAACCACTGAAACCGAGGAACACCATGAGCAAGCCCGAGTTTTTCATCACACCCGGTTACGGCGACATTGCACGCGAGACCCTGCATTACACCCAGGCGGTCAAAATCGGCAACCGCGTCGAAACCTCGGGCCAGGGCGGCTGGGATGACGAGTTCCAGATTCCCGAATCCCTCACCGACGAGATCGCCCTGGCCTTTCAAAACCTCGAACGCACCCTGGCGGCAGCCGGCGCCGGCTGGGAGCATGTGGTACACGTCAATTCCTACCACGTGGGAGGTTTCCCGCCAGAGGTGAACGAGCAGATGGTCAAGTGGTACCGCCATTACATGCCCAATCACGCCCCCATCTGGACTGAGCTGGGAGTAGAAGCCCTGGGGCTGCCGGCAATGCGCATTGAAATCCGCGTGACAGCGATTATTGCCTGACGCCGAACCGCTCGATCACCCAGTCGATAAATACCTTCAGCCGGGCGTTCTGATGGCGATTGGGTGGATAGATGATGTGCAACGGCGTGGCGGGCCGGGTCCAGTCTTCGAGTACCGGGACTAACTGGCCTGCCTCTACGTAGTAGTCAACGATGGTCTTGAAATGCTGCCCGACGCCCAGGCCGGCGAGCAGCATTTCCTTGAGGCCGTTGCCTTCGTTGGTGGAAAACGCGCAGTTGCCTACCTCATACCGAGTCGCGCCCTTCTCGAAAATCAACGGCTCCGGCTTACCCGACCCGGCAAAGAAATACCCCGCCTTGAGGTGGTTCTTCTCGAGGTCCTCGGGAGACACGGGCGTACCCATGCGCTCCAGGTAGCCGGGGGCCGCGCAAGTGACGTACTCGAGGTCGACAACCTTGCGGGCGATCATTGCCATGTCATCGAGCTTGCCAGCGCGCAGCACGCAATCCACACCCTCCCCCACGATATTCACGGCGCGGTCGCTGATGCCCAGGGCGATGGTGATCTCAGGGTACTCACGATGAAAATCCACCAGCGCCGGGATCAGCAGGCAATTGGCAAAGGACGCCGGCGCATCCACTTTCAGGTGGCCGCCGGGCTTGAGCTTCTGCCCGCGCAGGGCATTGTCCAGTTCATCGAGTTCCGCCACCAGGCACAGCGCGTGGCTGTAGTACTCCAACCCCTCCGGCGTCGCCGCCAGCGCACGGGTGGTGCGATGCATCAACTTGACGCCAAGGTGCTTCTCCAGGTCCGTGATGAGTTTACTGACGGTGGAACGCGGCAGTGCCAACTGGTCGGACGCGCGGCTGAAGGAGCCGGTTTCGACGACACGGACGAAGGCACGCATGGCGAGGAGTTGGTTCACGTTGATGTCCGATGAGGGCAAGAATGGCGAGTATTGTCCATTAAGCTGCACAATGACGACAGGCATTCAGCGAACAAAAAAGCCCGGCGCATGGCCGGGCTTTGACGGAGCGGATGACTCAGTGGGCAAAGTTCTCGATCTTTACCTGGCCATCAGGAAACGTAGCGACAATCTCCAGTTCTCCTCCCATGGCGCGGATATAGTTACGCAGCGTGCTGATATACATGTCGGTACGCCGCTCCATTTTGGACACTGCCGCCTGATTGATATTCAGCGCCTTGGCCAGCGTATCCTGGCTCATCTGTTGCGCCTTGCGCAGTTCATGCAGGGGCATTTCTTTCAGGTGTTGCTGGAAGATGCGCTCTGCATCGGCCCGGGCTTGCGGTGTCATGCGAGCCTGCAGCTCACTGAATTTTTTAGCCATGGTGACGGCCCTCTTTAAGCAGTGTTTCCAAATGTTCGTCATACAACTTCTCAGCCAGCGGGACGTATTCGTCATACCACCGGCCTCGACCGGTTTTATCCCCGCCAATCAGCAACAAGGCACACCGGCGCGGATCAAATGCATACAGGACGCGGTAAGGCCGCCCGGCATGTTGCACCCGCAACTCTCGCAGGCAGCCATGCCTGGAGCCCTTGATGTCACTGCTGTGGGGGAAGCCAAGGCCTGGCCCCAGAAGGCCCAGTAAATCCACACTGGCCGATACTGAGGATTGCTCCTTTGCATCCAGACCGCCCCACCAGATTCCAAACTCGTCCGTGTATCAACGTCCCAACTCATGCAAATATGCCATCCATGGAATATAAACTCAAGGGCATAACTGTAGGAGTTCCTGGCGTGTACAGGCTTCCGTCTGTCCCGGAAAAGTGTTTGTAGATTATTCCCGCACAATGCTCAGACCATAAAAAACCACCCTTTCGCGCGGCTGAAGACACGACCATAGCGCCGGCACCACGGATGATCCCGACCGCCACGTGCATAAAACTCATTGAAATAAATGGTATTAATAGTTTGGAGAGTGCCGCGAAAGAACCGGACGACATCCAATGAACCCGGAGGCGAAGGCCTTGGGACCTGCAAAGCAAGCTCGCTCCTACAGTAAAACCTGTTGATTCAGCAAAACGATCCCGGAGTCCCCAATGCCCCATGAAGGCAACCTGTTACAAGCGGCCGTTGTATTCCTGCTCGCTGCCGTCCTGACCGTGCCCCTGGCCAAGCGCCTGCAACTGGGTGCCGTGCTGGGTTACTTGCTGGCCGGAGTGATCATCGGCCCATCGGTGCTGGGCCTGGTGGGCAACCCGCAAAGCGTCAGCCAGTTTTCCGAACTTGGGGTGGTATTGCTGCTGTTCATCATTGGCCTGGAGTTGTCACCGAAGCGTCTGTGGGTGATGCGCAAGGCAGTGTTCGGTGTAGGCCTGGCGCAGGTGTTGCTGACGGGCACCGTAATCGGCGTGGTCGCGCTGTTCGTGTTTGGCCAATCATGGAACAGCGCGATTGTGCTGGGCCTTGGCCTGGCGCTCTCCTCCACCGCGTTTGGCCTGCAAAGCCTCGCCGAGCGCAAGGAACTCAACCAGCCCCACGGGCGACTGGCCTTTGCGATTCTGTTGTTCCAGGACATCGCCGCCATCCCGTTGATCGCCATGGTGCCGCTGCTCGCGGGCAGCGATCATCCCGCCACCACCTCCCAGGGCCTGCGACACGGCCTGGAAGTACTGGGCAGCATCGCCGTGGTGATCATCGGCGGGCGCTATCTGTTGCGGCCGGTGTTTCGCATCGTCGCCAAGACCGGCCTGCGGGAGGTCTCCACCGCCACCGCGTTGCTGGTGGTGATCGGCACCGCATGGCTGATGGAGCTGGTGGGCGTGTCCATGGCCCTCGGCGCCTTCCTCGCCGGGTTGCTGCTGGCAGACTCCGAATACCGGCATGAGCTGGAATCGCAGATCGAACCGTTCAAGGGCCTGCTGCTGGGTCTGTTTTTTATCAGCGTGGGCATGGGCGCCAATATCAGCCTGCTGTTCAGCGCGCCGGTGATCGTGCTGGGGCTGACCCTGCTGCTGATCGCCATCAAGTTGCCGCTGCTGTTTTGCGTGGGTCGCCTGGCAGGCGGCCTGAACCCTGAAAGCGCGCTGCGCCTGGGCGTGGTGCTGGCAGCCGGTGGTGAGTTCGCATTCGTGGTGTTCAAGATCGGCCGCGACCAGGGCCTGTTCGAGCCGCACCTCTACGACATCCTGGTGCTGACCATCACCCTGTCCATGGCCGTGACGCCATTGCTGCTGTTGCTCTGCCCGAAGCTCTTCAAGCCCAAGGCCAAGCCGGTGGAAGTGCCCGAGGAATACCGTGCCATCGAAAGCGATGCGCCACGGGTGGTGATCGCCGGGATGGGCCGCATGGGGCAGATCGTGGCGCGGATCCTGCGGGCACAGAACATCTCGTTCATTGCCCTCGACACCTCGGTGGAAACCATCGAACTGACCCGCAGTTTCGGCGGCATGCCGGTGTTCTACGGCGACCCGCAGCGCCCGGAAATCCTTCACGCAGCGAAAGTCGACCAGGCCGAGTTTTTCGTGATCGCCATGGACGACCCCGAGATCAACATCAAGACCGCCGAGCTGGTGCGCAGCCTCTACCCGCACATGAAGATCATCGCCCGCGCCCGTAACCGCCAGCATGTGCACCGCCTGGTGGACCTCGACGCGTCACCGGTGCGCGAGACGTTTTACTCCAGCCTGGAAATGAGCCGCCGCACCCTGGTGGGCCTTGGCTTGACCCAGGCCCAGGCCGACGCGCGCATCAGCCGCTTCAAAAACCATGACCTGCAATTGCTGGCGGCCCAACACGCCGTGTATGACGACGCGGCCAAGGTGATGCAGTCTGCCCAGGAAGCCCGGACGGAACTGGCACGGCTGTTTGAGATGGACCGGATCGAGGAAGAGTCCGACAAGGTGTAGGGATGGAGATGAACGATCTTGCGAGTTTTCTGACAGAATACGGCGCAATTTCGTTCATCCCTGGAGAGCTTCATGGCCACCCTCAGCAAGACCGCAGCCCTCTTGACCCTAGCGCTGGCCGCCGGCTTCGGCGCCAGCCAAGTCCTCGCCGCCAGCAAGCCAGCGGCGCAGAAGACCGCCACCCAGACCATCTCCACCCTGGATGGCAAGTTCAGCTTCAACCTGCCCAAGTCCTACCTGGCCGACCCACTGCCGGCCGGTGATGCCGAGCACGGCACCGCAGGCGCCAGCGGCACGATGTACAGTGACCAGGCCACCAAAAGCGTGATCTTCGTCGTCGAAAAACCGAGTGTCGCCGGCCTGATCAAGGACAACGACCCGCAGTTCCTCGACGGTGCCGTGGCGGATTTCGTCAAGGAACAAAGCGCCGCCCTGCCGGACTTCAAGAAAGGCGCCGAGAAGAAACTCACCGTGAAAGGCCTGGCCCTGCGCCAGGTCGACAGCACCGCGACCATGGGCGGCGGCAAGACACTGAGCTCCACCTTCCTGACGGGTTCCGGCAGCCACCAATTGGTGGTGCAGGCCATTTCCCGGGCGGATGATGAAGCCGGTCATGCACTGTTGGTGAAGCAGATTATCGGCGGTAAATAACCGGTTTTAATCTGGCAATGAAAATCCAATGTGGGAGCGGGCTTGCTCGCGAAAGCGGTGTTTCAGTCAACACAGGTATTAACTGACCCACCGCTTTCGCGAGCAAGCCCGCTCCCACATTTTTTATCGCGTTCACATCGCAGGATTCAACGCAGGCTCTTTTCCAGCCACTGCTTCAAGTCCAGCAACTCCGCCTCACCGACGGTATGAATCATCCCCGGGTAGCCGTGGAATTCCGGGGTGAGGCCAATCCCCTGCAATACCTCGTTGGCCCGCGTTGCCGAGTAGTACGGCAGCGCCTGGTCCAGCGTTCCGTGACCGATGAAAATCGCCAGCTTGCCCAGTGGCGCATCCGGCTTGAGTTCGGCCTTGAGTACCGGCAGCAGGCTGCCGCTCAACGCCGCAATCCCGCGCAGGGTTTCGGGATGTCTTAACCCGACTTCATACGACATGATCGCACCCTGGCTGAACCCTACCAGAAACACCCGCTCAGGTTGGGTGTGGTACTTGGTGGTGGCCTGGGCGACGAAGGCTTCGATCAGCTTGGCGCTGCTCTGCAGGTCGGCGGTCTCGCCATCAAAATCGCCATCGCCCGGCTTCTTGCGAAACCAGCGATAACCACCGCCCTCCACCGGCATCGGTGCCCGTGCAGACAGGTAGGTCCAGGTCGACGGCAAGCGGTCCTTGAGCCCGAACAGGTCGGCCTCGTCACTGCCATAACCGTGCAGGAAGATCACCAGCGGCTCGTTGCGGGCATCACTTTGAGTCTGTTCCAGGTAAGGCAGCGGCAGGTCGGTGTGCAATACGTCTTCGGCCTGTGCGGCGCCGGTAAACAGCGCTACCGTCAGGGCAATCAGTTTGAGCATGAGCATCAACCTCTAGGGTTTGCGCAACAAATAGGTATCCATGATCCAGCCATTGGCCTGGCGCGCCGCCTTGCGCACACGTTCAATCTCTTCGGCAACCTCGGCCACTTTGCCGCTGATCAGGATTTCATCCGGTGTGCCCAGGTAGGCGCCCCAGTAGATATCCAGGTCCTGATCGGCCACGGTGCGGTAGGAATCTTCGGCATCGAGCATGACAACCAGGGTGTCGGCATCACTCGCCTGCCCCGCCGCCAACCGGCGCCCGGTGGTGATTTCGATGGAGCGACCGATGCGGTTCAGCGGCACTTTGTGCTGCGCCGCCAACGCCTGGACGCTGGTGATCCCGGGGATCACTTCAAATTCGAATTCGCAGCTGCCGCTGGCGAGGATCGCCTGCAGGATACGAATGGTGCTGTCGTACAGTGCAGGGTCGCCCCAGGCCAGGAATGCGCCCACTTCACCGTCGGCCATTTCTTCATTGATCATCCGTTCGAAGGTCTGCTGCTTGTCGCGGTTCAGGTCCTTCACGGCGGTGGTGTAGTCGATATCACCGCGCACCCGCTCGGGGCAATCGGCCTCGACAAAGCGGTAGGCGTGATCGGTGATGTAGGTCTCGCAGATTTCCCGGCGCAGGTCGATCAGCTTGTCCTTGCTCTGGCCCTTGTCCATCAGGAAAAACACGTCGGTGCGGTTGAGCGCCTTGACCGCCTGCATCGTGATGTAGTCGGGGTTGCCGGCGCCAATGCCGATGATCAGGATGCGTTTCATGGGAAAGTCTTCATGGGTGGTCTCGGTGCGGGGAACGGATTTTGCCATGTTCGGGACGTCAGGCGTGAGTTTCCAGGCGCAGGCGCCAACGGCCGTTGAAGCGCAACTCGGTGGATGACAGCGGCTCCACGTCGATCAGGTTGAACATCGCGGGCGGGCATTGCATGACATGCAGCAGCGCTGCGCGGATCACAAATGGATGCGTCACCGCCACCACATGCCCCGGGGATTGCTCGAGGGACTGCAACCACTGCCCTACCCGCTCACACAGTTGCACTACCGACTCGCCGCCGTGGGGCGCCGAGGTGCTGTCGGTCAACCAGGCCTGAAGCGCTTCGGGTTCGGCCTGCTGAACCTCCTCGATCGCCAACCCTTGCCAGCGGCCGAAATCACAATCGCGCAGGGCTGTTTCAACCAAAGCATCGTCGGCAAACAGCGCCGCCGTCTGCCGGGCCCGCGCCTCCGGGCCGCACAGCACCCGGGGTGCACGCTTGAAGCGTTGCCCCTGGGAAAGCGCCGCCTGCTGCCAGTCCATCTCCACCGACTCATCCAGCGCAAAGCGTGCCTGTTTCTGGGCACGGGTGCTGGCGTGGGCAACAAGGGTCAAACGGGTGGCCTGCATGACAAATCGCTCTGGTTTTAAGGTGCAGTCAGCGTAGACTTGCGAAGTTGTTTCAACATGTTTCAACTATTCTGCAACAGGAAGCCGGTTCAATGCCGGCGCGGTCGCGCCACTGTATTCGGCCTTTTAGCCGTAAGCCAGACCCTGTTTCAGCCAACTCGCTATCCATTTCGGGACGCGTCATCCCTGGAGGTTCTCATGGCTTATACCGCTGCAACTGGCTCCGACGTTTCAATACCGTCCATTCCCCTGGGCGAAATCCTGCCCTGGGCGATCTTCGGCGGCCTGCTGCTGTTGCTCGCGATTTACTTCGTCGGCGCCGAGCAAGGCGCGACGGCCGTGTTCAAAGGCATGTACGTGCATGAGTTTGTGCATGACGGTCGCCACCTGCTGGGTTTCCCCTGCCATTGATTGGAGCGTGACGACATGACAGGGCATTTACTCGTTCGCGGGATGCTGGTGGGCCTGCTCGCCGGCATCCTGGCCTTCGGCTTCGCCAAGACCTTTGGTGAGCCGCAGATCGACAAGGCCATCGCCTTCGAAGATCAGATGGCACAGATTCACGGCGACGCGCCGGAAGAAGAACTGGTGAGCCGCGAAGTACAAAGTACCTTCGGCCTGTTCACCGGCGTGGTGGTGTACAGCGTCTCCCTGGGTGGCATTTTCGCCTTGGTGTTCGCCTACTCCCTGGGCCGCATCGGCAAGGTCGGCCCCCGTGGCTTGGCAGCGCTGCTGGCATTGGCGGCGTTTGTGACGATCATCGTGGTGCCGGGGCTGAAGTATCCGGCCAACCCACCATCGGTGGGCGACCCGGCCACCATCGCGCAACGCACCAAGCTGTTCTTCCTGATGCTGCTGGTGTCGGTGGCGGCTGCGGTGATTGCGATCAACGCGGCGCGCAAGCTGATTGCCAGCCGTGGCCTATGGGCAGGCGCGATCCTCGGTGTGGCGCTGTATATCGTGATCGTGTCGGTGGCCGGCAGCTTGTTCCCGACCATCAACGAAGTGCCGGAACAGTTCTCGGCAGTGTTGCTGTGGAAATTCCGCGTGGCCTCCCTGGGGATTCAACTGGTGCTGTGGTCCACCCTGGGCCTGGTGTTCGGCGCCGTGGCCGAGCGCAAGCTGAGCCAGCCTCAGGCGCGTCTCAATTCCTGACGGTACAGGTAGCCGCCGACGAATCGGCGGCTACCGGCATTCACACCCCGGGCCGCGCCAGGTAGAACACCTCGTAGCCATTGCCCGGATGGTTCACATCCAGCGCCTTGCCCGACAAGGTAATTCGCACCAGCTTCCACGCCTGCACATCCAGCGCCAGAAACACCGCGAAGTTATCGCTGCTGTCCGCGAGCTGCTGGTTGCGGGCCTTTTCTGCGGCGAGGATTTGCCCGCGGTCCGCCCCCGGCGCCAGCGCCCACTCCTCCCGATACAGGCTCAAGGCGTCTTGCGCCGGACCTCGCTGCACATCCAACGGTAACCAGGACTCAATGTGCGGCTGGCCAAAACTGTCGAGGACCTTCTGGAAGCGCTCGCCGAGCAAGAAATCCGCAGCCTGCAAAGGATCCGACCACAGATAAACCGACGAATACAGGTTACCCACCCCCGTCCCCTGCCCTCGCTCCTGGGCGATAAACGCCTTGAACAGCAAACCCTCGGCATGATCCCACAACGGCCCCAGGCGAGCGGCCCGCTCACGGATGACACCCATGTCGTAATCGGCTGGCAAGCGGTGTGAATACTGTTTGGCAAACATCATGGCGCTCCTGTTCAGATGAGTGTCCAGCTTGCGCAGCGCCCATGATTTCAGCAAGATATCACCGGATATAGGTGTGATAAGGAACTGAAATGACCGACGCACTCAAGCCGCTGGATATCGACACCGTGCACGCCTTTGTCCTGGTCGCCGATTTCGCCAGTTTCACCCGCGCGGCCCAGGCACTGGACACCTCGCAGGCAGCCATCAGCCTCAAGCTCAAGCGCCTGGAAGAACGCCTCGGTTATCGCCTGCTGGTGCGTACACCGCGGCATGTGCGGCTGTCGCCCCAGGGCGAGCAGTTCATCGTCGCCGCCCGCGCATTGCTCAATGCCCACGAACGGGCGTTGGGTGACATGGGCAATGGCGCCCCGCGACGGTTGGTGATCGGCATCAGCGACCACGTGGCCGGGCCGGACCTGCCACTGTGGCTCAGCCGCCTGGCTGCCTATGACCCGCTGGTGATCCTGGAGGTGCGGATCGCTTCGTCCCGCGACCTGGTGGCGGCGTTCGACCGCAACGAACTGGACGCGGTGATCGTGCGCAACGAAGGCGATCGCCAGGACGGTGAGGTATTGGTGGTGGAGCGCTTTGGCTGGTTCGCCGCGCCTACCTGGCAGCACACGCCCGGCACGCCCCTGCGCATGGCAACCATGGCCTCGCCCTGCGGCGTGCGACACCTGGCGGTGCGCGCGCTGGATGAGGCGCGGATTGACTGGACCGAAGTGTTTGTCGGCGGCGGCGTAATGGCGGTAGGTGCGGCAGTCAGCGCCGGCCTGGGTGTGGCGGCGCTGGCCCGGCGAGTGGCGCCGGCGGGCGCCGTGGACGTCAGCGAACAGTACGGATTACCGGCATTGCCCGTCAGTGAAATCGTGCTGCATAGCCGCATCAGCGACGGCCGCTCCCGCGAGACATTGCGGGCGTTGAGCGCAACCTTCAGAGGGGTTCTGGAGCGTTAGATTGCATCTGGGTATACCGCCCGCGCACGAACCGCTCCAGTTCATCGCCCGGCAGCGCCTTGCTGAAATACCAGCCCTGGATGATCAGCTCCGAGCCCGACTGCAAAAACGCCAGTTGCTCGGCGGTTTCCACGCCCTCCACCACCACCCCGAGGTTCAACGCCTCACAGAACCGCAGCATCCCGGTCAACACCTGGGCGCCCTTTGGATCATGCTGGGCGACCACGAAACTGCGATCGATCTTGATGAAATCCACGGGGAACTGGTGCAGGTAACTCAGCGCTGAAAATCCGGTGCCGAAGTCGTCGATATACACCTTGGCACCAATCGCCTGGAGCTTCTCGATCATCTGCCGCGTGCCCTGGATATCGCCCACCAGCGCATCCTCGGTGATCTCCACCGAAACCTGCCCGTGGGCCTGGGCCAGTATCTCCACCAGCCGATCACCATACGCCGGGGTAGTCAGCGTGGCGCTGGAGATATTGATCGTCATCGGCAACGTAAACCCGACCTTCTGCCACTTCTGGTACTGGCGCACAGCCTGGGATGCCACCCACACATCCACGTCGGGCATCAACCTGGCATGGGCCAGCCATTGCAGGAACTCCCAGGGTGAATGCACCGTACCTTCGGCGTCCCGGGCCCGCATCAACGCTTCGCAACCGGTGCATAGCCCGGTCCGGGTGGAAATCTGCGGCTGGAATTCGAGGTAGAACTCGTAGTCGCTGATCTGCTGGATATGACTCAACTCGCTGACCTGGCGCGCCTGGGCCTTGTGGGACGCCATCACCGGGTCCAGCTCCAGCAAGCGGCCTTTTTCTTCCAGGCCGCGAAAGGTCATGTCCAGCGACTTCAAATACACCGTGCCGCCCTCCGTGGCCTGGCGGTTGATCGCACGCACATAGGGCGCATAGATCAGCATGCCAACCCCCAGCAACACCACCTGCAGCAACACTGCCGCGAGATCGCCGTGGGTGCTCAGGTAGGCGTTGAGCAACACCGGCGCGGTAAATGGCACGCTCACCACCGCAGGCGACACCCAGCCAATCTGCACCACCATCAACGCCAGTATCACGTTGAACGCCGGGACCACCAGAAAGGGAATGAACAGCCGCGGGTTAAGAATGATCGGCAAGCCAAACAACAGCACTTCACTGACATTGAACAACGACAACGGCAGGCTCGCCATCGCCACCAATCGCATGGACCGGCTTTTGGAAAACAGCAGGATCGCCAGCAGCAGGCACAGGGCACCACCCGAACCGCCGATAAACGCGAAACTGCCCAGCAAGCCGCCATTCAGTAGATATTTGACCGGCTCGCCCGCGGCCACCGCCGCATTATTGAGCCCGACCGCCTGGTCCAGCACATCAAAAAACGGCTGCATGGCGTAGACCCCATGGATCCCGAAAAACCACAGCAGCGAATTCATCAGGGTCACAAACAGGCCGCTGCCATAGGGCGTCTCCAGTGCATCGAGCACCTGCGGCCCCTGAAGCTGTGCCACCTGCGGAATCTGCAACAGCAACGACAGCACGAGCACCAGCCCGAGCGCCGTGATTGCCCCCGGCACCACCATATTGAGGGTGCCCTTGAGGTTGTGCCCCACCAGGTCTTCGTTGATCAACCGCGTCCAGCGACGCCGATGCAGCCAGGCGATGGCGGGCACATTGATCAGCGGTGAGGCGATGGCGATGAACAACACGAAGGTCGCCGAGGCTCGGGGAAAATCCCGCAGCACAAACGTGGCGATCACTACATGGGCCAGGCACAGGAACGCTACCGGGAGTTGCGGCAGGCGGTGCTGGATCGCGAGCATGTAACCGATGGAGGCTGCCACCAGCAGCGGGATCACCGAGCTGATCTGGTTGTGCAACCCCGCCAGGAAGGCCACCACCTGAGGGTCGAAACCCAGCACTCGGGCGCATTCGGACAGGATCAGGAAACCGGCCGATACCAGCAGGCACGGCAGGATCCACAACAGCCCCTCGCGTATGGCCCGCAACGACTCGGTACTGGCGAGGGCCGCCAGCCGCTGGGTGAAGAAAAGCTTGAACAGCGTTTGCGCCATCACCTGTCCCTCGGTCCCTGATGCCAGGGTCGCAAAATAACACCTGGCTGTCGCCTTATCACGGGGTAACGCTACACGCCCTGACACCGCAAGCGAAAGGCTTTTGCCGCCCCTGGCGCATTTATTCAGAATCACCGCAGGGGCTTGCTGCTTGTCGATTGGCTCGGGTTGGCCCATCCTTTGGCGCACTGGTTGTCGTAAAAAACGACGCCCCCCTCGAACGGACTCGACTGATGCTGCGATTCACTCCCCTCATGGCCTGTGCGCTGCTTGGGCTGACCAGCCCGTTGGCCGGCGCCGCCACCCCGACCTTCGCCGATGCCCAGGCCAGCGACCCGGCCAGGCTGCAATGGATGGTCGGCGCACCGCCGCCGGCCGACCGCACCGTACGCTTTGAAGACGGCAGCTATTTCCGCTTCCCGGCGATGCGCTGGAGTGTCGCCAACTTTCGCCAATTGATGCCCACGGTTAACGTCTCCCGCGGGCTCGGCGCACCGCTGGCATTGCCACGCAAACTCGACCCGGCACTCGATGCAATCCCCGTGCAGCCAGTGGGTGCAGCCCAGCCGCTGACCTGGCGCCAGGCCCTGGACGCCACCTACACCGATGGCATCGTGGTGATGCATCGCGGCACGGTGGTTTATGAGCGTTATTTCGGGGTGCTCAAGGACGATGGGCAACACGCGGCCATGTCGGTTACCAAATCGGTGATCGGTACCCTGGGCGCGATGCTGGTGGCCGATGGCACCCTGGACCCACAGAAAAAGATCGTCGACTACGTGCCCGAACTCGGCCGTTCGGCCTTTGGCAGCGCCACCTTGCGCCAGGTGCTGGACATGACCACCGCCCTGGACTACAGCGAAGATTATGCCGACCCCAACGCCGAAGTCTGGGCCCACGCCCAGGCCGGCAACCCGCTGCCCAAACCCAAGGACTACACCGGGCCGCGCAGCTACTACGAGTTCCTGCAAACGGTTAAGCAGCGCGGCGAACACGGGCGTGCCTTCGGCTACAAGACCGTCAATACCGACGTACTCGGCTGGGTGATTGCCCGCGCGACCGGGCGCAATGTCGCGCAACTGCTCAGCGAACGCATCTGGAGTCGGCTTGGCGCCGAACAGGACGCCTACTTCACCGTCGACTCCATCGGCACACCCTTCGCCGGTGGCGGCCTGAACACCGGGCTGCGGGACCTGGCCCGGTTTGCCGAGATGCTGCGCAACGGCGGGCGCTTCAATGGCCAGCAGATCGTGCCCGAAAACGTGGTGACGGATATTCGCCAGGGCGGCGACAAGCAGGCGTTCGCCCAGGCCGGCTACGCTCAATTGAAGGGCTGGAGCTATCGCAACATGTGGTGGGTAACCCACAATCCCGACGGGGCGTTCATGGCGCGTGGGGTGCATGGCCAGAGCATCTACATCGACCCCAAGGCTGAAATGGTGATTGTTCGCTATGCCTCCCACCCGGTGGCCGGCAACGCCGCCAATGATGGGGTGACCTTGCCCGCCTATGCAGCCATGGCGGCTTTTTTAATGTCCAAGCCAGACTGACCGTCTCTCTTACCGTGGAGTAAACCTTTGTCCCAACCCGGCGAAAACCACCAGCTAGCCCTGGACCGATTCTTGAGTGAACACCCGGCACTGGCCGCGGAACTGAATACGTTGAACCCCCTGGCGGCCCAGGCCAAAGGGGAAACCATGGAGCAGTACCGCGCCGAGCGCCTGCATGAAGCCTTCGAGGCAGAAGCGGAGCAACAGGGCTTGTTTGCCTGGGAACTGACGCTGAAATTGACGGCGCATTCCCCGGCGGAGTTCGAGGCGCAACGCCTTGAGGTGCACAAGGAGGTGGCGCAAATGGCAGGCCTGAGTTGGTTCGAGTATTGCCAGCTGCACGACTTGCCCGTCTAGAACCAGCGGCCCAGGCCCTTCCTGCGATCAGCGAGCACCGCGCGTAATTCATCAAGGGTAACGGCCCTGCGTTCAGGGTCAGCCGTCAACGCCGTACGCAATACAGGCCAGCAATGGCGAGGCAGTTGCCGGGGCCGGGCCGGCCTGTCACTGGCGTGGCGTCGGCCTTGTGCCAACTCGTACAATACACAGGCCACTGCATACAGGTCGGCGCTGGCCGACAGTGCTCCGCCAGCCAGCAACTCCGGCGCGGCGTACGCGGGCGTCCAGGCATTGAAGCGGCTGCGACTCAAGCCTGGAGAACCTGCCGGGGCCTGTCCGCAAGCCTCGCCCAGACCGAAATCGAACAAGCGCAAGCCGCCGTCTCCCACCATGACATTGGCGGGTTTCACATCCCCGTGCAGCACACCCTGCTGATGGCTATGGCGCAACGCGTCGAGCAATTGCACGGCGATGCCTTGCAGCGCTTGCCAGGGTAAACCGCCGGGGCACTCCAGCAGCAACCGGTCCAGGGTCATGCCCTGGAGCAGTTCCATGGTAAAGAATGCGATCTGGCCGGGAGCATCCACTTCAAATGAATACACACGCACCACCTGCTCATGCCGCAGGCTGCGGGTCAGGGCAAACTCGTTGTACAGCAACACGTGGGCATCCGCAGACTCGCGGATGGCTTCGCCCAACACCTTGATCGCGACACTGGAACAGGGTTCGCCAAACTGTTCGTGCAGCAGGTCCCGCGCACGATAGACCACGCCCATGCCGCCTGCGCCCAACACGCGCTCGATCAGGTACCGCCCGGCCAGCAACTCGGGGGCTCCGTCGCGCGGTGGGTTTATCGGGGCCTTGGCAAAGGCAAAGTGGGTCAGGTCGCGCATGACTGCACCACCACAGCGGTCAGGTTGTCGCCGGCCGTGCCGCGCAAGACACCTGCAAACAGCTGGTCCAGGACACGTTGCGGGTTTCCCTGGCTCAAGGCCTGGCCCAACTCAGAGTGGCTAAGCGCCTGGTACAGGCCGTCGCTGCACAACAGAAACACATCCCCTGCCAAGGTACCGAGTTCCAGGACCTGCGGGCTCAGTGGTGCCCGCGAGCCGATGGCCCGGGTCAAGGCCCGTGCGTCTGGATGGGCCCTGGCCTGTTCCGGGCTCACCTGCTGGTCAATCAATTGCTCACACAGCGAATGGTCTCGCGACAGCTGGTACAGCGTCTGCCCGCGCCACAGATAGCAACGACTGTCACCGGCCCAGACACACGCAGCGCGATCGCCCTGAAGCAACAACGCCACGACCGTGCTTCCCATGATGGCCTCGGCGCCATGGGAGGCCAGCGTCAATTCATCGCCCAGCCGCCGGTTGAGCCATTGCAGGCAACGACGGGTCGCCTCGACGCGTTCATCCAGGCTGCCCTGGCCGGGCAATGACGCCAGGCCATCGACCACCAACTGGCTGGCGATATCCCCCGCCTGATGCCCGCCCATCCCGTCCGCCACGGCCCAGCAGCCCGTCCCGGGGCAATCGAGAAAGGCATCCTCGTTGCGTAAACGGACCTTTCCACGGTCTGTGCGACCGGCGCTGTGCCAGCGGTCGCGAGGTTGGCTCACAACTGCTCCGGCAGGCGAAAGGTTCGCCACTGCGCCATCTGGAATGGATTGGGTGTGCGTCGGCTGGTCAGCAGGTAGTTGGCGCGCAAGCCTGCCAGGTCAGCCTTGAGGATCAGCTCATCCTGCCCGCTGGAGGGTTCGTTCTGCATCAAGTCGAACAAGCGAAACAGGGACCAGGCCCCGGTATTTTTTTCGAGCCCCAACGCCCGCTCGCTGCCCCGCTCCAGCACCAGGCTGCTGCGACCATTCTCAGCCTCGGCTGGCCATTGCATCGCAATGGGGACAATCGGCCCGTGCCGGTACTCCATCTGCTGGCCACCCAAACGCAAGACCGCGCGACTCACCGACGGGTCCAGGCTATAGGGTGCGAGCGTGAAACGAACCTGCAAGTCCCCCGGCTCATCCGCAAAAAAACCGCGCCTGATCACCTGCACCTTCGCCTGCTGGTCGAGCAACGCCCGAGACATCGGCAAGCTGCGCCCATCCAGGCTACGCAGCCTGTAGCGCCCGGAATCACCGCTGACGAAAGGCTTCAGATAGCTGTCAAAGAATCGCGCCATGATCCCCTCAGGCTTGAAAAACTCCTGGAAGTCGTTGAGGGAAACGTCGCTGCTGGCGTGGGCATTGAACGGGAAACGCAGCTTGATCGCCCGGCTGTAGAAACCATATACCTCGCTCTGATAACGCTGGTTCACATGCCGATAGGCCTGGTCGAGCATGAGGCGCCAATGCTCGTCGGCCAGGCTTTCGAACCAGCCCGCCAGCGGCAGCGGCAAACGAGCGGCCACGTTGCGCAGGTTACTCAGCGCATCCTGTTGCCCCTGGATCCGCCGCTTGACCATCTCGAACGCGACCGGCTCCGGCGCGCCTTCGCGATTCAAGCTCGCCAACTGCAGGTGCAAGTCGTTGAGCGCCTGTAACACGCCGGTCAACTCGGCTCCCGGGTTCTCATGGTTGTCCAGCAACTGGTGCAAGGGCTCGAAGCGGCGCTGCATGGCTCGCCGTGCGCTGTCGGGCAAGGCATTGACCAGCCCGGCGGCGGTCGGCAACCGCTCTGCCGCAGGCCCAGGCAGCTTGGCAGCCAGCTCGTCGAGGCGCTCACTGGCCGACGGCAGGCGCGTGTGGTCACGAACCTGCTGCAACAACTGCAACAACGGCGACTGGGCCGACGTCAAGCTGGCGAGCTGCTCGGCGCCTTGCCTGGAGTTTTCAGTTTCACGCAGGCCAACCTGCCCAAGCGCCTCGCTCCAGGCATCGGCATACTCGCTGAAGTAGCGTTGTTCAAGCTCCACCATCAACCGTTGCAAATCCATGGCGCTCAGGTCGGCGCCCTCTCCCAGCACCCAGTTGTCCTGGACGATGGTATTCACCAGCCGCGCGCCCTGCGCTTCAAAATGCCGTTGGTACGTGCGTGTATAAAACCCCGGAATGGAACGCTCGCCCCCCTCAAACACCCGCCCGTGTGCAAGGCGCAACGGTTCAAGGCCGCGAGCTTGTTCGCGCAGCACCCGGTACACCACGTCAACCAGCGATTCGCCGCGCAACACGTGGCGCGCGCGGGCCACCAGCTCGTCATCGAGCGGCTGCACGAACGGCTGCTCAAGCAAGCGCGCGAAATGTTCATTCAACCGGTTTTGCACGGAGGGCTCACCGGCAAACCGTACAGACCAATGCCCCGCCACCCGCTCACGCAGCCAGCCGACATCCCGACGCTCCCGCAGGTTGAGCATCAGGTACGCCCGGAGGTTATCCAGCAGCCGCTCACGATCTTCCAGGCTGCCGCGAACCTGTTCCTGCAGCATCTCGCTGACCTGGGACAGCAACAGCCGGCCCAAGGCACGCTCGTAGGCCTGCTCCAGCACCGGACGGCTCATACTGCCCTGATACAACCCCATCCGCTCAACCAGCCTGGCTTCGCCCGGCAAGGGGAAAATCCGCGTGGCCGCCAGGCGGCTGTCCAGCAGCGGCAGGAGTGCCTGGGTAGCGTCTGACCCAGGCTGCACGGGTGCGGGCTGTCGTGCCAGCGCCTGCAGTTGCTCCAGACGTTGATGATTGGAGGAGTAACTGTGGGTCCACAGCAAGCCCGCCGCCACGACGACCACTAGTGCGCCCAGGGCCAGCCCCCCCTGGTGCCGGCGGATTCGACGGCGCTCCTGGCTATCGAGGTCCGCCAGGTCGGCTTGCGCCAGAATCACCCGGCTGAACAAGCCCTGGATAAAGTGCGAACGTGGTTCAAGTGCCTGTGGGCCACCGTCGGCGCTGGTCAAGTAGAAACCACGAAAGCCGTTGGTGTGCTGATAACGCGGGCCGCAAAAAGCAACGTCGATATAGAGGCTCAGGCGTTCGCCAATCCGGGCCGCCTGATGGGGAAAGTCGAGCATCCGTCCGCGCAGATCACTGTTGCGTTCCTGGTGCAGGCGCTGCACAAGCTCACCGCTCAAGCGCTGCAGCAGTGCTTCAAACGCCTGTCGTACCTGGGCAATGCCAATACCCGCTTTGCCTGGGACGATAGATTCGCCCAACACCGCATCACTGCCTTCGCCCAACGGCCGCTCGAAGAACTCCGCAAACCCCGGCAGGCGGTCGGCCTGGGTCACCACCAGGTAGACCGGCACCTCCACATGCAACGTCTGGCGGATCTCCAGCAACCGACTCTGGACTGCCCGCGCCTCATTCTCCAGCTCACGCTCGCTGCCATGGAGCAATGTGTCCGTGGACAGCGCCACCACCACACCATTGAGCGGGCGTGTCCGGCGCCGCACCTTGAGCAGCTCCAGCAGCGTCGACCAACCCGCGCCATCCACCTGGCTGTCAGGCTGGGTAAGGTAGCGGCCGGCGATGTCGAGCAACACGCCGTCCTCGGCGAAATGCCAGTCACAGTCCCGCGTGGCACCGCCCTGGGTCGCTACCGACGCGCCCTGATCCTGGAGCAACTGCAAGCCACTGGCGGCCAACATCCGGGACTTGCCACTGCCTTCCTTGCCGATCAGCAAATACCAGGGCAATGCATTACGCCAACGCGGGCTGCGTTCACCATAAATCCGGGAGTGTTTCAGGGTGTACAAAGCGTCCTTGAAGCGACCGCGCAGGTGCCGCTGCTCGTTTTCAACCTGGCCTTTGCGCGGGCGTGGCTCGCCGTCATCGACGGTTGATTGCCGGGCCATACTGCGCCAATTGGCATACACCATCGCCAGGCCCCACAACAAAAACAGCCCGCTGATTGTCAGCAAGCGCGATGCCGCCGCTTGCCAGAATCGATAGTCGTCGACAGCCAGCAGTGGCCCGAAGAACCACACGGTCATTGCGACCGCGAGCACCAGCAGCAGGCTCCAGACCCAAACCCTGCCCAGCACGGCGCCCGCGCTCCTGAAGAATGCGTTCATGCGTTGCTCCCTGCGTTAGAGCGGCGCCCGGAAAATATCCGGCGCCACGAGTTGATACGGTTGCAACACCGCTTCACGCTGCTGGCCCAGCACCCAGGCAAATCCTGCATACAGGCTCAACAGGCTGGCGGCGACAAACACTGCAATCCAGGTGAGCGACACGACTCTCAGCCGTTTCCGGCGCGGCTGTTCCGGCCTGGGCGACGGCGCGCACGCCGCAGGCGTATCACCCCGCACATGCCGGATCTGCCGATACAGCGCGTCCCGAACCTGTTCAAGCTGCAACAACCCACGCTCCATGACCCGGTACTTGCCCTCAAACCCGAGGGACAGGCACAGGTACATCAACTCCAGCATCGCCAGGTGCTTGAAGGGGTCCCTCGACATGCGCTCAAGCAACTGGAAAAACTTCTCGCCGCCGAAGGTTTCGTTGTGAAAACTGCTCAGCAGGCTCATCTTCGACCAATCGCTCTGGCTGCCCCATGAGGTGGTGACCACTGCCTCGTCGATCACGCTGCACAGCACATACCGCGCCGCCATGACCTCGCTGGCCTGGGCCCCGTCATGCCGGGCCCGCGTCTCGAACAGCGTGACTGCAGCCGAGAGTCGTTCATTCAGGGCGCGCAGGCTTTCCTCGGCGGTACTGCGCTTGAGGCGGACCACCTCGGACAACAGCTCCCAGGCAGGCGCCACCAAACTGTTCAGGCCAATGTCGAAATGCTCCGCGCCCTGCAAGCGGGCCGCGTAGATCATCCGGTCTTCCAGTTGTTCGAAACGCGGCGGCGATGCGAAGTCGGTCATCGGTCCCTGCGCCGGTCCGCGTCCCTGTCGATCAAGCAGGACGGTTTTCTCGTCCTGCGGGTATTCCCTGTCCATGGTCTCAGTTCCTGATGGCCCAGAATTTCAGTTCCAGTTCGGCAAATTCACCGCTGACGTGGAAGGCAAATCCTCCCGACTGCTTCAACTGCTCAATGTCCCGGGCACCGAGTTCAAGCATGAAATAGGTGTTGGCGGCATGAAACGGTATCTGCCGGGGAGCCACCGGCAGCGGCTTGACCTTGATGCCCGCCAACTGCAGGTTGACCAACTCGCGAATCCGCTCCACGGGGCCGACCTTGAGGTGCGCCGGAAGCCGGTGTCGAAGCTCCTCGGCGTCACAATGGGCGCTGGCGGCCAGAATGAAGGTCGCCGAACCCAGCAGGTTGAGATCGCTCACCGGGCACACCAGCACCCCGTACTGGCGAGGCTGCAGCGCCAGCTCAATGGCATGCTGCTCAAGCACCATCGACAGCAGGCTGCGAATCGGCTCCATCAATCCACGAAAGCTGGCGCCCTGGTCGCTGTGCCGGTAATGCCCCTCGAAGTGCGCACGCTTGCTGTCGCTGGCAAACGTCGCGAGTTCACCCAGGATCGACAGCAATGTTCGATACAGCGTTTCAGGGCTGACCTGGCTCAGGCCCAGGTAGTGACGCAAGACCAGTTCGGTGCGATTGATCAATTGCAACATCAGGAAGTCGCCAACCTCCGCGCCGGCGGCGGTACCGTTGGCGCGAATCCGCTCGGCGATGGCATCCCCCCGGTAAGCGAGCAGGCTGATCACTTCCTTGAGGCAAGACAGCAGGTAGCCGGAACCATGCAGGTGAATGAAGCTCGGGATAAAATCGGGGTCCAGGCTGACGCCCTCCTCGGTGCAACTGAGCACCTGGGCAACCTTGAGCTTCACGTAATGCGGGTCGCTGTGTTGCTCCCCCAGCAACAGGCGAAAATCCAGCTGCCCGCAATTGACCTGACGACGAGCTTCTTCCCCGGCGTTGGAGTCGCTGACGTCTACCGCAAGAGTCTTGTAGCGCGCCAACACATCAATCTGCTCGGGTCGACGGGCTTCAACACAGTTACCTGTGGCCAGCGGCAAGGCCAGGTAGATCGACTGCTTCCCGGTATTTACCGGAACCTCCAGCACCAGCGACTCCATCGCGCCACCCAGTTCGAACAGACTGCCATCCGGCAATATGCCGCTGGCCTGGCTGATAACGACCTTGCCCATATTGAGGTATTGCACATCGATTTCCAGGGCCAGGAAGCCCCAGGCGTGACGGCACAACAGCTGGGTGCGGCGCGTGAGTTGCTGATCGTGGTACCGATCGTTTTGCTGGAAATGCTGAGGGCGCAACAACATGCCTTCCTGCCAGATGACTTTTTGGCTGTACATGTCAGTCGCCCACCTTCGCGGGTTGCGGGTTGACCAACCGAATGCCGGCCTGATCAAGGATCAGTTCAGCGCCGGTCAATCGCTGCGCGGTCACCGGCAACACATAGCGCCATTGCGAGTGAGGCAAATCACGGTACGCCGCCAGCACGCCGACATAACGACTGCCTGGCTCGAGACTGAGTTTGAGCGTGGAGTGATCGCCGGGGCGCAACTCCAGCTCTTCGAGGTTCACCAGGTCCTTGGGCAACGTGTGCTCGGCATGAGCATAAAGGCTGAAAAAGTCCGCATTTTCAAAAGCCACGGGGTGTCGAAGCTCCATCAGGTGCACCACGATCGGCGACGGGCGACCATGGAGATCAGGGTTGACCCGTTCGCTGGCGGTCAGTGTCAGGTCCAGCTTGGTCAACTTCGAAAAGGGCGACAGGGAGCAACCACCCAGCAAACCCATTACAGCGCACAACAATGCAACGGTGACTCGGGCCATGAAGATCATCCTGGATAACGGTGAAGGGTTGAGATCAGACGAATCTGTTCCTCGTACGCCTTGGCGAAGTCGCTGCCCAGCAGGCGCTCGCTCAAGTGCTCGTCCTCGATCAGTGTCTGGTAATGGCGCTGATACGCGCGCCAGCGGGCGCCACACCGGGGGATCAGCGGCGGCCTTGCCTGGCGTTCGAAGCACAGCAGCAAATGGCCGGGCGCAAAGGCTGCCAGAGCGCCGCGTACTGCCGCGCGGCAGGCCGCCAGCAAGGCCACCTCGTGAGCCTGCATGTCGCGGTACGCCCGCATGACAAGCATCTCGGCGGAAACCTGCCCCAGCTGCCCGACACCCAGCAGCGACCCCAAGGCCGCACTGGCGTCTGCGCTGTCTCTAAGTGGGTTGGGGCTTTGGAGCGGTGTCTGGGTGAGTGCCAGTTTCAGCTCTTGCCTGAGCTCGTTACGGGTGCCCAGGCTCTGTTGCAACCCTTCAGTCATTTGCCGGAGCAAGCTCGCGGCCTTGATCGCCAGGACTTCTCTTGCCGACTCATCGAGGTCGCCCAGATCAATACCGAGTGCCTGCGCAAACCCCAACCAGAATGGCCCTGAGCCGTGACCTGGAAAGGGCGATTGCGGACTTGGGGCAACCTGGCGCGCAGGCTTCACAAGTTCGGGAACCGTCAGGTGATCCCGGTCCGCCGCCGCGTGGTCCGTCCAGCGCAATGTCTCGTAGGTGGTCATGTTCAGGGCCGCCAGCTCTTGCGACCCGTCCTCGCGCTGCAGTTCGCTGGCCAGTGCCCGCAGTGGGTCCAGCTCAAGGAATGCATCATCGGGAATCAGCCTGTGTAATCCGTCCTGGCCCTGTCCCAGCGGTGGGCTGACCAGTCGTGCGCGAATACTCAGCGGCCCCAGCTGAAATACCGCGCCGTCATCTATCGGTTGCTGCTGCCCCTCATGCAGACGCTCACTGCGGCCTGCCAGGCGGGTTCCATTGCTGCTGATATCCGTCAGGAAATACCGGCCGTCACGATAACTGATCACCGCGTGACGACCGGAAACCTGGCGACTGGTGTCAGGCAGGGTCCAGTCGCAACCGCCCCCCCGGCCGATGACGCCCCCCACACCGTCAAAGACTTTGCGCAGCGCCGGCGCGGACTCTGCTGGCCCCGCAGGGCACACCTCAAACACTAGCTGCATGGCAGGACTCCTCCGCGCTCACAGGCCACGACCGGTGGACCGCGGATCACCCAGCGGACGGTAGTCATCGTCGTCAAAGACATGATTGGTGTTACAGCCACTCAGCAAAAACAACACAAGCACCAGGGCTTGCCACTGACTAACAGGCATCAGGTATCTCCCGGAATTGAAAGGGTGTGCCATTCAGCACTCTCCCTGGACTTCGCCAAACGGAATGTCCAGGCGAGCAAGGCGGTACAACAACGTGCGCCGGGCGAGGCCCAGTTCACGGGCGGTGCGGGTTCGATTGCCACGGTTCTTGCGCAGGCAGTCGATCAGCACTACCCGCTCGACTCGCTCCATGCGCTGGCGCAGCGTTGCGTCGACGGCGGGCGCGGACAGGGTTGATGGCAGCGATAAATGCGCAGGCAGGATCACCTCGTCGTCGCACAGCAGCACCGCCCGCTCCACCATGCATTTGAGCTCACGAACGTTGCCGGGAAAGTGGTGGCTGGACAGTTGATCCAGGGCCGCACTCGACCAGCCCACCGTGGCTCGCCCCAACAGTGCACAGGCCTTGTCGGCGAAATGCCGGGCCAGTTGCAGCACGTCCCCGTCCCGCTGGCGCAGCGCCGGCAACTCGATAGGAAACTGCGCCAGCCGGTAATAAAGGTCCTCGCGAAAGCTTCCTTCAGCCACCATGCTGGTGAGGTCCCGGTGGGTCGCCGCGACGATTCGCACGTCGACCTTGTGGGACGTGTTGGCACCCAACGGCCGAATCTCGCCCTCCTGCAGGACCCGCAACAACTTGGCCTGCAGTGACAGCGGCATATCACCGATTTCGTCGAGCAGCAGCGTGCCGCCGTGGGCGGTGTCAAACAGGCCGGCGTGGTCTCTTTCGGCCCCGGTGAACGCGCCTTTGCGGTAACCGAACAACTCACTTTCGAGCAAGCCTTCGGGAAACGCTGCGCAGTTTTGCACCACAAATGCCTTGCTGCTGCGCGGGCCGGCAGCATGAATGGCCCGGGCGACCACCTCTTTACCGGTGCCGGTCTCGCCCCGGAGCAGCACGGTGTAGGGGCTATGCACCACCTTGCCGATCAGGCGGCACGTCTCGTCCATGGCCGTGCTGTTTCCGATCAAGCCGTAGGCGCTGGTGCTGCGGGTGCTGCGAACCACCTTCAACGCACCGGGAGCCCGGCGCATTCGCCGCAACAGGGCCAACTGGCTCAAGACAAAACTGCCCAATTGGCCCAGGGACGCACCATAGCCAGCCAGCTCCGTCGCTCGCAGGCTGGCACACAACACCATCCCGGATACCTGCTTGCTCGGCCCCGGTAACGGCACGCACAGGAGTGATTGCCAGGACGCCGCGCCCGCTGGCAGAAACCCCGTGTCATACACACTGCTGCCTGCCTCGGTGAGGTTAAACACCCGGTTCTGTTGCAGCACGTACTGCAACAGTTGCTCGTTCCGCAAATCCGCGCCCGAGCTCACAACCGCCCCTGGCGGCGACAGGCCCGGCAAATACTGGGCAGCCAGTTCGAGGCGGCCGGTGGCCTGGTCGAGCAGGTACAACTGGCCAAGCTCGCAGCCGCTCAGTTGCGCGGCGCCCGTCGCAAAGTCATCGGCCAATGTCGATTCGTCGCTATTGATGCCCAACCGGGTAAACCATCCCAACAAGGCAGTGGCGTAGTCCAGCGGGCTTGGCAACTGGGTAAACGGATTGTCCGCCATCAGCTGAACTCACAGATTACGGTGCCATTGGCATCCAGCCTGGCATGGACGAACTGCAGGGACTTGCCAACGGCCATCGCATCCAGCAGGCGATCCACCACCTGCGGCAACAGGTTTTCCTCGATCCATTGGTCGACAAACCGCGCGCCACTCCCACTGTGGCTACAGTGCTCGGCCATGTGTGCGACAAGATCCCCTGCGTGACTGAATGCGAGCTTGCGCTGAAGCAGACGCTGGCCCAGGCGCTGAAGTTTGTGTTCAATCAGTTGGTGCAGCGCCGCGCCTGCCACCGGGTAATACGGCACGACTCGCATACGGGCCAGCAGCGCCGGCTTGAAATGAGCTGTCAGTACCGGCCGGATCGCGGCGTGCAGTACTTCGACAGCCGGTCGTTGACTGTCGGCGCACAGCCCGGTGACAAGATCGCTGCCCAGGTTGGAAGTCATCAGGATCAGGGTATTGCGAAAGTCGATTTCACGTCCTTCTCCATCATTGGCTACCCCTTTGTCGAACACCTGGTAAAACAGGTTCAGGACATCCGGATCGGCCTTTTCCACCTCATCGAGCAGCACCACTGAATAGGGCTTTTGCCGCACCGCCTCAGTCAGCACCCCGCCCTCCCCGTAACCGACATAACCCGGTGGTGCGCCGATCAGCCGGGACAGTGAGTGTTTCTCCTGGTATTCAGACATGTTGATCGTGGTGACAAAGCGCTCGCCGCCATACAACAGGTCGGCCAGGGCGTGGGCTGTTTCAGTTTTGCCGACACCACTGGGGCCCACCAACAGAAATACCCCCACGGGGGCATCAGGCCTTTTCACACCGGCCGCGACAGCCCGCAGGCAACGATCCAGGACCTGCACGGCACCTTCCTGGCCGAGGATGCGACCACGCAGATCATCCGCAAAGTTCAGGACCTTCGCGCTGTGTTCGCAGGCAAGCTGTTCCAGGGGAATACCCGTCCAGGCGCTGATAACCTGTGCCACCAACCGTGGGCATACTTCGAAGCTGACCAATCGCTGTTCGTGCTGTATGGCCTGCAACGCCTGATGGTTCTGGGCCAGGAGCGAAGCGAGAGCCTCAGTGCTTTCGCCAAGGTTACCGGCGTCGGCCAGTTGCTGGCGCAGCGAGAGTACCTTCTCGGCCAGTTCGCGCTGGTGGGTCCAGCGTTGTTCAAGCTGGAACTGTGCGACTTCTACTTCTTCCAGTCTCCGGGTGAGGTGCTGCAGCACCTGTTCATCGATGGCCAACCCCGCGTCGGCATCCCTGCGCACGGCACGTTGCTGGCGCGTGCCCTCGGCCAGTTCGGCGCGCAACTGCTGCAGTTCGTCCGGCGCCGTGACCAGGCTGATCCGCACCCGGGCACAAGCAGTGTCCAGCACGTCCACAGCCTTGTCCGGCAACTGGCGGCCGGCCAGGTAGCGGGCACTCAACTGCGCGGCGGCGACCACGGCGTCATCGCGCACGTAGACTCCGTGGCTGGCCTCATACACCGGGACCAACCCACGCAAAATCGTCACGGCATCGTCAACCGTCGGCTCGTGCACCTGCACCGGCTGAAAACGCCGCGCCAACGCAGGGTCTTTCTCGAAGTATTTCTTGTACTCCGACCAGGTCGTCGCGCCGATGGTACGCAACTCACCTCGTGCCAGCGCTGGCTTGAGCAGGTTGGCGGCATCGGAGCTGCCGGCCGAGCCGCCTGCGCCGACCAGGGTATGAGCCTCATCGATGAACAGGATGACCGGTTGCGGCGAGGCGTTGACCTCATCGATCAAGCCTTTGAGGCGGCGCTCGAACTCACCCTTGATGCTGGCACCGGCTTGCAGCAGGCCCATGTCCAGGGTCAGCAGGCGCACCTTCCTGAGCACCTCTGGCACTTGCGCGCTGACGATCCGCAGGGCCAGGCCCTCGACTATCGCGGTTTTCCCGACACCCGCCTCGCCCACCAGAATGGGGTTGTTCTTGCGCCGCCGCGCGAGCGTATCGATCATTTGCCGGACTTCGTTATCGCGACAGAGCACGGGGTCGAGTTTCCCGTCCCGGGCCTGGCGAGTCAGGTCATGGGTAAAGCGCTCCAGCAAGGAACTCCCCGCCTCAGCGGGAGCCGCCTGCGCGTTTTCACTCAAGAGAAATCCGAGCACACGCGGTGCATCAAGCGTGCTCATCACCGCCTGGTAACGGCTGCCAGCGTGCTGCATCGGGTTGCGCAACAAGGCGAGCAGCAAGGCGCCATGGTCCACTTCCCGTCGGCCCAGCTCCAGATGGGCAACCAGCAACGCCTGCTGCAGCCATTGCACCAGGGCGGGCGAAAACACCGGATTGCGGGAAGCGCTCTGGTCGACCCGAGGATGCAGCACGGCCTGCAATTCCCCGGCATCCACGCCCGCATCCTGCAGCGCTCGCATAAGAACACCCTCGGGATGCTCCAGGAGCGTCAGCAGCAAGTCTTCCACCAGGACCTCGCCGCCGCCCCGGGTGACACAACGCTCGGCGCTGCGTTCCAGGTCGCGCCGTGTGGACGCCGTCAATGCCTGGATAAGTTGTTGCAGATCCACATTCATCATATCCATCAATCCCTAATGATTTTTACTGGCCAGGATGACCACGCCGTCTGCCCGCTCATGCCCCAGCCAACTGGTCCAGCCCAGGCGGCAGACGTTGTGCTCGCCAAGGTGCAACGGCCGGACCTCGCCCGCCGCCAACACCAGTCGCACGTCGTATTCCAAGGGGTCCCGGGCGGCAAAACGCACCAGCGCACACAGCGGCTCGTAACCCGCCCCGGTGGGCAAAAACTCGTGAAAACGCTGCCAGTCGAGTGCCAATACATGAACCCTGAACATGCCACTGCGGTCGATAAGGCACTCCCCCAGCACCAGGTCCGAACCCAACGAGCTATAGGCGCGACCAAGATCATTGCGCTGCTCCTGGTCGATCACTACCCTGCGCTCGACCCACTGCTCGATGACCAGCCGGTTGTGCTTGAAGTAATAACGCAGCACGGTCTCGATCAGCGCGGCGGAGTGCACGCGCAGGCTCAGCAGCCCCAGGTAGGGCAACAGGCGTTTCCAGTTCAGTTGAGCCGCGCTGCGAATCGCGCTGCCACCCAGGCCCACCCATGCAAACATCTGCTCGGAAAAGGGATCGCGGGCGCCCGTTTGAAAACTCGCCTGATAACGATATTTTCGCCAGATCGGCACTATCAGCCGGTGCAGGCGATGGTGAAAAAGATCAAGAAATTCCCGCGTCGGATTACCGCCCGCTACCTCGGCAAAGGCTTGCTCGCCATAGAACGCCGGCAGCGGTGACCCTGTACCAAACAGGCCCAGCACATTGAGGCGAAGCCGTGCCCGCAAATGGCCGTGCTCGACAAAAAACTCCACACGATCAATGTCGTTGCCGGGAAAGCCAAAGCCTGGGTTGGCTTGGAACTCCAATTGATCGTAGAGCGCATCCTCGTCCAGCGAGGGATGCGCCTCGCGCAGACGCTCGATAATCTGCGCGACCGCCTGAAACACCGAGTACTCGCGAATCACTCGGGACAGTGCGGTTAAAGCAGGGGCTGCTGGCCCATCCGGGGTGGCCATAGGTACACGTCTCCTTGTGTGCTGATGACTCGCAGTTCGTGGTACGAGTTGAGGCTGGCGTAAAGCGCGAAGAACTCGTTGAGCACCGAGGCAAAGACGAACACGTCGCCCTCCCCCAGGTAGCCTTCAGGATCGATGGTGAGGTCAACCCGCAAGCCGCGAAATGGCAGGCCTCGGTGCAGCCGGTCTACGGGCTGGTGACTGATCGAACGGAGGGCGCCCAGCCTTCGCCTGCTGACCTTTTCCACCTGGCGGTCGTGATAACGCGGCAGGTCGTAGGTTTCGAGGATCACCCTCAAGGCGTTGATATCGGTCAATGACAGATAGTTGAGCGACATATTGCTGATCAGTCGCCACAGGAAGTCGCTGTCCAGGGGTGGCGCAAAGCTGGGGGTTGCCGCGGTGATGTTGCGAAACGAGAGAAACTCGGGCGTCTGTTCGCACGCCTGATTGATATCGCCCACCTGCAGCAGGCATGGCAGGTTGTGGTTGGTGCAGGTCAGTTCAATCGACAGGGTTTCCTGTTCATGCACTGGACACCGGTCGAAACTCAGCCAGGTATCCAGGCCGGCATGTTGCAGGGATGGCCGCTGGCGAACGCCATAGCTGGGCGCGGCGCTGCCAAAATCGTGCTCAAACGATTCGAACGGAACATATTCCTGGTACCCGAGGCCTCCCGGCCGCCATCCCGTGACCTTGTCGACGGAAAATACACCGCAGTTCCCCCTGGCGTATTCGCCAGGCAACAACAGGTATTCGTCCTGCTTGCCGTCCAGGCGAATCGGTACGCCGTCGTGCTTGAACAGATTGACGATGGGCGTGCAGTACAGCTTCACGTTGTCCAGGGTAGGCGCCATTCGCTCAATACCGCGGCCACGCATGTCGAAGCGTAACGTCACGCCATGTACCTGCTTGAGTACGTCAATAGGCAACCTGCTCAACGCGCCAAGGCCACTCACATCGACAAACAGGTATTTGTCGGGAAAGGCGAAGTACTCCTGCAAATGGCGATAGCCACGAAAGGTATTCAACGGATAAGGGATCAGTGCCTCATCCTCGGAAAAGCCCACAGGACTGATATCGTTGCTGGACAGACGCAATGAAACAGGCTTGCCGTCGGCGCCGATGACCGGCAGCCCGTCGCGCCCGAAAGGCTGCAACTCGAACCCGTCCAGGTGACGCAAAAGCCCCAGGTAAAGCGCCTGGCTGACGGGCTGCTCCCCCGCGAGATGCAAACGCAGGCAGTTCAGTTCCAGCTCACTGAAGTTGCCCTCGGCCGTCATCTCCAGACGCAGGCAGAGCAAAGCGCCCTCGCCCTGTACCGAGTACTCCATGGCGGCCAGTTGCAGCGGCAAGACCTGCGTCGGGTAACAGGTACGAAAACGGCAGCGTTCACCGTCGATCGCAATGCTTTCCACCGGTGTATCCCGCTCGACCCTGATGGCCGGCCCTGTGCGCTTGAGCGGATCAAACTGCAGCATGCTGAACGACGGCAGCGGCCGCATATAGTTGGGCCACAGCAGATGCATCAACGAGTGACTCAACTCCGGCAATTGATCATCAAGCTTCTGCCGCAGGCGACCGGTGAGGAATGCAAAACCCTCAAGCAACCGTTCTACGTCCGGGTCCTGGCCAGCGTCCCCAAGAAACGGCGCGAGTGCCGGGTTGCGCTCGCAGAACCGTCGCCCCAACTGTCGCAGTGCGCTCAGCTCGCCCTGGTAGTAGCGGTTAAACGACATCCGGTTTGACCTCGACCCGTGCGCCGTGAGCCAGGCTGGCGCAAAAGGCGACCGCTTGCGTCATGCCATTGACTTCCATGGCCCCCTCGATGGAAAAAGCCAGCACCATCGGGTCACGGTCCTGAGGCAATGCCTTGACACGGACATCCTTCAGACGGGGTTCGTAGGCCTGGATAAAGCGCTCGATCAGGAACCGAGCCTGGCTCAACGCGTCATGCAGGCTGAGGCGCATGTCATTCAGATCAGGTAACCCGTAATCAGGTAGCGTCTGGACACTGCCCGCACGGGTGCTGAGCATTTTCGCCAGATGACCCGCCACGGATTCCACGACGCAACCTTGCGGGCTGCGCCCCACGCCGGACTCCAGGCGCTCGAAAAGGCTGCGGTTTTGGGTAATCACGTGGCGGCGGCTCATTCTTTATCGAGCTTGCCGACGAGCGACAGAGTGAAGTCTGCCCCCATGTACTTGAAGTGCGGGCGAACGCTCAGGTTGACGCGATACCAGCCAGGCTCCCCGTCGACATCACTGACAACAATGCGCGCAGCCCGAAGCGGGCGCCGTCCACGCACTTCAGTGCTGGGGTTGTCCTGGTCGGCTACGTATTGGCGAATCCATTTGTTGAGTTCCAGCTCAAGGTCGGTGCGCTCCTTCCACGACCCCAGCTGTTCACGCTGCAGGACCTTGAGATAGTGGGCCAGGCGATTGACGATCATCATGTACGGCAATTGGGTACCGAGCCGGTAATTCAGCTCGGCAGCCTTGCCTTCGGCACTGATTCCAAAAGACTTGGGTTTTTGCACCGAACTGGCGGAAAAGAACGCTGCATTGTCACTGCCCTTGCGCATGGTCAGGGCAATGAAGCCCTCTTGCGCCAGCTCGTATTCGCGTCGGTCGGATACCAGCACCTCGGTAGGAATCTTGGTTTCGATCTCGCCCATGCTGTGAAAGTGATGCAGCGGCAAGTCCTCAATTGCACCACCACTCTGCGGGCCAATAATGTTCGGGCACCAGCGATACCGGGCGAAACTGTCCGTCAAGCGGGTAGCAAAGGCATAGGCCGTATTACCCCACAGATAGTGTTCGTGGCTGCTGGCCACATGTTCCTGGTAGGCGAACGTCTTGACCGGGCAATCAACGGGATCGTACGGCGTACGCAATAGAAAGCGCGGTACGGTGAGGCCGATGTAGCGGGCATCTTCGCTCTGGCGAAAACTCTGCCATTTGGCAAACTGCGGCCCTTCAAAATGGTCCTTCAGGTCCTTGAGGTCAGGCAGGCCGGTAAAGCTCTCCAGGCCGAAGAAGCCAGGACCCGCCGCCGCAATGAACGGTGCATGGGCCATGCAGGCCACGCTGGAAACGTACTGCATCAGCCTGACGTCGGGAGCACTGGGGGAAAGGAAATAATTGGCGATGATTGCCCCTACGGGCTGGCCGCCGAACTGACCGTATTCGGCACTGTAGATGTGCTTGTAGAGTCCGGACTGAGTCACCTCCGGTGAGTCCTCGAAGTCATCCAGCAGGTCCTGGCGGGAGACGCTGAGCAGTTCGATCTTGATGTTTTCACGAAAATTGGTGCGATCAACCAGCAACTGCAGGCCACGCCAGGAAGACTCCAGTGCCTGGAAGTCGGGATGGTGCAGGATTTCATCCATTTGCTGGCTGAGCCTTGCGTCAATCTCGGCAATCATCCGGTCAACCAGGCGCTTCTTGACCGGCTCGCCCTTGTTTTGCGGCTTGATCAGCTCCTCGATAAATGCCGAGACTCCGCGCTTTGCAATACTGTAGGCCTCGTCGTCGGCGCTGAGGCGGGTCTGGGCAATGATGTTGTCGAGAATGCTGTACTCATCCGTGATGGGCGCATGCGACGGGCTTTGGCTGGTAGTCATGGTGTCAGTGTCCTTTTAACTGAGAGAGTCATACGGCGGAGCTGTCCAGCCCCAATTCAGCCAATACCCGCTTGCGCGAATCGTCATCGGCGAGGGCATTTTCAATGGCCTTTCGAAAGCTCGGCGTGTTGCCCAGCGGCCCCTTGAGCGCCACAAGTGCATCGCGCAGGTCCATGAGCTTTTTCAGCTCGGGTATCTGCTCAACCAGCTGTGCAGGATTGAAGTCCTTCATCGAATTGATCCTGACCCGGATCGCCAACTCGTCAGGTTCGGCTGAATCCTGCAGCCGGTTGGGGACGCTCAAGGCCAGGCCCAAGGCCTGCTTGGCCAGCACCTCGTCGAGGCTGTTCTTGTCGATGCCGACGGGCTTGCGGTCTTCGAGCTTGCGCAGGTCTTCACGCTGGGTGAAGTCACCAAGCACCAGCAATTTCAACGGCAGCTCGACCTCTTCCTGCGCAGTGCCGACGGCGGGTTTGAACGTGATATTGATGCGTTCCCTGGGGGCTACCGAACCTTCTTTCGCCATGGTGTTTCTCCTTTTTCGGGGGGCTCGAAAGCCTATTCAATTACCGCTTCGAGATCGAAGTGGCACAGCCTGCGATGGACATCTTCCTTGCGCTCACGCACGGAATGGCTTTGGGGCAATACGTCACAGCAGCCATGCAAGAGCTGCAGCACTTCAACCGCCAACTCGGGCTCCCAGCGCTGCAGGCCTGAGTGCTGCAGCTCGTGGTCCAGGTGATCGAGCTGGACTTTGGCCAGGTCATGCTTGCCTGCCAGCAAACACAACCTGGCCAGGCCAAGCCGCCAATGAAACCGGGCACGATCACCTGTTGCGGTTTGCATGCCCTGCTTGAGGGACCGCACAGCCACCTTGAACCCGTCCTTGCGCAGCACGGGCATGACGTCGTGCAACGCTTTGTCCCAAGGCGCAGCCGGGGCATCAGGTGCCGACCTGAGTGGAACCGGGGCTTGCAAATGGCGGGCAACCTGGGTGTTGATCCAGCCACGGGTGACGTCGTCGGCGAAGGGTGTTCCGTCGTGGAAGCGCAGCTGTGCAAGCCCCGGCAAACGCTGGAGCAACAGCGCGAAGTGCACTTCCAGCTCGGTCATGGCCAGGTCGGCCTGGAGTGCCTGCAGGCACTCCCACACCCGGTACAAGCCGTCGAACCAGAAAGGTGCTCCGGCCAGGCTGCCCTCAAGCTCCAGCAGCAGGTCGGTATGCTGCCCTTGGGCAAAGCGCTCCTGGTACCGCTTGAGCTTGTCGGGCGCCGGCCCGCGCAA
The DNA here is from genome assembly GCF_013385565.1 of Pseudomonas sp. E6002. Taxonomy (NCBI): domain Bacteria; kingdom Pseudomonadati; phylum Pseudomonadota; class Gammaproteobacteria; order Pseudomonadales; family Pseudomonadaceae; genus Pseudomonas; species Pseudomonas sp. E6002. Next base: position 49,347 of record NZ_JACAPT010000011.1, on the reverse strand, counting down.
AGGCGTTACCTGTTCGCTGTCACAGTCCGGAAGACTGGTGATCGTCAGCCAGGTCAACGTTCGGTTCAGACGCAGTGCGCGCAGGTCAGTGGCATTCTGGCGCTGCCACCAGGCCGACAACGGCCGGGCATGTTCCTGCAGCGTGCGCAGCAGCTTGTGGGCGTCCTTTTCGTTTTCCACAATGGGCTCGGGCGCCATCAACTGAGTCGCGACCTGCCTGATATGGGCGATCACCCCTGTGCTACCGCCTGCTGGAGGTTCGCTCTCGGTGGACTGTTGCAATCGGTCCGACAGCTGCCTGCGAACCGGCAGTAACAGTGGCGCATCTTCGAGAAGGTGTTCGGTCCACAACTCGTCCAGCCGCGCCAGGTGTTCGAGCATGCAGTGGAACAAGGGCCGCTGATCCTTGAACGAAACAGGTTGTGCAAGCACCTGCTCGAGGCGCGGGACCAGCCAGCCAAAGGCGGCACTGCGGGTACGCAGCTTGCCCGGATAGACGACCGCCCAATGATGCTCACAGAGGTAGCGCAGCAATCCGAGGCCTGCGAGTAGCCCGGGGAAGGACTCGCGCTGATGCAAGGCCCAGGTCAACCAGACAGCGACCCGCAAGTCCTTGGACTGGTGGCGTAACAGCGCCTCGCTTTTTTCCACGACCCATTGCCAGTCAGGCTGACTGTTTCCGTGAATGGAGTGCGCCTTGCCCAGTTCAGTTTCAAGCGCCTCATACTCGGTCGAAAAACGCATATCGGCCCCCGCATAACTCGTTTTCGAGTTGGGTGCCTGCGCAAGTTCGAGGTAATAATCGGAAAGCCTGTCTGAGTAAACCATTATGGGCCGCACTTTACTTTCCTGAACATGTTCAGTGAACTAATGGCCATTCAAGCGCACATCAGGACATTGATTAAAGTTTGCCTTCCCTACGAGAAGAGCACGAACCTTATCCATGCAAAAAGCATTGTTCAAGCCACCAAATAGCAGTTAAGGAGTTTCCTACAAGAATAGAAAAATCACCGACGCGCAAGAATTTGCGCAGCCAAGGCGCCAGGCATCATCATGAATGACGTGAACTCTGCGAATAACACCGTCCATCAACATGAGCAACTAACTGCACACCCCTGCGCAAACAAGTACAACTAAATCGAATTAGAACCTTTAATGCCGCTCAAAATAAAAACCAATAAAACCTTAACCCCCTGCTTTCATTGACGTTCGAACTTTCCGGCACGCTTCTTGATATCGAGCATTACCCGGCAGGCAAGTCCGTCGGCCGGGACGACCTCATTTATCAGGCAAGGAAAACCGTCATGCCAACACCCGCGTATCTATCCATCACCGGCACCAAGCAAGGCTTGATCACGGCAGGCACGTTCACCCAGGACTCGGTCGGCAACATTTACCAGGAAGGCCATGAAGACCAGATCCTGGTGGAGGCATTCCAGCATCAGGTGATCATTCCCCGTGACCCGCAATCCGGCCAGCCCACCGGCCAGCGTGTGCACAAGCCCCTGATGATCAGCAAGGTATTCGATAAATCGTCGCCATTGCTGTTCAGCGCATTGACCTCCGGGGAAATGGTCAAGTGCCGCCTTGAGTGGTACCGAACCTCTTCAGCCGGAACCCAGGAACACTACTTCACCATCGAGTTGGAAGACGCGATCCTGGTGGACATCCAGTCACGGATGCCCAATTGCCAGGACCCGAACAACGCACACTTCACGCACCTGGAGGATGTGTATTTCACTTACCGGAAAATCGTCTGGACCCATGAGGTCTCCGGTACCTCTGGCTCTGATGACTGGCGCAGCCCGGTAGCCGGCTAAGCAGCCACCGAAACAGAAACGGCATCGCCATGGACGGCACCGTTTCTGTCGGCCACTAGACCATCGCCAGCGGATGCTTGCGCTTCGGCGCCCCAAAAACCCGGTCAATCGCGTCCAGGTCGTGCTCATCCAGCACCAGCTTCGCCGCTGCGGCATTGAGCCGGACATGCTCTGGCGTAACAGCCTTGGGAATCGCGATCACCCCGTCCTGGCGCAAGACCCAGGCCAGGGAAACCTGGGCGGGTGTGACCTCGTGGCGACGGGCAATTTGCTTGAGGGTCGGGCTGGCCAACAGCTCGCCACCCTGGGCGATGGGACAGTAGGCCATCAACGGTAAATTGTGTTGCTGCCACCATGGCAGCAGGTCGAACTCGATGCCGCGCTCCTCGATGTTGTAGAGCACCTGATTGGTGGCACAGGCCGGGGAAGCCAGCTCCTGCAGGTCTGCCACATCAAAGTTGGACACACCCCAACGACCGATCTTGCCTGCCTCACGCAAGCGCTCGAAGGCTTCTACCGTTTCTTCAAGGGGGTATTGCCCACGCCAATGCAACAGATACAGATCAATGTAGTCGGTGCCCAGGCGCTGGAGACTGGCCTCACATGCACGTGGAATGCCCTTGTGGCTGGCATTGTGCGGGTACACCTTGCTGACCAGGAACACCTGGTCGCGCTTGCCGCGAATCGCCTCGCCGACGACTTCTTCGGCACCGCCTTCGCCATACATTTCAGCGGTATCGATCAGGGTCATGCCCTCATCGATACCCAGTTGCAACGCGGCCACTTCGGCGCTGCGCTTGCCGGGATCCTCGCCCATGCGCCAGGTCCCCTGGCCGATGACAGGGACGGGTACGCCGGCCAGATCAATGGTGCGCATGACAACCTCCTGATGAATTTGCGAATTAACAGTGTGGCACCGACTGGACAAAAGGGTTCAATCGAAGGAAGGTGGCCCTTTCCATCCCAGCCATAGAAAGGGCCTGCAATGCTGTTTGTGGTCATGTTGGGGGGTAAGCACCCCCGGGCGAAAATCGAAGTGCATGATGTGGTGTTCGCCGTCGCCGACACCCTGGAAGCCGCCTACCCGCAACTGCGCGAGGGCTGGTTTGGCAGCCAGAAAGGTGTGCATATCGACTCCTGGATGACGGTGGATGGCGTTGACGGCTGGAAAGTCCAGCTCAGCCACCTGGCGCCGAACGCCGGGGCGCCGCGCCTGTATTTCATCAACCTGGGCGGGTATGAATCGAACGTCTTTGGCGAGGCACACCACTACCTGCTGGTGGTTGCGCGTACGGCCAGGGAGGCGGCAGCCCAAGGCAAACAGCAGATGCTCACGCACTGGACGCAATCCCACACCGACGGCGTACTGGATATCGACGACTGCCTGCCCATCGACCTGGTAGACGGGCGCTACATCCACCTGGAACCCGGCGTGCACCGCCCGGTCATCACGCGAAACGACTACATCGTACTGCCCTGACCGCCTCCTACCCGAACGGGGTATGGCGCCCCACCCGCCACCTGCCTGAAAGTGCAATCAGCCCCTCGGCCTGACAACAAGCACAACATCAAGGTGGGTTCGCCATGCATAAAGCCGTTATCGCCCTGTTCAGCGCTGTCTTGCTTGCATCAACGTCCGTCAGCCAGGCCGCTGACGACCCGGGCAACACCTTGCGCATCTACAACTGGGCCGATTACATCGGGGAACACACCCTCGCCGACTTCGAGAAAGCCTCCGGCATCAAGGTGATCTACGACACCTACGATTCCTACGAGACCGTGCAGGGCAAGCTGCTGTCCGGGCGCTCGGGTTATGACCTGGTGGTGCTCAATGCGTCACTGGTACCGCTGCTGATCAAGGCCAAGGCCTTCCAGCCCCTCAACAAAGCGCTGCTGCCGGACTGGAACAACCTCGACCCGCAAGTGCTGAAAAGCCTGGAAACCCATGATCCGGGCGTGACCTATTCCGCGCCTTACACCTGGGGCAGCAATGGCGTGACCTACAACATCGACAAGATCAAGGAACGCATGCCAGATGCGCCCATCGGCTCCCTGGCGATGATCTTCGATCCCAAGATCGTTTCGCGCTTCGCCGACTGTGGCATCACCTTCATGGACTCCCCTACCGACATGATCCCGCTGGCCCTGACCTACCTCGGCCTGGACCCCAACAGCGTGGCGCCCAAAGACCTCAAGGCCGCTCAGGACGTGCTGATGGCCGTGCGCCCGTACATCCGCAAATTCGACTCCAGCGGTTTTATCAACGGCCTGGCCAATGGCGAGCTGTGCATGGCCACCACCTGGTCCGGCGACTACGCCACGTCCCAGGCCCGGGCGGCGGAAGCCGGGGCCAAGGTCAACCTGGGTTACTTCATCCCCAGGGAAGGCTCGCTGATCTGGTTCGATAACTTCTACATCCCGGCCGACGCACCCCATGTGGCGAATGCCCACAAGTTCATCGAGTTCCTCCTGCAACCGCAAGTGATCGCCGGCGTCAGCAACACCATTCACTACGCCAACAGCAACCTGGCCTCCAAGCCCTTTGTAAATGCCGATATACGCGACAACCCGGCCATCTACCCGGACCCGGCGACGATGCAGCGCTTGTTCACCCAGAAAAGCCAGTCCCAAGCCGCCGTGCGCCTGATCACCCGTACCTGGAATGCCGTGAAGACCGGCAAGTGAAACCCAGCCATTGAAGGTAAACGCCATGACCCTGCCAAATCCTGACTTTTTCGCCCAGTTCGACCACGACCAACTGGACGCCGCCGACAAGGCCCATTACATGCACGGTTTTCATATGTTCGACGAACACCGTGAACAAGGCTCACTGAATATCGCGGCGGGTGACGGCGCCTACATCTACGACACCGCCGGCAACCGCTACCTGGATGCGGTCGGCGGCATGTGGTGTACGAATATCGGCCTGGGCCGCGAGGAAATGGCAGACGCCATCGCCAACCAGGTTCGCCAGCTGGCGTACTCCAACCCGTTCTGCGACATGGCCAACGTCACCGCCATCGAACTGTGCGCCAAGCTTGCCAGCCTGGCTCCCGGCGATCTTGATCATGTGTTCCTGACCACCGGCGGTTCCACCGCCGTCGATACTGCCTACCGCCTGGTGCAGTTCTATCAGAACAGTCGCGGCAAGCATGAGAAGAAACACATCATCTCGCGCTTCAGTGCGTATCACGGCTCGACGTTCCTCACGATGTCCATCGGCAACAAGGCCGCCGACCGAGCGCCGGAATTCGATTTCATGAGCGACTTGTTCCACCACATTTCGTGCCCCAACTACTACCGGGCGCCGCAGGGCATGAGCGAGGCGCAGTTCCTCGATTTCCTGGTGGATGAGTTCGAAGACAAGATCCTGACCATCGGCGCCGACAAAGTGGCCGCGTTCTTTGCCGAACCGATCATGGGCTCGGGCGGCGTGATCATTCCGCCCAAGGGTTACCACCGGCGCATGTGGGAAGTCTGCCAACGTTATGACCTGCTCTACGTGGCGGATGAAGTGGTGACGTCCTTCGGCCGGCTGGGAAAATTCTTTGCCTCCCAGGAAGTGTTCGACATGCAACCGGACATCATCACCACCGCCAAGGGCCTGACGTCCGGCTACCTGCCGTTGGGCGCGTGTATTTTCTCGGAGCGCATCTGGCAAGTGATCGGCGAGCCGGGCAAGGGCCGCTGCTTTACCCACGGCTTCACCTACAGCGGCCACCCGGTGAGTTGCGTGGCGGCGCTGAAGAACATCGAGATCATCGAGCGGGAGAACCTGCTGGCCCATGTCGAAGACGTCGGCGTGTACCTCGAACAGCGCCTGCAAACCCTGGCCAGCCTGCCGCTGGTGGGCGATGTGCGCTGCCAGCGGCTGATGGCCTGCATTGAGTTCGTCGCCGACAAACACACCAAGGCGCTGCTGCCGGACGCGGTGAACATCGGCGAGAAGATCCACCTGCGGGCCCAGGCCAAAGGCTTGCTGGTACGGCCCATTGGCCACCTGAATGTGATGTCGCCGCCGCTGATCATCACCCATGCCCAGGTGGATCAAGTGGTGGAAATCCTGCGCCAGTGCATCCTCGACACCGCCGAAGAGCTGCGCCAGAGCGGCGAGTATCAAGGCCGATGAGCCTGGGCGCCCCGGTGCTTTTGCCGGGGCCCTGGCCGGCGGGTAGACTGGCCGGCATGAACGAGCATGCCGATCACTGCCCTGCCCCGTCCTTCCAGGTGCTTGACGCCTGGAATGGTGCGTTGGCCCACGCCTTCGCCAGCGTCGACGAAGCGTCATTCCTTGAACACCTGGCCTGCGCCCTCAGTGCGCTGACCCCTATCGAATCGATGATGATCAGCCTGGAGCGCCAGGGTCAGGCGCCACACTTGCTCTACCAGCAAGGCATCCCCCGGCCGCACTACGAAGAGATCATCAACCGTTACTTCTCCCGGGGCTACCTGCTGGACCCGTTCTGTCTCGCGGTAGACAAGGGCCTGGCCGAAGGTTTCTACCACCTGGCGCAGATCGCCCCGGACGATTTCTTCAACAGCGAGTACTACAAAACCTACTACCTGCGCAGCGGCGGCGCCCAGGAGAGCTACTACATCGTCGACCTGTGCCCCAACAGCAAGATTTCGTTGTGCATGTTCCAGGGGCTGAGTGCCGGCCAGTTCAGCGACGAACAACTGGCACTGCAACGAACCGCCCAACCCATCGTGCGCGAACTGCTGCGCCGCTTCGGCACCACGGGCGGGCTATGCAAGGTGATCAGCGACGAGGCCTTCACCCAGACCCAGGTGCATCAGCAGATTGAAGCGGCGTTCATGCATTTTGGCAGCGGCGTATTGACCGTGCGCGAACGGGAAATCGCCCACCTGATATTGCGCGGGCACTCGGTGAAATCCACCGCGCAGGTGCTGGGCATTTCCCCGGAAACCGTGCGCATGCACCGCAAGCATTTGTATACCAAGCTTGAAATCAACTCCCAGGCGGAGCTGTTTGCGCTGTTTATCGATTGGCTGACCCACAGCGGCGTAATGGCCCGATCCTGACCGTCCAGGCAACCCAGGGGAACTTTGCCAGGAAATAACCACCTGAATCCGGTACGCTCAGCATTTTTACCCAAGGAGATACCCCTCATGGCCAAAGCCACCGCCCGTCACATCCTCGTTGCCACCGAAGACAAGTGCAACGAACTGAAAGCGCAAATCGAAGGCGGCGCCGACTTCGCCGAAGTTGCCAAAGCCAACTCGTCCTGCCCGTCCAGCCGTCAAGGCGGCGACCTGGGTTCGTTCGGCCCGGGCCAAATGGTCAAGGAATTCGACACCGTCGTATTCAGCGCCCCGGTCAACACCGTGCAAGGCCCAGTGAAAACCCAGTTCGGTTATCACCTGCTGGAAGTAACCAGCCGTCAGGACTGATCCAGTCCGCGCTAATGTTTAAAACAACGGCCCACCCTTTGGTGGGCCGTTGTGCATCTGTGACAGTGTGATGACTGGCGAGGCGTACGCGCATAGCGTACAAATCCCTTTACCTCTTCACCCGGCGCCCAAGGCTGATAATGCGAGTCGCTTTTTCTACCCTGTTTTGCTCCACCCTGGCCCTGTTGCTGGCCAGCACCGCCGTGATCGCCGCGCCGCAATCGGCATTGACCGTGTACGGCGAGCCGGCCAAATACCAACCCGGCTTCACCCATTTCGACTACGCCAACCCCAATGCCCCCAAGGGCGGCAGCCTGCGGCGTTCGGCGATCGAAATCGGGCGCTACGACCATGTACTGCCTTATGGCGACAAAGGCATCGGGGTCAGCCAGGTCGACGGCTGGCTGTATTCGCCCCTGGCCCTGCGTTCGCTGGACGAGCCCTACACGGTCTACGGCCTGGTGGCGGAAAAGATGGAGCGGTCAGACGACGGTCTGTCCCTGCGTTTCTACCTGAACCCCAAGGCGCGCTTCGCCGATGGCCAACCGATCACCGCCGAAGACGTGCGTTACTCCTTTGACCTGCTGATGACCCAGGGCAGCCTGCGCTACCGCACGCTGTTCGCCGACGTCAAACACGTCGAAGTCGAAGGTCCGCGCCAGGTGCGCTTCGATTTCGCAAGCAATGAAAACCGCACCCTGCCCCTGGATGTCGCGACCCTGCCGGTGTTCCCCGAACATTGGTGGAAGACCCGCAACTTCGCCGACGGCGGCGGCTACGAGATTCCCCTCGGCAGCGGCCCCTACACCATCAGCAAGGTGGATGCCGGCAACACCATCACGTTCAAGCGTGACCCGAACTGGTGGGGCAAGGACCTGCCCATCAGCCGCGGCCTGTACAACTTCGATCACCTGAGCCTGGAATACTTCGGCGACACCGAAGTGGCGCGCCAGGTCCTGCGGGGCGGCGCCTATGACTTCAACCGCGAATTCTCTGCCACCGGCTACTCCATCGGCTACAACGGCCCGGCCCTCGATGATGGCCGCCTGCAACGCGCGCACCTGGCCAAAGAGGCACCGCAGCCGGCCCAGGGCTACGTGTTCAACGTGCAAAAACCGATGTTCAAGGACCGCCGCGTGCGTCAGGCCCTGGCCATGCTGTGGGACTTCGAGTGGGCCAACCGGCAGATGATGCGCAACATGTACATCCGCCAGCAGAGCTTCTTCTCCAACAGCCCGCTGGCGGCGACCCAACTGCCGGATGCCCAGGAACTGGCGATCCTGGAACCTTTGCGCGGGCAGATTCCCGACGAAGTCTTCACCCAGGTGTTCAAGGCCCCCACCACCGACGGTACCGGGATGATCCGCGACAAGCAGCTGCAAGCCCTGGCCCTGCTGGAACAGGCCGGCTGGAAGCCCGACGGTGACAAGCTGGTGAATGCCGAGGGCGAGCCGCTGGAGTTCACCTTCCTCAACGCCCAGAACGGCCTTGAGCGCCTGTTGTTGCCGTACAAGCGCAACCTGGCGCAGATCGGCATCACCCTCAACATCCGCCGCATTGACTCCTCGCAATACGTCAACCGCCTGATGGCCCGGGACTACGACATGATCGTCACCGGCTTCCCGGTTACCACCTCGCCGGGGATGGAGCTGTACAACTACTTCGGTTCGGCCGCCGCGTTTGATACCGGCGCCAACAACTACATGGTGCTGAAAGACCCGGCCGTCGACAGCCTGATCAACGGACTGGTCAAGGCCGATACCCAGTCGCTGATGCTCAGTTACGCCCACGCCCTGGACCGCGTGCTGCAATGGAATTACCTGTGGATCCCCAACTACTACCCGCCGGGCACCTCCGCCGCGTGGTGGAACCGCTTCGGCCGCCCGGCCGTGGAAGCCAAGACCGATGAGGCCCTGGAAACCTGGTGGGAAATCAGCCCCACGCCGCTGACCAATGAACAGATGAAAGCAGAACTGACCAAACGCCCGGGAGCCCGCTGATGTTTGCCTATATCGTGCGGCGCCTGCTGCTGATCATTCCCACCCTGGTGATTATCCTGCTGGTGAATTTCGTTATCGTGCAGGCCGCGCCCGGCGGGCCGGTGGAACAGGCCATCGCCCACCTGCAAGGCATCGGTGGCGGTGGCGTCGGCGGCTCGTCTGCCGAAAGCCTCAGCAGCGGCTCCCGGGCCAGCCGTGGCCTGGACCCGAAACTGATCAAGGACATCGAAAAACAATACGGCTTCGACAAGCCCGCGCCGGAACGCCTGTGGCTGATGCTCAAGAGCTACGCCCAGCTGGACTTCGGCAACAGCTTCTTCCGTGGCAAAAGCGTGACCGACCTGATCCTCGAAAAGATGCCGGTGACCATTTCCCTCGGCCTGTGGGCCACCTTGATCACCTACCTGGTGTCGATCCCGCTGGGCATTCGCAAGGCGGTGCGCCATGGCAGCAGTTTTGATGTGTGGAGCAGCACCGCGATCGTGATTGGCTATGCGATGCCGGCGTTCCTGTTTGCGATGTTCCTGATCGTGGTGTTCGCCGGCGGCACTTCGTTGAACTGGTTCCCGGTGCGCGGGCTGGTCTCGGAAAACTTCGAACAGTTGAGCACCGTCGGCAAGATCGCCGATTACTTCTGGCACCTGGTACTGCCGGTCAGCGCCCTGGTGATCGGCGGCTTCGCCACCTTGACCATCCTCACGAAAAACTCGTTCCTCAATGAAATCACCCGCCAGTACGTGGTCACCGCCCGAGCCAAAGGCTTGAGTGAACGCCGGGTGCTTTACGGGCATGTGTTCCGCAATGCCATGCTGTTGGTGATCTCGGGGATTCCCCAGGCATTTATCGCGGTGTTCTTTGCCGGTTCGCTGCTGATCGAGGTGATCTTCTCCCTCGACGGCCTCGGTCGCATGAGCTACGAAGCTGCAGTTTCACGGGATTATCCGGTGGTGTTCGGTTCGTTGTTTATCTTCACGCTGTTTGGCCTTTTGATAAAACTCATCGGTGACCTCTGCTACACCCTGGTGGACCCGCGTATCGACTTCGCCGCGAGGAACGCCTGATGCTCAAGCTCTCTCCCGTGGCCCGTCGGCGCTTTGAACGCTTCAAGAAAAACCGCCGCGGCTGGTGGTCGCTGTGGCTGTTTATCGGCCTGTTTATCCTGACCCTCGGCGGCGAGTTGATCGCCAATGACAAACCCCTGGTGCTCAGCTACCAGAACGAGCTGTATTTCCCGGTGTTCAAGCGCTACACCGAGCAGGAGTTCGGCGGGCAACTGCCGTTCCAGGCGGATTACCGCAGTGAATACGTGCAGAACCTGATCAAGAAGGACGGCGGCTGGATGCTGTTCCCGCCAATCCCGTTCAGCGACGACACCCCCAACTATGAGCTGACCCGCCCTGCCCCCAGCCCGCCCTCCAGCGTGAACTGGCTGGGCACCGATGACCAATCCCGCGACGTGCTGGCGCGGGTGATCTTCGGTGCCCGGGTGTCGATCCTGTTTGCCCTGGCTCTCACCGCCATCAGCGCCGCCATCGGCATCGCGGCGGGTGCGTTGCAGGGATATTACGGCGGCTGGGTCGACTTGCTCGGGCAACGAATATTGGAAGTGTGGTCCGGGCTGCCGGTGCTGTATCTGTTGATCATCCTGTCAGGTTTTGTCGAACCGAATTTCTGGTGGCTGCTGGGGATCATGGCGCTGTTTTCCTGGCTGGCCCTGGTGGACGTGGTGCGCGCCGAGTTCCTGCGGGGGCGCAACCTGGAGTACGTCAAGGCCGCGCGGGCGTTGGGCCTGGGGGACGGCAAGATCATCCGCCGGCATATCCTGCCGAATGCGATGACCGCCACCCTGAGCTACTTGCCGTTCATTTTGACCGGGGCGATTTCTACCCTGAGCGCCCTGGATTTCCTCGGTTTCGGCATGCCCGCCGGCAGCGCGTCACTGGGTGAGCTGATCGCCCAGGGCAAGCAGAACCTGCAAGCGCCGTGGCTGGGGCTGACCGCGTTTTTCACCCTGGCGCTGATCCTGTCGTTGCTGGTGTTTATCGGCGAGGCGTTGCGTGACGCCTTCGACCCACGCTCATGAAGGCCGTTGAGATGACTGAAAACCTGATCGAGATTCGCGACCTGAGTGTCGCCTTCAACGGCCAGACGGTGGTGCGCAAGCTGTGCCTGGACGTGCGCCCCGGCGAGTGCCTGGCGCTGGTGGGCGAGTCGGGTTCGGGCAAATCGGTGACCGCCCATTCGATCCTGCAACTGCTGCCCGAAGCCGGCACCGAAACCACCGGCTCGGTGCGCTATCGCGGCCAGGAACTGCTCGGCGCCACGCCCGCCACCCTGCAAAAACTGCGGGGCAACCGGATTGCGATGATCTTCCAGGAGCCGATGACGTCCCTGAATCCGCTGCACAGCATCGAGAAGCAGATCGGCGAAACCCTGCTGTTGCACAAGGGCCTGGGCGGCAAACAGGCCCAGGCGCGGATCCTCGAATTGCTCGAACTGGTGGGCATCCAGAAACCCCGGGAACGCCTCAAGGCCTACCCCCACCAACTCTCCGGCGGCCAGCGCCAGCGGGTGATGATCGCCATGGCCCTGGCCTGCGAGCCGGAACTGCTGATTGCCGATGAGCCGACGACTGCACTGGATGTGACGGTGCAGCGCAAGATCCTGCTGCTGCTCAAGTCACTGCAACAACGCCTGGGCATGTCGCTGCTGCTGATCAGCCACGACCTCAACCTGGTGCGCAGCATTGCCCAGCGGGTGTGCGTGATGAAGGCCGGGGAGATTGTCGAACAGGCGGATTGCGAAACCCTGTTCTGCGCCCCGCAGCACCCTTACAGCCGCCTGCTGCTGGATGCTGAACCGGCAGGCATCGTCTTGAATCACGAGGCGCGGGAGACGGTGTTGCAGGTGGATAACCTGAGTGTGCAGTTCCCGCTGGGCGGCGGGCTGTTCCGGCGCAAGCAGTACCTGCAAGCGGTGGATGGCATCAGCCTGGAGGTACAGCGCGGCAAGACACTGGGGATTGTCGGCGAGTCCGGCTCGGGCAAATCCACCCTGGGCCAGGCGATTCTGCGGCTGCTGGATTCCAGCGGCACGATTCGCTTCCAGGGCGAGGCCCTCGACGGCCTGACACAAAAGCAGATGCAACCGTGGCGCAAGCAGATGCAGGTGGTGTTCCAGGACCCGTTCGGCAGCCTCAGCCCGCGGATGTCGGTGGCGCAGATCATCAGCGAAGGCCTGGAAGTGCATGCGCCGTGCAGCCTCAAGGACCGCGAAGCCCAAGTGATTCGCGTGCTGGAAGACGTGGGCCTGGACCCTGCCAGCCGCCATCGCTACCCCCATGAATTCTCCGGCGGCCAGCGCCAGCGCATCGCCATCGCCCGTGCGCTGGTGCTCAAGCCGGCGCTGATCCTGCTGGACGAACCCACTTCTGCACTGGACCGTACCGTGCAGAAACAGGTGGTCGCCCTGCTGCTTGAGCTGCAGGAAAAGTACGGCCTGACGTACCTGTTTATCAGCCATGACCTGGCGGTGGTGCGGGCCCTGGCCCACGACATGATCGTGATCAAGGACGGCAAGGTGGTGGAACACGGGCCCAGCGATGAAGTGTTTGCCGCGCCTCAACACCCTTACACCCGGGAACTCCTCGCGGCGGCGCACCCATGAGCACCACTGGCAGCCTCAAGGATTACCAATACGTTCGCGGCCTGGCGATCCAGTCGCTGTTCGAGATCATCGAGCAGTCCAGCGAAGGCACGGTGATTGTCGACGGTGACGCGAACATCGTCTGGATGAACGAGCGCTACGCCAAGCGCTTCGGCCTGAAAAGCGCCGACGAAGCCATCGGGCAACCCTGCGAGCAGGTGATTTCCAACAGCCTGTTGCGCCAGGTGGTGCGTAACGACCAGCCGATATTGCTGGATATCCAGGACACGCCCAAAGGCCCGCTGGTGGTGATGCGCCTGCCGATCCATGACGACGCCGGCAAGGTGATCGGCGCCATCGGGTTTGCGTTGTTTGATGAGCTGCGCAACCTGTCGCCGCTGATCGAGCGCTACCTGAGCATGCAGCAGGAACTGGCTTCCACTCGGTCGCTGCTGAGGTCGCGGCAGAGTAAATACAACTTCGCGCACTTTATCGGCACCAGCGCGGCCAGCCTGGAAGTCAAACGCCGGGCGCGGCGCAGTGCGAGTGCGGAGTCGCCAGTGTTGCTGCTGGGGGAAACCGGGACCGGCAAGGAGCTGCTGGCCCAGGCGATTCACGGTGCATCGCCTCGCGCCCATAAAGCTTTCGTCAGCATCAACAGCGCAGCCATCCCGCATGATTTGCTGGAGGCGGAATTCTTCGGCACGGCGCCCGGCGCATTTACCGGTGCCGACCGCAAGGGCCGCCCCGGCAAGTTGCAGATTGCCCAGGGCGGCACGCTGTTTCTGGATGAGATCGGCGACATGCCGCTACCACTGCAAAGCAAATTGCTGCGGGTGTTGCAGGAGAAAGAGTTCGAGCCGGTGGGCTCCAACGAGATGATCCACAGCGATGTGCGGGTGATTGCGGCCACGTCCATGGACCTGGAAGCGGCAATCAAGCGCGGCGAGTTTCGGGCGGACCTGTATTACCGGCTGAATGTGCTGCCGATCCAGGTGCCGCCGTTGCGCGCGCGGCTGGATGATTTGCCGGCGTTGAGCGAGGCGATTCTGGAGGAGTTGCGCAGCCAGCATGAGCTGGACCGCGAGGCCTTGGCGTTATTGGCGCAGCATGCGTGGCCGGGGAATATCCGCGAGCTGCGCAATGTGCTGGAGCGGGCGGCGCTGTTGAGTGATGACCTGGTGCTGGATGCCAGTGAAATTCGCGCGGCGATTGGTACGTTCAGCCCGGTTGAGCAGAGTTCGGTAGAGACCGTTGAGGGCGAGAGTTTCAGCGCGGCCCGGGAGCGGTTTGATCGGCAGGTGATTGGGGCGGCGTTGAAGCACTGTGAGGGGAATGTGGTGGAGGCAGCGAAGCGGCTGGGGCTGGGCCGGTCGACCTTGTACAAGAAAATGGTTGCCTTGGGCATCGCCTAGTCTCCAAAAAGAGACACAATTCCAAATACAGAGAAAATCCAATGTGGGAGCGGGCTTGCTCGCGAATGCGGTGTGTCAGTGCCTGAATTACTGCCTGATACACCGCATTCGCGAGCAAGCCCGCTCCCACATTTGATCTCCAACAGTCTCAAATTCGGGACAAAACTTGAGAACGCTCTCACAGATCAAGAATTTATCTATATATTTCAACAGGTTAATAACTTGGCACACATCTCGCTATAGCCCTCCCCACCGCCTCACCCCCACAAAAATAACAATCAGATGGAGACACACCATGAGTGTGATCATTGCCCTCGCCGCCCTGGCGCTGCTGATGCTGGCCGCCTACCGTGGCTACAGCGTCATCCTGTTCGCCCCCATCGCCGCCCTCGGCGCCGTGCTGCTCACCGACCCTTCCGCCGTCGCTCCCGCGTTCACCGGGGTGTTCATGGAGAAAATGGTCGGCTTCCTCAAGCTGTATTTCCCGGTATTCCTGCTCGGTGCGGTGTTCGGCAAGCTGATTGAAATCTCCGGCTTCTCGCGCTCCATCGTCGCCGCCGCGATCCAGTTGCTCGGCACCCGCCAGGCGATGCTGGTGATCGTGCTGGTGTGCGCCCTGCTGACTTACGGCGGCGTGTCGCTGTTCGTGGTGGTGTTCGCGGTGTACCCGTTTGCCGCCGAGATGTTCCGCCAGAGCAATATCCCCAAACGCCTGCTGCCGGCGACCATCGCCCTCGGCGCGTTCTCGTTCACCATGGACGCCCTGCCCGGCACGCCGCAGATCCAGAACATCATTCCCAGCACCTTCTTCAACACCACCGCCTGGGCCGCGCCGTGGCTGGGGCTGATCGGTACGATCTTCGTGTTCTGCGCCGGCATGCTGTACCTGGCCCGCCAGCGCAACAAGGCCCAGCGCGCCGGTGAAGGCTATGGGACCGAGCTGCGCAACGAGCCGGAAACCGCCGAAGACATCAAGATGCCCAATCCTTGGATCGCGCTGTCGCCGCTGCTGCTGGTGGGCCTCATGAACCTGCTGTTCACCCACTGGATTCCGCTGTGGTACGGCAAGACCCACACCCTCAGCCTGCCGGGCATGAGCGCGCCGGTGCAGACCGAAGTCGCCAAGCTCACGGCAATCTGGGCGGTGCAGGCGGCGTTGCTGGTGGGGATTATCGTAGTGCTGGTATTCGGCTTCTCGGCGATTCGCAGCAAGCTCGCCGAGGGCAGCAAGAGCGCGGTCAGCGGGGCATTGCTGGCGGCGATGAACACCGCTTCGGAATACGGTTTTGGTGCGGTGATCGCCTCGCTGCCGGGCTTCCTGGTGCTGGCGGACTGGCTCAAGGGCATTCCCAACCCACTGGTCAACGAAGCGATTACCGTGACCCTGCTGGCCGGCATCACCGGTTCCGCCTCGGGCGGCATGAGCATCGCGCTGGCGGCCATGTCGGAGAGCTTTATTTCAGCGGCCCATGCGGCCAATATCCCCCTTGAAGTACTGCACCGGGTCGCGGCGATGGCCAGCGGCGGCATGGACACCCTGCCCCACAACGGCGCCGTGATCACGCTGCTGGCGGTCACCGGGCTGACCCACCGCGAAGCCTATAAAGATATTTTCGGCATCACGATCATCAAGACCCTCGCGGTGTTCGTGGTGATTGGTACTTTCTACGCCACCGGCATTGTGTGAGGTTGATATGACGACATTGAACGGCAAGACCGCCCTGGTCACCGGTTCCACCAGTGGCATCGGCCTGGGCATTGCCCTGAGCCTGGCCAAGGCCGGCGCCAACCTGATCCTCAACGGCTTCGGCGATGCCAGCGCGGTGATCGCCCAGGTGCAGGCCTTCGGCGGCAAGGTCGGGCATCATCCGGCCGACGTCAGCGACCCGGCGCAGATCGCCGAGATGATCGCCTACGCCGAGCGCGAGTTTGGCGGCATCGACATTCTGGTGAACAACGCCGGGATCCAGCATGTGGCGCCGGTGGACGAATTCCCGGTGGAGCGCTGGGATTCGATCATTGCGATCAACCTGTCGTCGGTGTTCCACAGCACGCGTTTGAGCCTGCCGGGCATGAAAGCCAAGGGTTGGGGGCGGATCGTCAATATCGCCTCGGTGCATGGGCTGGTGGGTTCGGTGGGCAAGGCGGCTTACGTCGCGGCCAAGCACGGGGTGATCGGGCTGACCAAGGTGGTGGGCCTGGAGACCGCCCAGAGTAATGTCACCTGCAATGCCATCTGCCCGGGCTGGGTGCTGACGCCGCTGGTGCAGAAGCAGATTGATGACCGCATTGCCAGCGGGATTGACCCGCAGCAGGCGCAGCAGGATTTGCTGGCGGAGAAGCAGCCTTCGCTGGAGTTCGTGACACCGCCGCAATTGGGGGAGCTGGTGCTGTTCCTGTGCAGCGAAGCCGGCAGCCAGGTGCGGGGCGCGGCGTGGAATATCGACGGTGGCTGGCTGGCCCAGTAAACGACGATTCCCAAGACACCGCAGCTCAAATGTGGGAGCGGGCTTGCTCGCGAATGCGGTGTATCAGTTAACACATCTGGAACTGACCCACCGCATTCGCGAGCAAGCCCGCTCCCACATTTTGATCGGTGTCGTTAGATAGATCAGATAATAAAAAAGAGATTTCCTGATGTCCGAAATACTCTGGCAACCCTCCCCCGAACGCATCCACAACACCCGGATGGACCAGTTCCGGCGCTTCATCAATGATCGCCATGCCTTGCAGATCAGCGACTACCCGGCCCTGCACCAGTGGAGCATCGACCAGCGCCCGGACTTCTGGCAGTCGATTGTCGAGTTCTTCGACGTGCAGTTCCGCACGCCGCCCAGCGCGGTACTGATCGAAGACGCCGAGATGCCCAGCGCCCAGTGGTTTCCCGGCGCTACCCTGAACTTTGCCGAACACCTGCTGCGCCGCCGCGACGATCACCCCGCCGTGGTCGCGATCAGCGAAGACGGCCAACGCGAGCAACTGACCTACGCCGAACTGGCCCGCCATGTCGCCGGCCTGCAACGCAGCCTGCGGGCGGCCGGCGTGGGCGTGGGGGACCGGGTGGCCGCGTGCATGCCCAACACCTGGCAAACCCTGGTGGGCATGCTCGCCACCACCAGCCTCGGCGCCATCTGGTCGTGCTCCTCGCCGGACTTCGGCACCCAGGGCGTGATCGACCGCTTCGGCCAGATCGAACCCAAGGTGCTGATCACCTGCGCCGGTTACCGCTACGCCGGCAAGGTCATCGACCAAAGCAGCAAGCTCAATGAAATCCTCGAACGGCTGCCGTCCCTGCAACAACTGATCATCGTGCCGTATGCCCGCCCGCAGGCGCGTCCCGAGGAGTATCAGACCCGGGCCCACGTCGTACTCTGGGACGACTTCTACAGCCCCGGCGGCGAGCCCGATTTCGTCGCCGTGCCCTTCGATCATCCGCTGTACATCCTCTATTCCAGCGGCACCACCGGCGTGCCCAAGTGCATCATCCACGGCACCGGCGGCGTGCTGCTCACCCACCTCAAGGAACACGGCCTGCACGCCGACCTGTCGCGGGACGACTGCCTGTTCTACTACACCACCTGCGGCTGGATGATGTGGAACTGGCTGGTGTCGGTACTGGCCATCGGCGCCACGGCGGTGCTGTATGACGGCTCGCCGTTTCACCCCGGGCCGGAACGCCTGATGGACCTGATCGACCAGGAAAAAATCAGCGTGTTCGGCACCAGCCCCAAGTTCCTCGCCACCCTGGAGAAGGCCGGGCTGCAACCGCGGCTGAGCCATGACCTGGGCAGCCTCAAGGGCCTGATTTCTACCGGCTCGCCGCTGTCGCCCCAGAGCTACGACTACGTGTACCGCGAGATCAAGCCCGAGCTATGCCTGTCGTCGATGTCGGGTGGCACCGATATCGTGTCCTGCTTCGTGATCGGCAACCCGGTGCTGCCGGTGCGCCGTGGCGAGATGCAGTGCAAGAGCCTGGCAATGGCTATCGAAGTGTGGGACGACCAGGGCCACCCGCTGGTGGGCGAAAAAGGCGAACTGGTGTGCACCCGGCACTTCCCGGCAATGCCTATCGGTCTGTGGAATGACCCGCACCAGGAAAAACTGCGGGCCTCGTATTTCAGCCAGTTCCCGGGCGTGTGGGCCCAGGGCGACTACGCCGAACAGCGACCCAATGGCAGCTTGCTGATCCATGGCCGCTCGGACGCCGTGCTCAACCCCGGCGGCGTGCGCATCGGCACCGCAGAGATCTATCGCCAGGTGGAAAAAGTGCCTCAGGTCCTGGAAAGCCTGGCCATCGGCCAACGCTGGCAGGATGACGTGCGGGTGGTGCTGTTTGTGCGCCTCAACGATGGCATCGAACTGGACGACGGCCTGGAGCAGCAGATCCGCCAGGTGATCCGCGCCAACACCACGCCGCGCCACGTGCCGGCGAAGATCCTCGCGGTGACGGATATCCCGCGCACCATCAGCGGCAAGATCGTCGAGCTGGCGGTGCGCAACGTGGTGCATGGCGAGGCGGTCAAGAACACCGACGCACTGGCCAACCCCGAGGCGCTGGAGCAATTTCGTGATCGCCCGGAGCTGGCAGAAAGATGAAACGTTTTAGCCTTTAAGCACTCATTTGAAGACAAACCCCTCAAGCATGCTATTTTTCGAGGGTGGAAAGCCGATCACTCCTCACGGGATAATCGGCTTTTGTCATTCTTCAAGCGTTACGCGCAGGGCATTTTCATGAACGTATCACCCACCGGCAGCGAGGCCGCAGCACTGATTGCGCGGCTGGACTGGGCACGAAGCCCCCTCGGTGACGCCATTGATTGGCCGCAAAGTCTCCGTACAGCCGTCGACATCGTGATCCATTCACCGATGCCGATGCTGTTGCTGTGGGGCGCCGAACTCACCCAGATCTACAACGATGGCTTCGCGATGCTGGCCGGCAACAAGCATCCTGGCGCCTTTGGCCAGCCTGCCGACCTGATCTGGCCGGAGCTGAAGCCGTTCACCGATCCGATCTACAGCGCCGTCTTCGCGGGCCAGGTGCGCACGTTCACCGAGCAGCGTTTCGTGCTGCAACGCAATCACCGCGACACCGAGATCTGGCTCGACCTGACCTACAGCCCGATCCGCGACGAGCGTGGCGAGGTCGCCGGGATCCTGATTACCGCCATCGAAACCAACGAGCGCCGGCGCATCGCCCTGGAACTGCAGCAGCGCACCGAGAACAGCCTCAAGGCCCAGCGCAACACCGAGCAACGCCTGCAGCTGGCCCTGGCCGCCACCGATGCCGTGGGCACCTGGGACTGGGATATCGGCGAAGACCGCTTTATCGCCGACGCCCATTTCGCCCAACTGCACGGTGTTGACCCGTGCGACGCCGACCTGCTGCCCATCAGCGACTACCTGCAAGGCGTGCACCCCGAAGACCGTGGCATGGTGGCCCGCAGCATCAAGCACTGCATCACCCACGGCACCGAGTACGCCGAGGAATACCGCCTGCAGCGCGCCGACGGCGAAGTGCGCTGGGTGTTTGCCCGGGGCCGCTGCTACAAGGACCACCATGGCCGACCGGCGCGTTTTCTCGGCGCCGCCCTCGACCTGACCGAGCGCAAGCACACCGAACAGGCCCTGCGCCAAAGCCAGACCGAGCTGCAACTGATCATCAACGCCATGCCGGTGTTGATCGGTTATGTCGACCACGAGCAGCGTTTTCGCCTGAACAACAGTGCCTATCTGGAATGGTACGGCATGACCCCGCAGGAGCTGTACGGCAAGAGCATCCGCGAAGTCGTGGGCGACGAAATCTATGCCGGGCGCGTCGACAAGATCGAGGCGGCACTCAAGGGCAAGGCGTGCAGTTTCGTTACCGTCACCCCGCACCATGACGGGCGGCCACGCCACGCGCTGATGAAGTACCTGCCGCGTTTCAGCGCTGACGGTTCAGTCAACGGTTTCTATATTTTTGTAATCGACGAGACCGAGCGCAAACTCACCGAGGAAGCCCTGCGCCACCTCAACGAAAACCTCGAAGAGCGCGTCAGCCAGCGCACCCAGGCCCTGGCCGAAGCCAACCAGCGCCTGCAAAACGAGATGTTCGAGCGCGAGCGTGCCGAAGACGCCCTGCGCCATGCCCAGAAGATGGAAGCGGTCGGCCAGCTCACCGGCGGCATCGCCCATGACTTCAACAACATGCTCACCGGGATCATCGGCAGCCTGGACCTGATGCAACGCTATATCGCCGCCGGGCGCAGCGACGAGATCGGCCGTTTCACCGACGCCGCCGTATCCTCGGCCCATCGCGCCGCTGCGCTGACCCATCGCCTGCTGGCCTTCTCCCGCCGCCAATCCCTGGACCGCAAGCCGGTCGACCCGAATCAATTGGTGGCGTCCCTGGAAGACCTGTTCCGCCGCACCAAGGGCGCGCACATCGAACTCAAGGTGCAACTGGGCACCGACGTGTGGCCGGTGAACACCGACGCCAGCCAGCTGGAAAACGCCCTGCTCAACCTGGTGATCAACGCCCGCGATGCGATGCCCGACGGTGGGCAATTGTGCATCGAAACCGCCAACAGCTACCTCGACGGCACCGACATCACCACCCTGGAACCGGTCAAGGCCGGCGACTATGTGATGCTCGGCGTGAGCGACAACGGCGCCGGCATGACCGCGAAAATCCTCGCCAAGGCCTTCGACCCGTTCTTCACCACCAAGCCCATCGGCCAGGGTACCGGCCTTGGGCTGTCGATGATCTATGGGTTTGCACAGCAATCCGGCGGCCACGTGACCATCCAAAGCGAACCGGGCCAGGGCACCTGCGTGCGCCTGTACCTGCCGCGCCTGCATGGCACGGCACTGGAGCGGACCACGCCCGCTACCCAGGGCGAAGCCCCGGTGGCGCTGGAAGGCGAAGCCGTGGTGGTGGTCGAGGACGACCCGGCAGTGCGGATGCTGGTGGTGAATGTGCTGGATGAACTCGGCTACACCGCACACCAGGCGGCGGATGCACGGGCGGCGCTGCCGTTGCTGGAGTCCGACTTGCGCGTGGATTTGCTGGTGACTGATGTGGGCTTGCCGGGGATGAACGGCAGGCAACTGGCGGAAATCGCCCGGCAACACCGGCCGGACCTGAAGGTGCTGTTCATGACCGGTTACGCCGAGAAAGCCGCCGAGCGCCAGGGGTTCCTGGAGGAAGGCATGGACATGGTGGCCAAGCCGTTTTCGATTGACCTGCTGGCCAACAAAATCCGCAGCATGATCAGCTCAGAGGCCTGACTTCAGGCATAATCGCGCGCCGTTTCACATCAGGACCGATCAATGAAAGCCCAAGCCCGTCACATTCTGGTGAAAACCAGTGAGGAAGCCGAACAGCTCAAGCAGCGTATTGCCAAGGGCGAAGCGTTTGATGTGTTGGCCAAGAAGTACTCCACCTGCCCTTCCGCCAAGCGCGGCGGTGATTTGGGTGAAGTGCGGCCGGGGCAGATGGTGGGGGTGATTGATGCGGTGATCTTCAAGAAGCCCGTGAAGGTGGTTCATGGGCCGATCAAGAGCAAGTTCGGGTATCACCTGGTGCAAGTGTTTTACCGCGATTGATGGCTGATCGTTCCCACGCTCCGCGTGGGAATGCCTCACCTGACGCTCTGCGTCCGCTCTTGGGACGCAGAGCGTCCCTGGCTGCATTCCCACGCGGAGCGTGGGAACGATCAGCCGATCAGCGTCAGTCTCGGGGAATGAGTGCACCTGGCACCTGAATCACCCGGCTCGCCAGCCGATGCCCGGCCAGTGCTGCATCCTGCGGCGAGCCGCCCTTGAGCCGACTGGCCAGGTACGCCGCACTGAACGAATCCCCCGCCGCCGTAGTGTCGACCACCTTCTCCACCACCAGCGCCGGCACCTCGAACCGCTCATCCTCCCAGCGAATCAAACACGCATCCGCCCCGCGCTTGAGCACCACCTCGGCAATCGTCGGGTACGCCGCAAACACCTGCTCGCTGTCTTCATAGCCGAACAACGCCCGTTCGTCATCCTCGGTCAGCAAGGCGATATCCACCTCGGCCAACACCGCGTGATACGCCGCGCGTGCGGCGTCCATGCTGGCCCACAGGCGTGGCCGGTAGTTGTTGTCGAACACCACCTTGCCGCCGCGCTTGCGGGTTTCGACCAGGGTTTCCAGCAGGCGCGCACGGCCCACTTCGCCCAGCACCGCCAGGGTGATGCCGCTGAAATACACCACGTCGTACGTCGGCAACGCTGCCAGGATCGGCTCGGCCGCCGGTGTGGTGAAGCAGTCGCGCACGGCCGCTTCATTGCGCCAGTAGAGGAATTTGCGCTCGCCGTTGGCATCGGTCTGGATGCAGTACAAACCCGGCAGGCGCCCGGGCAGGCGCTGGACCATGCCCAGGCCCAGGCCTTCTTCGGCCCAGTGCTTGCACATGGCATCGCTGAAGCTGTCATCGCCCAGGGCGGTGACGTAGTCGACGGTGCTCGGTTCACCCAGTTCGCGGCGCAGGTAGACGGCGGCGTTCAGGGTGTCGCCGCCGAAGCTTTGTTGCAGGCTGCCGTCGGCGCGGTGTTGCAGTTCGATCATGCATTCGCCGATCAGGGCGATGCGGGGTTTTGTGTTCATGCCTGGGGTCTCTCGATGTACTGGAGGGCCTCTTCGCGAGCAAGCCCGCTCCCACATTTGAATGCATTTCAACTGAAGGAACTCGGTCGAATGTGGGAGCTGGCTTGCCTGCGATGGGCGCGACTCGGTCTAGAAGCAGGTATGCAGGCTTTCGATCACCTGCAATTGCTCATCCACCAGATTACCCACTTGCCACTTGTCGAAGGTCAGGCACGGGTGGGATGTGCCGAAGGAGATGATGTCGCCAATGCGCAGCTCAACCCCCGGTGCGACGACCATGAACGCATGCTGGTCCATCACGGCGGTGACCTTGCACGCGGTCACGTCATCACCCTCGGCTGGCAGCACGCCAGCCTTGTAGCGCTTGAGCGGCACCGGCAGGCCGGCGTCGTAGGCGACGTCGCGCTTGCCCAGGGCGATCACCGCGAAGCCCGGCTCCGGCAGCGACTGCACATGGGCCCAGACTTCCAGCGCCGGGCGCAGGCCTTCGTTGAGGTCGCTGCGACGGTCGAGTACGCAGCACTGCGCGTCTTTGTAGATGCCGTGGTCGTGAGCCACGTAGCTGCCCGGGCGCAATACGCTGAGGAAACGGCCAGCGGCGTTCTGGGCTTCGAAGGATTCGGCAATCAGGTCGTACCAGGCCGAACCCGAGGCGGTAATGATGGGCTTGGCCAGGTCGAAGGCGCCGCTGTTTTGCAGGTCGACGGCCAGGCGTACCAGGGAGGCGGCGAATTCGCGGATGCCACTGATGGCGTGCTCGCCATGGATCACCCCTTCGTAGCCTTCGATGCCGGTGAGGGCCAGCGCAGGCTGGGCCTTGATCGCCTTGGCCAGGTCGAGCACCTGTTGTTCGGTGCGGCAACCGCAACGCCCGCCGACCACGCCGTATTCGATCATCACGTTCAAGCGCAGGCCACGGGCGGCGAAGAACAGGCCCAGGTCGGCGACGTTGTCCGGGTGGTCGACCATGCAGTGGAAGTCGAATTCGGGGTCGGCCAGCAGGTCGGCGATCAGCGCCATGTTCGGCGCGCCCACCAGTTGGTTGGCCATCAACACCCGGCGAACCCCACCGGCGTACGCAGCGCGGGTCTGCACGGCGTTGGCCAGGGTGATGCCCCAGGCGCCCTGCTCGATCTGCCGCTGGAACAGCGCGGGCATCATGCTGGTCTTGCCGTGAGGCGCCAATTGCGCACCGCTGTTGCTGACGAAATCCTGCATCCAGCGGATGTTGTGTTCCAGGGCGTCACGGTGCAACACCAGGGCTGGCAGGCTGACGTCACGGACCAGATGTGCACCGATGGCGGCGGCGCCTTTTTCAACGGCATTGAAGGCAGACATAAGGGTTTCCTATTCGTTGATGCGACGGGCCAGGTTGTTCGCACTGTCGATCAGCACCCGGCGGTAGTCGTTGTAGTTTTTGATCGCATCGGCCCGTGGGGCGACGATGCACAGGGTCGCAATGCTGATGCCTTGGGCGTCCCGGACCGGGGCGGCAAAGCAGTGGGTAAAGGTGTCGGCGACACTGTCGAAGGAGAAGAATCCGTCGAGGGTGGCCTGACGGATTTGCCCGAGGAAGGTTTCCAGAGGCAGGCGCTGACCGTCCGGGAGGATGAAGTCGTCGTAGTCGATCAGGTCGATGATTTGCTGGTCGCTCAGGTGGCCCAGCAGCAGGCGGCCGGAGGCGGTCCAGGGGATCGGCGCGTTCT
This sequence comes from Pseudomonas sp. E6002, assembly GCF_013385565.1. Lineage (NCBI taxonomy): Bacteria > Pseudomonadati > Pseudomonadota > Gammaproteobacteria > Pseudomonadales > Pseudomonadaceae > Pseudomonas > Pseudomonas sp. E6002. Next base: position 24,729 of record NZ_JACAPT010000011.1, on the reverse strand, counting down.
CGCCGATGTCTGAGGAAATGCGGAAATGCCGCTCGCCTTCGCGCATCAGGGCCACGGTGTATTTGCGGCCATTGAGCAGGCACATCTGGGCGGTTTCGTGGGTTTGGCTGACGATTTCCTGCAGGGCGTGGTCGGCTTCGCGGGTCAGGTCGAAATGGCGCAGGTGGGCCTGGCCGAGGAAGTACAGCTGACGGCCGAGGTAGACATGACCGTCCTTGCCGACGGTTTCGAGGATGCGCCGTTCCAGCAGCGAGGCCACCAGTTCGTAGACCGTGGATTTGGGGCTGCCGATGCCGCTGGCGATGTCATTCGGGCGCAGGGGCTGGCCGATTTCCTTGAGGAAATCGAGGATATCGAACGCCCGGTCGAGGCCTTTGGCGCGGCGTTTGATGGTGTCTTCGGTCATGGCAGTCGTCGGTCCCGTTTGAAGATGTAGCTATCAACACAGACCCCCTGTGG
>NZ_JACAPT010000011.1:0-24207 GCF_013385565.1 Pseudomonas sp. E6002 | reverse complement strand
CCTGTGGTCTCAAGAGACGGGCATTTAGCCTTTTTTCTTGTAGGCCACGCAATCGATCTCAACCTTGCAATCGACCATCATGTTCGCCTGCACACACGCCCGCGCCGGGGCGTGTTCCGGGTTGAAGTATTCGCCGAAGACTTTGTTGAAGCTCCAGAAGTCCCGTGGGTCTTCCAGCCATACACCCACGCGCACCACGTCTTCAAGGGCGTAGCCGGCTTCTTCGAGAATCGCCACCACGTTGCGCATGGTCTGGTGGGTCTGCTCGACGATCCCGCCCGTGATGATTTCACCGTCCACCGCCGGCACCTGGCCCGACACGTACAACCAGCCATCCGCTTCCACCGCGCGGGCGAAAGGACGAGGCTGGCCGCCGCCTGCAGTGGCGCCGGTGCCGTAACGAGTAATGCTCATAATGGATCTCCTGAAGTGATGATTTAAAAACGAATGTTCTTGAGAAATTCCGCGAGTCGCGGCGATTGCGGGCGTTCGAAAATGTCTTTCGGCGGCCCTTGTTCTTCAATGCGGCCCTGGTTCATGAAGACGATCTTGTCCGAGACTTCATAGGCAAAGCGCATTTCGTGGGTGACCAGCAACATGGTCATGCCCTCTTCCGCCAAACCCTTGATTACGCTGAGCACTTCGCCCACCAGTTCCGGGTCCAGGGCCGAGGTGACTTCGTCGAACAGCATCAGGCTCGGGTTCATCGCAATCGCCCGGGCAATCGCCACGCGCTGTTGCTGGCCGCCCGACAATTGGCCCGGGAAGTGATTGCGGCGCTCCAGCAGGCCGACACGATCCAGCCATTTTTCCGCCAGTGCAACCGCCTCGTCCTTGCCCATCTTCTTGACCTTGAGCAGGCCCAGAGTGACGTTCTGCAAGGCGGTCAGGTGCGGGAACAGGTTGAACTGCTGGAAGGCCATGCCGGTCATCGCGCGGTGCTGGGAGATCACCCGCTCCGGGTGGCGCACGCGCTTGCCGCCGACCTCGCTGTAGCCGATGGATTCGCCGTCGAGGGTGATCTGGCCGCCCTGGAATTCTTCCAGTAGGTTGACGCAACGCAGCAGCGTGGTCTTGCCCGAACCGCTGGAGCCGATCAATGTCACGACGTTGCCGCGCTGCATGCTCAGGTCGACGCCCTTGAGCACTTCCACCGGGCCGTACTGTTTACGCAGGCCGCGAATGTTCAGCAGTGGCTGGCTTTCTTTTGAGAGTTGGTTCATGGCAACGCCACCCGCTTTTCAATGTAACGCCCCAACAATTCGATGGCGTAGTTGATGACAAAAAACATAAAGCCTGCAAACAGGTAGAACTCCAGGGTCATGAACGTCCGGGCGATGACCTGTTGGGTGCTGAGGAGCAGCTCGGCCACACCGATCACCGACAGCAAGGTGGAAGCCTTGACGATTTCGGTGGACGAGTTGACCCAGGTCGGCAGGATCTGCCGCAGCGCCTGGGGTAACAGCACGTAGCCAAGGGATTGATAGAAGGTCAGGCCGATGGCCTTGCCCGCTTCCAGTTGCCCCTTGGGAATGGCCTGCAATGCACCGCGCACGATTTCCGAAACGTGAGAGCCGCAGAACAGCGTCAGGCCCACGGCACCGGCCTGGAACGCAGTGATCTGCCAGCCAAGCGCCGGCAACATATAGAAGCACGCCAATACCAGCACAAACACCGGCGTACCGCGGATCAGGTCGACGTACAGGCGAAACGGTGCGCGCATCCAGAATTTGCCGTAGGTCAGTACCAAGCCGGCGACGATGCCGATCAGGGTGCCGAAGATAATGGCCAGGGCCGAGCAGTAGACGCTGGTCTGGAACCCCGCCCAGAGGGTTTCCCGGGCGATCCACAACTCATGCAGCCAGCTGGGGGATTCGTACATGGGCGCTCCTTAGCGGCGAATTGCCAAACGCTGTTCCAGGTAACGGAGCAGCATGGCAATGAGGTAACAGGCAGCCACGTAGAGCGCGGTCGTGACCATCCAGGTTTCAATCACCCGGTAGCTTTCGACGTTGATCTTGCGGGCGTAATAGGTCAGCTCCGGCACCGCGATGGCGGCCGCGAGGGAGGTGTCCTTGAACAGCGAAATGAAGTTGTTCGACAGCGCCGGCAGCACGTTGCGCAGCATCACCGGCACGGTGATGTACGCGCGGATACGCCATTCGCCCAGGCCAATGGCCAGGCCCGCTTCACGCAACCCCTTGGGAATGTTCAGCAGGCCTGCGCGAAAGACCTCGGTGAGGTAGGCACCGGCGTACAACGACAGGGTGATGATGAACGAAGGGATCTTGTCCAGCCGGATACCCAGGCTGGGCAAGGCGAAGTAGATCAACAGGATCAGCACCAGGATCGGGGTGTTGCGGATCACCGTCACATACACCGAGGCCACGATGCGCAGCGCACGGTGTTTGGACAGCATCGCAAACGCCATCAACAGGCCGATCACGCAACCGATGGCGATGGACAGCAGTGCCAGTTCAAGGCCGAGGCCGAGCCCCGCCAGCAAGCTGGGGAAATCGCGCCACACAGCGGCAAAGTTCAACTGATAGTTCATGGTCGGCAGTACCTGATTGGGGCGCCGTCAGCGACGCCCCAGGGTTTACGAATTACTTGAACTCAACCGGGAAACCGATCGCAGGCTCTGGCAGGTCCACACCGAACCATTGCTTGAACGAGGCCTTGTACATTGGGAATTCCACACCGGTCATGGCTTCATGCAGGGCGGTGTTGACGAAGTTCAGCCAGTCCTGGTCGCCACGCTTGACAGCGCACGCATAGGTTTGCGGGCTCCAGGCGTAGCTCGGGCTGCGGTAGCGGCCCGGGTTTTGCACCATCAGGTACTTGACCGAGGACTGGTCGGTGGCGGCGGTGTCGGCACGCCCGGAGTTCACGGCCTGGTACATCAGGTCGACGCTGTCGTACTGGTCGACCTTGGCTTTGGGCAATGCCTGGTGCACCAGCTCTTCGGCGTAGACGTTTTGCAGCACGGCCACGGTGACGCTGTCGCCGGCGGCCTGCAGGTCTTCGATTTCCTTGTACTTGCTGTTGGCCGGCAGCAGCAGGCCCACACCTTCGCGGTAGTACGGCAGGGTGAAGGCCACCTGCTGCGCACGGCTTGCCGTGACGGTGATGAACTGGCAGCTCATGTCGACCTTGTCGGTCAACAGGTTGGGAATGCGGGCATCGGAAGACTGCACCACGTATTCGACTTTGCTCGGGTCATTGAACAGACCCTTGGCCACGATGTGGCCGATGTCGATGTCAAAACCCTGCAACTTGCCATCCGCTCCCTGGAAGTGCCACGGCGCATTGGTACTGCCTGTACCCACGATCAGGTGCCCACGCTTGAGCACTGTATCGAGCTTGCTGTCCGCCGCCTGCACTACGCTGGCGAGGGAAGCCGATGCGGCGAAGAGAAAAACACACGCTTTGAACACGGAAGGTCGGTGATGCATGACAAGCACTCCAGGAGTTGTGTATTCCGCTATACCGGAACTTAGTATGTAACAACGGAATAGACAGCAGAAAGTGTGCCACACGCAGTAACATAAAAATATTGCGGGATTAATTTCTTTTTAAATCAACGGGATAGATTTTTATCAGCGATAAGGCACTGGGCCAGCCGCTGCAATCAGATTGCTACCGTTGGCTACACACCGGGGTGACAGGCCACATTTGTGTGCGGGTGCGGGTCGTTACCGTGCACGAAAGCGGTGCAGTGGCCGGATGGAAGAATTCCGTGGCTGGGCTAGTCTTGGCAGATGATCGACCCCCCCAAGGAACGCGTTCAGATGAAGATCAGTCTTGTCCTTATGTTGTTGTCGCTGGCGTTTGCCACCCAGGTGTTCGCCAAGGATGACCGGCGCGAATGCAAGGCCGAGCTGGTCAGGCTGAAGGCGGCGTTCAGTACGAACTACACCACGCAGAATCATCATGGGTATCGGAGGGCCAAGGATGCCAAGGATCAGGGTGACTATAAGCAGTGCGTGGGGTTGGCGAAGAAGGCTCGGGAGCGGGCGGAGCGCTGAAGGCTTTGGGCTGCTGCGCAGCCCAGCGGGAGCAAGCTCCCTCGCCACAATGGGCCAGTTGGAGGTGGGTACCTGTTAGTTTTGACAGTAGACGGTTTTGATCGCCGGGATTAGCGTGGGCCAGGCCTTTCGCTCAAGGAGATCATCATGGGAATTGCAACGGCGGTGATTGCCGATGCCGAGCAGTATCAGCAGTTGCTCAAGACGCATAGAACGGTGTTCATGCTGTTTGTTTCGCAGCACTGCCCGGCCTGCGGGGAAGCCGGGCCACTGTTTGAACGGATTGCCGGGAAATACGCCAGCTCCGTGAAAAGCCTGGTACTCGACACTGCCCGAACCCCGAGGCATCCCGAGGTTACCGGCACGCCTACCCTGCTGGTTTTCCAGAATGGCAAGATGATCAATAAGCTGGAGGGGTTCGACGAAAAAACGCTGAGGGAGACGTTCACCAGGACCAGAATCAGTCCTCCAACATCAACCGCGCCGTCCCCGAAACCCGAATCGAGGCACCCTTCTCATCGGTGATCTGCGCCTGCAGGCGCGAACGGCTGCCCATGTCCTCGCCTTGAATGATGTCGATGCGCCCGTTGTGCGGCCAGCCCAGGTCCCGCAGGTAGCCGGCAAAGGCAGCGGTCGCGGCACCCGTGGCCGGGTCTTCGTACACGCCGCCCACCGCAAACGGGTTGCGGGTGTGGAACAGCGTCGGGCTTTCGGCAAACACCAGCACCACGGTGCCCAAACCGGCGTCGGTCATGTAGCGGCGACCGGCTTCCAGTTCATAGTGCATCTGGCTGAGTTTGGCGCGGCTGGCGAGCGCCAGCACCAGGTGGGAAATGCCGGCATGGATGATCGCTGGCGGAATGCTCGGGTCCAGGTCATTGCGGGTGTAACCGAACAGGGTCAGGCCCGCGTCCACCAGGGCATCGTTGGCCGGTGCGCTGCGGGTTGGCGGGGATTGCAGCGCGGCCTCGATCAGGTCGCCTTCGCTGCGGCCGCTGACCGAGATATCGCCATTGTTCAACGCCAGGTGGAATTCGCCATCGCCCAGCGCCAGGCTCAAGGCCGCACCGAGGGCGATGGTGGCGTGCCCGCAAAACGCGACTTCGGACTCCGGCGCGAAGTACCGCACGCGCCAGCCGTCATCCTGCGGGCAGGCGAATACGGTTTCCGAAAACCCGACTTCGTGGGCGATACGCTGCATTTCTGCAGCTTCCGGCAGGCTGTCACCGATCCAAACACCTGCAGGGTTACCGCCCTGGTTGCCGTCACAGAATGCAGAAATCTTAAGCACGTCCAAAGTCATTCGGGTAACCCTTCCTTAACGGTTCAGTGAGCGGCGATGCTATCCAAAGGCCAGCCCAGCGTCGAATGAAATTCACCCGTTAAAGCGGGGCCAGCAACACCTGCGTGACCCGCCGCTCCTCCACCGCCGCCACGGTCAGGCGCCAGCCTTCATGTTCCAGGCTGTCACCGACCACCGGCAGTCGATCCAGCAGGCTCATCACCAGCCCGGCCAGGGTCTGGTAATCCTCCGTCGCCACAGCCTTGAAGCCGGTGCGCTGGCGGATCAGGTTGAGGTTCAAGGCGCCATTAACGCGAAAACCACCCTCCTCCTCGACGATATCCGGGCCTTCGACCTCACTCGCATCCGGCAACTCACCGGCGATGGACTCGAGGATGTCGGTCATGCTCAACACCCCGATAAAGTCGCCGAATTCGTTGATCACGAAGGCAATGTGAGTCGACTCCTGACGCATCTGCTCCAGGGCATTGAGAATCGAAAAACTCTCCAGCAAGTTGACCGCCCGGCGCGCCAGGTGCTCCAGGTTCGGCTCGTTACCGGCCAGGTATTCCTTGAGCAACTCCTTCTTGTGCACAAAGCCCAATGGCTCGTCGACATTACCGTTGCGGATCAAGGGCAGGCGCGAGTAAGACGAATGCATCAGTTTCAGGCGGATAGTGTCGGGATCGTCCGACAGATCTATAGAGTCCACCTTCGCCCGAGGCGTCATCAGCGTACGGATCGGGCGTTCAGCCAGTTGCAGCACGCCACTGATCATCACCCGCTCGCGCCGGTCGAACAGCGGCCCGCCGTTGGCATCGGGGTTGTCCAGCAGGTCGGCGACCTCTTCACCCACCTCCTCCACTGCCAGATTACGCCCGCCGAGCAAACGCATCACCGCGTGGGCCGTACGCTCACGCCTCGGCAGCGTGCCCTGGGCCGACTTCTTGCGGCGCGACCGGGCGATCTGGTTGAACAGCTCGATCAGGATCGAGAAGCCGATGGCCGCGTACAGATAGCCTTTGGGAATGTGGAAGCCCAGGCCTTCGGCCGTCAGGGCAAAACCGATCATCATCAGGAAGCCCAGGCACAGCATGATCACCGTCGGGTGGGCGTTGACGAAACGGGTCAGCGGCTTGCTGGCAATGATCATCAGGCCGATGGAAATGATCACCGCGATCATCATCACCGCCAGCTCATCCACCATGCCCACGGCGGTAATCACCGCATCGAGGGAGAACACCGCATCCAGCACCACAATCTGCGCAACGATCGGCCAGAACATCGCATAGGCCACGTTGCCAGTGCGCTGAGCCACATGCCCCTCAAGGCGCTCATGCAATTCCATGGTGGCCTTGAACAACAGGAACACACCACCAAACAGCATGATCAAGTCACGGCCCGAGAAACTCTTGTCGAACACCTCGAACAGCGGTTGGGTCAGGGTCACCAACCAGGAAATACTTGCCAGCAAGCCCAGACGCATCAGCAACGCCAGGGACAAACCGATCAGACGCGCACGGTCACGCTGCTCCGGCGGCAGCTTGTCCGCCAGGATCGCGATAAACACCAGGTTGTCGATGCCCAGCACCAGCTCCAGCACAATCAAAGTCAACAGGCCGAGCCAGGCCGTTGGATCCGCTAACCATTCCATTTTTCAGTATCTCTTCAAGTTTTTCAGAATGCCGGGCACGGCAACGCACGGTCGAGGGACCGGGTAAGGGTAGGCAATCGGAAGACGGGGTGCCTGGCCTGGAGGCAGGCGATCAGCGGGAACGGCGGCAGTGAATGTCTTGGGGAAAGACGACTGGGAGGCTCCGAGAGGGTGTTCATGTAGGTCCTATTGTGGAAAAAGGACTTGAATCGTACAGGCGAAACAGGGATTTCCTACAACGCAAAACTATTACAAGATCTGTAGGATCGAACATTCTGATATTAGGGAGAATGTCGTGAGCCAACAATTTTTCACTATGGTTGGGACAGCCCATAACAAATTTTGAGCATTTGATCGTTCCCACGCTCTGCGTGGGAATGCATACCGTGACGCTCCGCGTCACCCTCGCGCCGGACTTCAGCCAGGCTCGTAGCATCAAGCTTTATCGTCGGGCAGATCAACACGATCTTGCTGCTCTTCACTGATCAGGTATTCAAGAAACGCGGTATACGTCGGCCATGAATCCGGCGCAGTCAACAAGGCCTCCCTACCCAGGCGGCACACATCCACGTCATCACACCAAATCACCCGACCGCCTCCGCCCGAGCAATCCATCACGATCAAACTGGCCGGCGGCTGGGCTAATACCAAAAACTGCCGCGCAAGCCCGGCACGCTCTCGAAGACTTCTGGTTTCGTCCAGGACATTCGGCGCAGGCGCCCACCCTATTGCGTGCAAGGGCAAAACGTAGATTCCAGAGCCATCGAAGAACTCGGCAGCCTCACGAAAATCATCCGCAAGCTCCAGGCCAAGGTGGCTCTGCACCTCATCAAGAAACCCAGGCTCAACGGCGCGCGCGCCATTCAAAAGCAAACATTGCTGCCGGATCATTGCTAACGTGGACATCAACACCCGCCCTCGCGTCTAGAGATTTGCCCGCGTGCCAAGAAAGCGCAGATAGCGCCCATCCTCGTTGTCAAAGATCTCGGCCCCTGCGCCCATGTATGCCCGCATCAATTCATCGGCGGCCTGATCATCGTGGCCCTGATCCAGCAAAACCTGCCCCAGGCGCAGATGTAAAAACGGATTTCCGAGACCGCCCGGACAGGTCATCGCATAGTCCAAGGCATCCCGGGCTGAGCCGTTGAATCCGGATAAAAAGCATGCATCAGCGATGGCAGCCAATACCCAGGTGGAGGCTTCCCAATCATTTTTCGGCTCGGGGATCAAGATCCAGGCCTTGTTGTATTGCTCGATGGCCTCTTCATAACGGCCGTCATCGGCCAATTGATCACCTGCACTGCATAACGACTGGATCTCTTCGTGCAGCGACGCTGCAAGCTCAGTGGTCATGAGGACTCCTCCAGAGATCCATCTGCATCCCAGAACGACCACAGCCCAACTTCCTGGCCACGCTCATAAACGCCCTGCGCCGCCACCTGTCCATTGTCGTGGTAGTCCCGCCAGTCGCCGTGTTCGGCGCCATCCACGTAATTCCCCTCGGAAGCCAGGTTGCCGTTTGGGTGGTAGGCGCGAAAAAGCCCATGTCGAATCCATTGCGTGCCGTCCTCGGACAGGTAACGCGAATACCTGAATCGAACCTCACCGGTCTCGTAGGGAATTTCCGCTATGTGTAACGCGTCTGGTTTTTCGTCCATGGCAAACCTGCTGCGGTGTGTTGATGTGCTTTCAGACTCTGTTGAGAAAACTGACTTTAGCCGGCGTTGTACGTTTATGCCCGTTATTCAGAACGGCCCTTTCGTCATCACCCGCTCATCAATGAAGCTACGCAACATCGCAATCCGCTGCGTATAGGCTTTGCTCAGGCAACTGACTTGGGCGCCGCAGGTATGCCGTTGCTTGAGCCACACAGCCTGATCATCCATCAACGAACCGCGCCCGCCCATGGCCATGAAGTGCCGGTTGAGGTCATAGAGCAGCGCCATGGTCACGTCCTGATCATTGAGGGAGCGCGTGGCACAGATGGTTTTCTCGTCAGGCGCCTTCGCCCGGTCACAGTCAAAACTGGCCGCCAGGCTCACAGGGCTGAGCCACAACACGGAAAACCCGGCGAGCACTGCGAATACCGCCGGTTTAATCAAACGAACTGCCATGAAAATTACCTCCTACAGAGGGCTACGCGCCACACCCTGCCCAAACCGATAAATCGCCAGGCAATACCCAATCAACGCCACCGCTGCCAGCAACCCGCCCGCCGCGCCGATCCAAGCAAAACCAAAGTGGCTGCCCACCCAACTGCCCATCAACGCCCCACCGCCAATACCGATATTGTAGATCCCGGAAAACATCGCCATCGCCACATCCGTGGCATCCGGCGCCAGCACCAGCACCTTCGATTGCAACGCCAGGCCAAAACCCATGATGGCCATGCCCCAGAACACACTCAGGGTCACCAGGTACGACACCTCGCCACTCAACGGCAGCAACAACGCCAGGCACAGCGCCAGGATAGTCACCGCGCTGATCAGGAACCGGTGCGGATTAAAGCGATGCACCAGACTGAACAACAACGAGCCAATGATCCCCGCGCCGCCAAACACCAGCAGGATCAGGGTCACCGTATTGCCACTCATACCGGCAACACCTTCAACAAACGGCTCAACATAACTGTAGGCAGTGAACTGCGCCGTCACCACCATCGCCGTCAGCACATACAACGCCACCAGCGCCGGGCGCTTGAACAGCAGCGGCAGGCTGCGCAACGAGCCGGAGTTCTGGCTCGGCAGCAGCGGCAAGGTGCGCGCCAGCCAGAACACCAGCCCGGCGGCAAACGCGCCGATCACCAGGAAGGTGGTGCGCCAGCCCATGGCTTCGCCCAGCAAGCGGCCCAGCGGGATACCCAGAACCATCGCCAGGGAAGTACCGGTAGCCAGCAACCCAAGGGCCTGCACCTGCTTGCCCTCCGGCGCCAAACGCACCGCGAGGGAGGCGGTAATGGACCAGAACAACGCATGGGACAGGGCAATGCCGACCCGGCTGAGCATCAGGATGCCAAAGCTGGTGGCCACGCTGGACAGGATATGGCTGGCGATAAACATGCCGAACAGCACGATCAGCAGCTTGCGCCGCTCGACGTTACGGGTCAGCAGCATCACCGGCAGCGAGGTCAGGGACACGATCCACGCATAGATGGTCAGCATCAGGCCGACGCTGGCGATGGGCATGTCGAAGCTCGCGCCGATGGCACTCAGCAGGCCGACCGGTACAAATTCGGTGGTATTGAAAACGAAAGCAGCCAACGCGAGAGCGAAGACCGGTTGCCAGTTGGCTTGAGGTGTTGCGGCGGAAATGCTCATTGACAGGTCGTCGTACTCGTTTGCGCGCGGATCAAGCCGGCCCGATGCCGGGCCTTGAGCCGCGCGCAAAAAATAGTAACACGACGATTCAGGGATCGACTTGCCCCATCAGCTCGGGAATCGACTCAGGACGCTTGGCATAGCGCTGGGCCAGCGCCGCGCAGACCATCAACTGGATCTGGTGAAACAGCATCAGCGGCAAGATCAGCACCCCCATGCTCGCCCCGGCAAACAACACCTGGGCCATCGGCACACCGGTGGCCAGGCTTTTCTTCGAGCCGCAGAACAGGATGGTGATCCGGTCTTCCTGGCTGAAGCCAAAAGCCTTGCCCAGCACCGTGGACGCCACCAGTACCAGCGCCAGCAACACACAGCACGCCACCACCAGGCCACCCAGTTCCCACAACGGAATCTGGTGCCAGATGCCTTCGTTGACCGCTTCGCTGAAGGCGCCGTAGACCACCAGCAAAATCGACCCCTGGTCGACGAACTTCAGCCAGGATTTGTTACGCCCTACCCACTCGCCGATCCAGCGACGGGCGATTTGCCCGGCGATGAACGGTAGCAACAATTGAACACTGATTTTCAGGATCGCATCGACGGTGGAGCCGCCATCGCCATGCACATTCAGCAGCAACGTCACCAGCAATGGCGTCAGGAAGATCCCGAACAGGCTCGACGCCGCCGCGCTGCAAATCGCCGCCGGGATATTGCCCCGGGCCAGCGAGGTAAAGGCAATCGCCGACTGCACGGTGGCGGGCAACGCACACAAATAGAGCATGCCCATGTACAGGTCTTTACCGATCAGCGGCGACAACACCGGCTTGAGCGCCAGGCCCAGCAACGGAAACAGCACGAAGGTCAGGCTGAACACCAGCAGGTGCAGGCGCCAATGACCCGCACCGGCAACAATGGCCTGGCGCGACAGTTTCGCGCCGTGCAGGAAAAACAGCAGCGCGATGGCCAGGTTGGTCACCCAGCCAAAGGCCACGGCGGTCTGGCCGCTGGCGGGCAGCAGGGACGCGAGGATCACCGTGGCCACCAGGGTCAGGGTGAAGTTGTCAGGTAAAAAGCGTGGGCGGGTCATAGGCCAATCTTCCAGGGGTTGCCAAGAGCATCGTCGCGACTCTAACGTAACGGCTTGTTACCGACTAACGCCAATGAGCCAGTAAATGCCGCCAAAAGGACATGACAAAACCGTGCGCCGCAGCGTGCCCGGGCTTTCCAGCCTGCCCAGGCCGGTGTATGGCCGCACCGAATCCCTGCCCAACCGCGCGCTGACCCGCCGCCATAGTCACCCGTGGGTGCAGTTGTCCTACGCAATATCCGGGGTGCTGGAGATCCAGACCAGCGTAGGACGCTTCGTCGCGCCACCCCAGCGGGCCGTGTGGATACCGGCCGGCATGCCACACCGGGTGTTCAGTTCGCCCCATACCGAGATGCGCAGCCTGTACCTCGATTGCAGCGTCACCGCCTGGGCGGCCGACCGCTGCCAGGTGCTGGCGGTGAGCAGCCTGTTGCGCGAGTTGATTCGCAGCTTCAGCGAATTGCCGGTGGAATACGCCGAGGATGGCCCGGATGGACGGCTGGCCCAAGTGGTGCTGGACCAACTGGCCGCCGCGCCCCAGGTCGACCTGATGTTGCCGCTGCCCGCCGACAGCCGCTTGCGGCAGATTTACCGCAGCCTGAACCTGCACCCGGAGCAGCAAACCACCCTGGGGCAGTGGAGCCAGAAACTGGCGGTCAGCGAGAAAACCCTCAGCCGGCTGTTCCTGAGCGACACCGGCCTGACCTTCCGTGCGTGGCGCCAGCGCCTGCGATTGTTGAGCGCCCTGCCCGCCCTGGAACAAGGCGAACGCGTGACCGATGTGGCGCTGGCCTGCGGCTACGAATCCACCTCGGCCTTCATCAACGCCTTCCGCCAGCAGTTCGACGCCACACCGGGCGAGTTCTTCCGCTGATCATCAGACAAAGAAGCTCCAGAGCGAAAACTGGATTTCCTATGGGAACTCGCCCCCCCTGTGGAAACTCGGTCCCCTGTGGGAGCTGTCGAGCTTTAGCGAGGCTGCGATGGCGGCCTGACTGTCGACATCTCTATTGCCTGACAGGGCCTCATCGCAGCCTCGCTAAAGCTCGACAGCTCCCACAGGGAACCCAGTTGAACAGTTAAACCTCGCTCACTCCCCCGCCTTGGCCAACACCGCCTGCAACAACACATCCGCCCCCGCCGTCGACCACTGCGGATGAATCTCCTCCGCCTCGTTATGGCTCAACCCATCCACACACGGCACAAAAATCATCGCCGTCGGCGCCACCCGGTTCAGGTAGCAGGCATCATGCCCGGCCCCGGAAATCATGTCGCGATGGCTATACCCCAACGCTTGCGCCGAAGCCCGCACCACCTCCACACACTCAGGGTCGAAGGCAATCGGCGCGTACTGGAAAATCTGCTTCACGCTGTGCAGCAAACCAATCCCCTCGGCAATCCGCGCCACCGCCGCGTGCAGCTGCTGATCCTGATACCCCAGCACCGCTTCATCCGGGTGCCGAAACTCCACACTGAAAAACACCCGCCCCGGCACCACGTTGCGTGAATTGGGGAAGATATTCGCCATGCCCACCGTCGCCCGCCCTTCGGCGCCCTGTTCCAGGCCGATCTGGTTCACCGCCTCCACCACCCGGGCAAACCCGAGCAACGCATCCAGCCGGTGATCCATCGGCGTCGTCCCGGCATGGGCGCTGCGCCCGCTCAGTTCCACTTCATACCAGCGCTGGCCCTGGGCGCCGGTGACCACACCGATGGTCAGGCCCTGTGCCTCAAGAATCGGCCCCTGTTCGATATGCAGCTCAAACGCCGCATGCACCGCCTGGCCACCCACCGGATGCGCACCGGCATAGCCAATCTGCTGCAACGCCTGGCCGATGGTGATCCCGGCCTTGTCTTCCCGGGACAGGCCGTACTCCAGGTCAAACACCCCGGCATACACCCCCGAGGAAATCATCGCCGGCGCAAACCGCGAGCCTTCTTCGTTGGTCCAGTTCACCACTTCGATTGGCCGCTCGGTCTCGATCCCCAGGTCATTCAAGGTGCGCAGCACCTCCAGCCCGGCCAGCACGCCGTAGATACCGTCGTACTTGCCGCCCGCCGGCTGGGAATCGCCATGGGAACCGGTCAGCACCGGGGCCAGGTGATCCTGGCGCCCGGCGCGACGGGCAAAGATATTGCCCATGGCATCCACCCGAATGCTGCACCCGGCCGCCTCGCACCATTGCACAAACAGGTCGCGACCGCGGCGGTCCTCATCCGTGAGGGCCAGCCGCGAGACCCCGCCCTTTTCGGTGCCGCCGATCTGCGCCATTTCCATCAGCGAGCCCCACAGGCGCTCGCCATTGACCCGCGCCAAGTCGTTCATGAACGCGGCTCCTGGGGTTTGGCCCGGTAGCGGAAGTCACAGCGATGGGCACCGCTCATGATGGTCTGGGTGCGGGTCAGCTTGATGTCCGGGTTGTAGCCGACGATAAACAGTTCGTCGCGGTTGCAGGACAGCAGGTGACCGATCTCGCCCAGGCCCATCTCGTGATACATCTCGGCATAGCGGCAGCGCTTCACGTCATAGTCGTAGTGCTCGGCGTCGCTGGCGATGATCTCGACCTTCAGCGCATCGTCCTTTTCCCAGAGCACTTGCAGCTCGACAAAGCTCTTGAGGTCGGCGCCCTGCTCTTCCAGCTCGGCAAAGTGCTTGCCGGCCTGGATCGCCGCATTGCCCACCGCCTCGCCGATCACCGCCGCCGCAAAGGCCTTGCCCTGCTCGCGCACCAGGATCTCGTAGATCGGCTTGATGATTTCGGCTTCGATCCGCCGCCGGGCCAGGATGCCCAGTTCACCTTCCAGCTTGCTCATTGTGTGCCTCCGTCAGCTCCACAGAATTCGTTTACTTGCCGCCCGCCACACTCACTGGCTGCCACTGATTGCCCTTGACCTGATACACGGTGAACGACGGCTTCTTCAGGTTGCCCTCGGCATCAAACGCAATGGTCCCGGTCACGCCCTGGTAGCTAATGGCGCGCAGCACCGGCAGGTACTTTTGCGGGTCCACCGAGTCGGCTTTCTCGATCGCCGCCACCAACACCCCGACACCGTCATAGGCAAACGGCGCGTGCAGTTCGATCGGCGCCTTGTAGCGATCCTTGTAAGCCTGCTCGAACGCCTTGCCACCCGGCATCTGCGCCACCGCCAGGCCCGGCTCCAGGGCAATCACGCCCTCGCCTTCGTTCTGCGCCAGTTGCAGGAAGGTCTGGCTGACAAACCCACCGGCCCCCATCAGCGGTGCCTTGATGCCCAGTTGCTTGATACGCCTGGCCAAAGGCGCGGCCTGGGAATCGACGCCACCAAAGAAAATCAGGTCCGGGTTCTGGCTGCGGATATTGGTCAGCACCGCGCTGAAATCGATGGTCTTGTCGTCGACGTATTCACGGGATACCACTTTGGCGCCACCGGCCTCGATGGATTTGACGAACTGGTCCGCCAGGCCCTGGCCGAATGCGGTGCGGTCGTCGATCACCGCAATGCGCCGGGCCTTGAGGGTGTTCAAAGCATAGTCGCCGGCCACCTGGCCGCCATCGTCGTCATGGCCCATGATCCGGAAGCTGGTGTCGAAGCCCTGCTGGGTATACGCGTGCCCGGTAGCAACCGGGGCGACTTGCGCGATACCTGCATCGTGATAAACCCGCGCCGCCGGAATGCTGGTGCCGGTGTTCCAGTGGCCGACCACGCCCACCACGCCTTCGTCCACCAGGCGCTGGGCCACGGTGACGGCGGTGCGCGGGTCGGACTGGTCGTCCTCGGACAGCAGCTTGAAGGTCACCGCCTCACCGTTGATTTTCGGGTGCTTGGCGTTGGCCGCGTCGATGGCCAGTTGCGCGCCGTTTTCCAGGTCCTTGCCGATCCGCGCCGACGGGCCGGTCAACGGCCCGGCCAGGCCGATCAATACGGTCTGGTCGGCCTGGGCCATGGCACTCGCCAGGCTGCTCAGGGCCAGGCCGATCACTAGGGTGTGCTTGAAAGTCTTCATCAGTGGTTCCTGTTTCTTTACGGGCTGGTCGGAACACGCCGGGCGTCCGGTAGCGTCAGGGTTAATTCATTCACCGAGGTAGGCACTGCGCACCTCGGGGTGGTCGAGCAATTCATGGGACGGGCCAGTGAGGCTGATGCGCCCGGTGTCCATCACATAGGCACGGTCGGTGACCTGCAGCGCAAGCCGGGCGTTCTGCTCTACCAGCAGCAGGGTCATGCCCTGGCGGCACACGTCGTCGATCACCTGGAAGATCTTTTCCACCATGATCGGCGCCAGGCCCATGGACGGTTCGTCCAGCACCAGCAAGCGCGGCTTGGAGAGCAGCGCCCGGGCCAGCGCGAGCATCTGTTGCTCGCCACCGGAGAGCAGGCCGGCGGACTGCTGCAGGCGCTCCTCCAGACGCGGGAAGTGCTCGAACAACTGGCGGATCTCGCGGTTCACCTGCTCGGTGTCACGACGCAGGAAGGCCCCGGCCTGGAGGTTTTCCAGGACGCTCATGCGCGCAAAGATCCCGCGCCCTTCCGGTACCATCGCAATGCCCTGGCGCAGCAATTGGTCCGGCGCCTGGCCGAGGATCGAACGCCCGGCGAAGTGAATCTGCCCCGCCGCTGCCGGCAGCAATCCGGTCAGGGCCTTGAGGCTGGAGGTCTTGCCGGCACCGTTGGCGCCGATCAACGTCACTCGCTCGCCTTCGCCGATGTGTAAATCCAGGGACTTGACCGCTTCGATGGCGCCGTAGCGCACCTGCAAGCCGTCGACTTTCAATAAAGGTTCAGACATGGGCGCTGGCTCCCAGATAGGCCTGGATCACCGCCGGGTCGTGGCGCACCTCGGCAGGCGCGCCCACGGCGATCACTTGGCCGTAATCGAGCACGCTGATGCGGTCGCACACCCCCATCACCAGCTTCACGTCGTGCTCGATCAGCAGCAGCGTGTGGCCGTCGTCGCGGATCTTTTCCAGCAGGCCGCGCAGTTGCACTTTCTCGGCAGCGTTCATCCCGGCGGCCGGCTCGTCGAGGGCCAGCAAACGTGGTTCAGTGGCCAGGGCCCGGGCGATTTCCAGTCGGCGTTGATGGCCGTAGGACAGGCTGTCGGCGCGGTAATTGGCGAACCCCGCCAGCCCGACATACGCCAACAGGCGATGGGCATGGGCGCGGGTTTGCGCTTCTTCTTCCCGGGCTCGACGATGGCGACTCAAGGCGGCCCACACGCCATTGCGGGTGCGCACATGGCGGCCGACCATGACGTTTTCCAACGCGCTCATTGTGTTGAACAGGCGGATATTCTGGAAGGTCCGGGCGATGCCGGCCTGGGCCACCTGGTGCACGCTGGCCGGCTTGTAGTCCTCGCCGTCGAGCTGGAAGCGCCCGGAATCCGGGGTATACAGGCCGGTCATCACGTTGAAGAAGGTGGTTTTACCGGCGCCATTGGGGCCGATCAAGCCATAGATCTCCCCAGGCTGGATGCTCAGGCTCACGTCGGTGAGCGCCGCCACGCCGCCGAAGCGCTTGTTCACCTGGTCAATCTGCAACAGCGGCTGATTCATCGCGCCACTCCTTTTGGCCACAGGCCTGCCGGTCGATAGAGCATCGCCAGGATCAGCGCGAGCCCGTAGAACAACTGACGAATGATTTCCGGGTCCACCAGCACCTGGCCGAACAGCGCCTGCTGCAACGGGCCCATGCTCGCGCGCAAGGCTTCGGGCAACGCCGCCAGCAATACGCAGCCGAGAATCACCCCCGGGATATGGCCCATGCCGCCGAGCACCACCATCGCCAGCACCGCGATGGACTCATTGAGAGTGAAGGACTCCGGCGAGACAAAGCCCTGGAACGAGGCGAACAACGCCCCGCTCACGCCGCCAAACCCGGCACCGATGGCAAACGCCAGCAGCTTCAAGCGCAAGGTGTTGACGCCCATGGCCTGGGCCGCTTCCTCATCTTCACGAATCGCCACCCAGGCCCGCCCGATGCGCGAACGCTCCAGGCGAATGCAGGCAAACAGGATCAGCACCACCAGCGCGGCGAACAGGTAGTAGTACAGATAGACCGAAGGCAGGCGCAGGCCGAACAGCTCCTGGGTGCGCCCGAGGTTGATCCCCAGCAGGTTGACCGGGTCGACCTGGGAAATACCTTTGGGCCCGTTGGTGATGTTCACCGGGCGATCCAGGTTGCGCAGCAATATGCGGATGATTTCACCAAAGCCCAGGGTCACGATGGCCAGGTAATCGCCGCGCAGGCGCAAGGTCGGTGCGCCCAACAACACGCCAAAGCCCGCTGCCAGCAACGCGGCCAAGGGCAGGATCAACCAGATCGAGGTGTGCATGCCCGCCGGCAGCAGCGCCATCAGCGCCGGGAATTGCTGCAACAGATGCGGCGAGGACAGCAATGCGGCGAGGTACGCGCCCACTGCGTAGAACGCGATAAAACCCATGTCCAGCAGCCCGGCGTAACCCACGACGATGTTCAGGCCCAGGGCCAGCATGATGTACAGCAAGGCGAAATCGAGGGTGCGCACCCAGGTATTGCCACCGGCATGCCCGACAATCCAAGGCGCCAGCACCAGCGCCACGGCGAACAATACAAGGCCAAAGCTGGCGCGCTGGCGGGAGGTATTCAGGACACTCATGCGCGGGTCGCCAGTCGTTCGCCCAACAGCCCCGAAGGACGAAACACCAGCACCGCGATCAACACGATAAAGGCAAACACATCCTGGTAATTGCTGCCGAACACACCCTGGGTGGCAGCGCCCAGGTAGCCGGTACCCAGGGCCTCGATCAACCCCAGCAGCAGGCCGCCAAGCATCGCGCCCTTGAGGTTGCCGATGCCGCCCAATACGGCTGCGGTGAACGCCTTGATGCCCGGCAGGAAACCCATGTAGAAGTGCGCGCTGCCGTAGTTGCTCGCCATCATGATTCCGGCCAATGCCGCCAGGGCGCCGCCAATGGCAAAGGTCAGCACGATGATGCGATTCGGGTTGATGCCCATCAGGCTCGCCACCTGCGGGTTCTCGGCCACGGCGCGCATGGCCCGACCAAAGCGTGTGCGCTCCACCAGCACCAGCAGCGCGACCATCACCGACAGTGCGACGGCAATGGTGGTCAGGGCGGTAGCGTTGGTGATCGCCGGATGCGCCGAAGCGCCCGCGAGCACTTCAATCGGTTCCAGCGGCAGCAGTTGCGGGAACATCTGCGGGTTACGCGTCCACACCAACATGGCGATGGTTTGCAGCAACAACGACACCCCGATGCCGCTGATCAATGGCGCCAGGCGCGGCGCATTGCGCAGGCGCCGGTAAGCGACCCGCTCAATCAGCACCGCGAGTACCGCGCAGAACGCCATGGCAATCACAGTGGCTGCCAGCAGCACCAGCACCGGCGGCATCGCCGGCCATGTCACCTGCAACAGGCGAATCACCGAGAGGCCCACCAAAGCGCCAATCATCAACACATCGCCGTGGGCAAAGTTGATGATCCGCAAAATGCCGTAGACCATGGTGTAACCCAAGGCCACTAGCGCGTAGAGACTGCCCGTCATCAAACCATTGAGCAGCTGCTGGATAAACGCATCCATGGAAACCATCGACCTCACTACTGACGAGGGCGGCACACTAAGCATCTATTCTGTTTTTATCAACTATCAGAAATTCATATGGTTATGCCAAACGCATAAAGCGCTATAACCGCCATAAATACGGCATTTATGGCTCTTTATTTGCCATCTCACTTAGTATTTAATTCAACACATGAATAATTTAGAACAGTTAGCCAATGACCCGCCGTTGCGTGCCGTGCGCACCTTCGAAGCGTTTGCCCGCCATGGCGGAGTGAATTCCGCTGCCCGCGAGCTGGACGTGTCGCCCTCCGCCGTCAGCCATCAACTGCACCTGCTGGAAAGCTTTCTGCAGCAAGCGCTGACCTTGCGCCAGGGCCGCAACCTGGTGCTCACCGAAGAAGGCCGCGAGTACTACCGCGCAATTCGCTCGGCCTTCGCCGTACTGCGCAGCGCCACCGAACATGTGCGGGAAAAAAGCGCCACACGCCAGGTCACCATCAGCCTGATCCCGCTGTTCGGCATCAACCTGTTCATCCCGCGCCTGGCACAGTTCCTCAAGGACCACCCGGCGCTGGACATCAACGTCACCTACGCCAACCACCGCAGCTACCCCAGCGACGCTGCCGATTTATCGATCCGCTTCGGCACCGGGCACTGGCCGGGGTACCACAGCGAGCCGCTGATTTCCGGGGCGGTGACGCCGTATTGCAGCCGCGCATTCCTGGAGCAACACGGGCCGATCGACACACCTGAGGCGCTGAGTGAATTACCGCTGTTGCACGACGAAGAGCGCGGCACCTGGAGCCAATGGTTCCAGGCCGCCGACGTGCATCACGGGACCGCGTTGAATGGTTTGCTGCTGGAGGATGGTCAGTTGGCGCTGACGGCCACGCTGACCGGATTGGGCTGCTCACTGCTGCGCGCGCCACTGGTTGCGCCGCATGTGGCAAATGGGGAGTTGGTGAAGCTGTTTGATCTACAGGTCGATGATGGCCGCCAGTACTACCTGTGCCGGCGGGCCAACAGCGAGTCGTCGAGCGAGGGGAATCACTTGTACGACTGGATCAAGAGCAACCTTGCGGGGAATTGAAAACACCGCAGATCCAATGTGGGAGCTGGCTTGCTCGCGAATGCGATGGTTCAGCCAGCACATGTATCGACTGACCCACCGCATTCGCGAGCAAGCCCGCTCCCACATTTTTGTGTGCGTTTCAATTCAGAATGGAGTCAGCTGCCGTTCCCGCCATGCGCCTCTTCAAAGAAGTAATCCTTCCAGCTCCCCGCCTTGTTCTTCAACACGCCCAACTCCTGCAATTTCTCGGCATAGATATAGGTACGCTGCGGCACGATGGTGAAGTCGATTTCCGGGTCCTGGACAATCTTCTCCACCAGCGCCAGCGGTAGCTTCGACTGCTCTACACGAATGTAAGCCTGGGCCGCTGCCGGCTTGTCGGCCTTGATGATTGTCTCGGCCTCGGCCAACGCGTCATAGAACGCCTTGTAGGTCTTGGGGTTCTCGTCGTGGAATTTCTCGGTGGTGTACAGCACATTGAACGTCGCCGGGCCGCCGAGAATGTCGTAGGAACTCAGCACCTTGTGCACCTTGGGATTCAACAACTCCTGGTACTGGAACGGCGGGCTGGAAAAATGCGCGTTGATCTCCGAACCGCCAGCAATCAGCGCCGCAGTGGCGTCCGGATGCGCCAGGCTGATGGAGATATCGTCGAACTTCTTGTAGTTGTCGTTCCCGAACTGCTTGGCGGTTTCAATCTGCAAGGTACGCGACTGAAAACCCACACCGGCGGCCGGTACGGCGATGCGGTCTTTTTCGCTGAAGTCCTTGAGGGTCTTCACATCCGGGTTATTGGTCAGCAGGTAGTTGGGCATCGAGCCCAGCGAGGCGATGGCCTTGACGTTCTGCTTGCCCTTGGTGCGGTCCCACAGCGTGAGCATGGGCGGCACACCCGCCGACACCACGTCCAGCGCGCCGGCCAGCAGCGACTCGTTCATCGCGGTGGCGCCGGAGATACTGTTCCACTCCACCTTGATGTCCAGGCCCTGCTCCTTGCCGTGTTTCTCGATCAGGTTCTGGTCACGAACCACATCGAGGATCAAGTAGCCGATGCCGAATTGCTGGGCGATGCTGATCTTGCCTTCGGCGTGTGCACCAAGGCTGAGGAGCGCACTGGCTGCTGCCAGGAGCGTCAGGGTGGGTCGTTTTATTATCATGAGAACGCTGCCGCGAGTTTGAGAAGGGTTGCGAGCGTAGCGGCCCACGTACAGTGCGAAAAAGAATATCGCGATCTATGGATATACGAAAAACACTGCCCACCGGCGCTGCTATATTGCGCGCCTGTGCCTGATGTCATCCCCGGAGCCACTCTGCATGCTGCGCACCAACCTCAACGAGATGCTGATCTTCATGGCGGTGGTCGATGGCGCCAGCTTCGTCGCCGGTGGCCAGGCGATGGGCCTGACGCGCTCGGCCGCCGGCAAAGCCGTGGCGCGCCTGGAGGACAGCCTTGGTGTGCGCCTGTTGAACCGCACCACCCGCACCTTGAGCCTCACCGACGAAGGCCGCGCGCTGTATGACCAGGGTCTGGAGATCCTCGCCGCAGTGGACAACGCCCAAAGCCGCATCGGCCAGCCCACCGGGGTACCGCGCGGTTTATTGCGGCTTACGCTGCCCGATGCGTTCGGGCGCAAGGTGTTGCTGCCGCTGTTGAAGAAATACCTGCAAGCCTGGCCCGAGGTGCAGGTGGAAGTCAGCTTCAGCGACCGCACCGCCGATATCGTCGAGGACGGCTTCGACCTGGCCATCCGCATCGGCAGCGCAAACACCGACCGCCAGTTGGTGTCCCGGGTGGTCGCTCGTTATCAGGCGCTGCTGTGCGCCGCACCGGACTATCTCGCCGAGCGCGGCATACCCCGGGACATGGACGCCCTCGCCCACCACGACTGCCTGTATTTCAGCAGCCGCACGCGCAAGCAAAGCTGGCGCTTTCGCGAATCGGATGGCACCTGGGTCAAGGCGTACGGGCGCAGCCGCCTGCGCCTGGACAGCGGCGAAGCACTGCGCGACGCTGCCGTGTCCGGGCTGGGCATCGCCTTGCTGCCGGACTTCGTGGTGGCCGAGGACCTGGCCGCCGGACGCCTGGCACAGGTGCTGCCCGACCTGGACGCCGGGGACGTGGAGATCCTGGCGATGTACCCGAGCAAACGCTTCCTGGAGCCTCGGGTACGGCGCTTTATCGACCTGATGGTGGATGAGCTGGCGGGCTGATCACCGTAACAAGGGCATTGGCGAATGGACGTCCCCACTGAGGCGACCAAAAACTACCCGCCCACGCCCTTCGGCTGGTATCGTGCCGCCCTTGAAAAAACCGCTGCGAGGAAATGGACCTTGAACACTGACGAAAAAATGACCGGGGACCTGTTCGAGGTGGATAAGCGCCTGTCACTCAAGCCCGTGGTGGACTTCAACAACTACCTGCGCAGTGCCTTCGGCGATGGCCCCTGCACCTGCATCCGCTGCGTCGCCAGCGAAGGCAACGAGGCCGGTTACGAGTTTCAGCACACCTTCGATTTCGACGGCAAAAAAACCCACCGCCGCTTCGCCTCCACCGCCGGCAGCGACGTGCTGCTGATACTGAAGAAAGCCTGGTTGTCTTACACCAAGGCCGAGCTGCCGTTGAGCGGCGCGCTGGCGCTGGACACGGTGAAGGAATTTGTCGAGCCGCAGCTGCACAAGCGCGTGGCGCCGCTGTTCCTGGCCAGTGGGTTGGTCAAGGATGTGGAAGGTGAGTTGCGGATGCAGCCGCAGGCAGCAGGCTGATAATCGCGCAAACAGGCAACAAGCTGCTTCACTGACAAGGCTGTCCTCTCAGCGCAAGGAGTCGCCGATGGCCGAGCCAAGCAAAAAGATGAGCCTGATGGGCCTGACCACCCTGGTGGCGATCAACATGATGGGCTCGGGCATCATCATGCTGCCCGCCAGCATGGCGCAATTGGGTGCGATTTCGCTGCTGTCGTGGCTGATCACCGCCGTGGGCTCGATGGCGATCGCGTACTGCTTTGCCCAGTGCGGCCTCTTCTGCACCCGCACCGGCGGCATGTCGGCCTACACCGAAGAGGCCCACGGCAAGTCCGGGTTCTTCCTGTGTTCGTTCCTGTATTTCCTGTCGCTGATCATCGCCAATG
Organism: Pseudomonas sp. E6002; assembly: GCF_013385565.1. NCBI lineage: Bacteria > Pseudomonadati > Pseudomonadota > Gammaproteobacteria > Pseudomonadales > Pseudomonadaceae > Pseudomonas > Pseudomonas sp. E6002. The sequence continues at coordinate 1,097 of NZ_JACAPT010000011.1, read as the reverse complement.
TGGCGATTGCGATTTCGGCGGTGGGCTACCTGTCGTCCTTCATCCCGTGGCTGGGCAGCGGCCCCATCCCCTTGTTCATCGGCACCCTCGGGCTGATCTGGCTGACCACCGTGGCCAACTTCGGCGGGCCGCGCCTGACCGGGCGGATCGGCGTGATCACGGTGTGGGGCGTGATCATCCCCGTGGCGGGCTTGAGCGTGATCGGCTGGTTCTATTTCAAGACGGAGGTGTTCAGCGACGCCTGGAACCCCAACCAACTGCAACTGTGGGATGCGATTGGCGCGAGTATCCCGCTGACCCTCTGGGCCTTCCTCGGCATGGAGTCCGCTGCCCAGGGCTATGACGCGGTGGAAGACCCCAAGCGCACCGTGCCGCTGGCCTGCCTGCTGGGCACCCTCGGCGCGGCGCTGGTGTATGTGCTGTCCACCAGCGTGATCCAGGGCATCGTGCCTAACGCCGAACTGGCCGAGTCTTCCGCGCCGTTTGCCCTGGTGTATGCGCAGATCTTCACGCCGCTGGTGGGCGATATCATCATGGCCCTGGCGGTAGTGGCGTGCATCGGCTCGCTGCTGGGCTGGCAATTCACCCTGGCGCAAACGGCCAAGATGTCGGCGGACCAGCGTCTGTTTCCGCGTTTCTTCAGCCGGATCAGCCGCGCCCACGCGCCGGTGTTGGGGCTGATTGCCTGCGCGGCGTTGCAGAGCTTGATTGCCTTGTCGACCATCTCGCCCACAGCCAGTGCGCAGTTCGGCAAGTTGGTGAACCTGGCGGTGGTGACCAATTTGATTCCTTACGTCACTGCGCTGACTGGGCTGCTGGTGATGATGCACAAAGCGCGGGTGGCGGCCTCGATTTATGCACGCAATACCACGGTGTTGCTGATTGCCGTGGGGTATTCGCTGTATGCGATTTATGCGTGTGGTGAGGAGGCGGTGTTTGGTGCGACGCTGGTGTTGGCGTTTGGGTATCTGTTGTATGGGTTTTTGGCGCGGCGGTTTATCACGGCCGGTGGTGGGTGAATATCCGTTATTTTGGTGATGGCTGAGATTGGTTCCGCTCTTACAGCGGCTCACTTTTGAAAAGCGCAAAAGTAAGCA
>NZ_JACAPT010000010.1:131925-341719 GCF_013385565.1 Pseudomonas sp. E6002 | reverse complement strand
TGGCCGAACGCAGGCTTTGGAACCCCGCGATAAGTTATCCGGCTATTGTTACTTCACCTACCCTCCACACACCGAGCATTTATCAATAAGCACACTTGATATTGCAACTTCCCCCAACCTTCTATCTGAACAAACTCTGAACCAGTAACAATTTAAGTCATTAAACGTTGACATCCGGCAACTGCCTGAGTAAATTCCCCGTGCCTGCAACTCAGGGCCATTTTTCAACCTCACAAAAGAAGCCAATGGACACAGTATCTAGTCGTTGTCCGATCACCGTGAATGCGGCGAATCGGGCGCCAAACCCAGAAAAAATGACGGGACTCGCCTTTCCGGCCGAGTAAGCTGCGCTAGAGCCTGACGCTCCAACGTAACTGCCTCACCGGATGCCAGTCCGGTCCCGAGGTGTGTTATGACCTTTCAACTGATTGTTTTACCTGATCTGCGTACGCTGGCTAACGCCCTGCGTGCCAAATTGTGCCGCGAGCCCGTAGGCTTTTCCCCTACCCGCAGCACCTTTGTGACCTCATCCCCCCGCGTGTGCCCGACTCCCCGGGCACACTGGCGTATCTGCCCCACCACCGGCCACCTGGTCCAGCAATGGGATCATGCCGACCCTCAAGACCCACAGAGACGGGACGTTTCCAGCCTGGTCGCGCAAGCGAGCCTGATGCTGAGCCTCTACGTGGACGCTCGCGCGGCATAAGCCAGCTGGAAACAGCAACTTCCTGATTATCCGTTAGTTGATTAGCTGGAGTTCTCTATGGACGAAGCCAGTAGTAGCCCGCTGCGCGTTAGTTAACTAACGCGCTGTTAGCGGGCCTGTAGAAAGTTACCCAACACTTTATTTAAACCGATCGCGAAGTCAGCGACTCGGCATGCTTTCGCTCGCCTGTCATCAGGTAAGTACCGGGTATGTTTTGTCGAAAAATTGGCGACAGGAGTACACACAATGAGCGCAGTAAAAAACCCGAAACTGCACAAGAAAAACGGCACGGATACCGACACCAAGCTGTCGATGCGCGCCGCCCGCGAAGCCCAGAACGGCCTCTCGGCAACCCTCGCCAATGTCCGGGCAACCAAGGATGGCCTGACCGAACTGGATGCCTCTGCTCGCCTGCAACGTGAAGGCTACAACGAGGTGGCCCACGACAAGCCGCCTCACGCCATCGTGCAATTCCTCCAGGCCCTGAACAACCCGTTCATCTACGTGCTGCTGACCCTCGGCGCCATCAGTTTCTTCACTGACTACTGGCTGCCACTGCAGGCCGGTGAAGAAGCCGACCTGACCAAGGTCATCATTATCATGACCATGGTCATGCTCAGCAGCCTGCTGCGCTTCTGGCAGGAGCATCGTTCGGCCAAGTCCGCCGAGGCCTTGAAGGCCATGGTGCGCACCACCGCCACGGTGTTGCGTCGCGAGCAAGTGGGCTCCAAGCCGACCCTGCGGGAAGTGCCGATGCGCGACCTGGTGGCCGGCGATATCGTGCAACTGTCTGCCGGCGACATGATCCCGGCCGACATCCGCCTGATCGAGTCCCGTGACCTGTTCATCAGCCAGGCCGTGCTGACCGGCGAAGCCTTGCCGGTAGAGAAGTACGACACCCTCGGGGATGTGACGCAAAAATCCGCCACGTCCACGGCGGCCGACCAGGGCAACCTGCTGGACCTGCCGAACATCTGTTTCATGGGCACCAACGTGGTCAGCGGCCGGGCGAAAGCCGTGGTGGTTGCCACCGGCCCGCGCACCTACTTTGGCTCCCTGGCCAAGGCGATTGTCGGCTCCCGGGTGCAAACCGCATTTGACCGCGGGGTGAACAGCGTCAGCTGGCTGTTGATCCGCTTCATGCTGGTAATGACGCCGATCGTGTTCTTCCTCAACGGCTTCTCCAAGGGTGACTGGAGCGACGCGTTGCTGTTCGCCCTGGCAGTGGCGGTAGGCCTCACCCCGGAAATGCTGCCGATGATCGTCAGCGCCAACCTGGCCAAGGGTGCAACCGCCATGGCCAAGCGCAAGGTGGTGGTCAAGCGCCTCAACGCGATCCAGAACTTCGGTTCGATGGACGTGCTGTGCACCGACAAGACCGGCACCCTGACCCAGGACAAGATCATCCTCGAGCACCACGTCAACGCCTTTGGCAACCGTGATGACTCAGTGCTGACCCTCGCCTGGCTCAACAGCCATCACCAGAGCGGCATGAAGAACCTGATGGACCAGGCGGTCGTACAGTTCTCCGAGCAGAATCCGAAGTTCCAGGTGCCGTTTGCCTACAGCAAGGTGGATGAGTTGCCGTTCGACTTCATCCGCCGTCGCCTGTCGATCGTGGTCAAGGACGCGCAAAACGATCACCTGCTGGTGTGCAAGGGTGCGGTCGAGGAGATGCTGAGCATTTCCACCCACGTGATGGAAGGCGACGTGGCCGTCGAGCTGGATGATCGGCGTCGCAACGAGTTGCTGGCGATTGCCCAGGACTACAACGAGGACGGCTTCCGGGTGCTGGTGCTGGCCACCCGCAACATTCCCCAGGCACTCGCCCGCAAGCAGTACACCACGGCCGATGAGCGCAACCTGGTGATCCGTGGCTTCCTGACCTTCCTTGATCCACCAAAGGAAACCGCTGGCCCGGCGATCGCTGCCCTACGCGAAATTGGCGTGGCCGTCAAAGTGCTCACCGGCGACAACGCCATCGTCACCAGCAAGATCTGCCGCCAGGTCGGCCTGGAGCCAGGCGTACCGTTGCTGGGGACGGAAATCGAAGCGATGGACGACGCCACCCTCAAGCTGCGGGTCGAGGAGCGCACGGTGTTCGCCAAGCTGACGCCGCTGCAGAAGTCGCGGGTGCTCAAGACCTTGCAGTCCAACGGCCACACCGTGGGCTTCCTCGGCGACGGCATCAACGACGCTCCGGCCTTGCGGGATGCCGACGTGGGCATCTCGGTGGACAGCGCGACGGACATTGCCAAGGAATCCGCCGACATCATCCTGCTGGAAAAGAGCCTGATGGTGCTGGAAGAAGGCGTGCTGAAAGGCCGCGAGACCTTCGGCAATATCATGAAGTACCTGAACATGACCGCCAGTTCCAACTTCGGCAACGTGTTCTCGGTGCTGGTGGCCAGTGCGTTCATCCCGTTCCTGCCGATGCTGTCGATCCACCTGCTGCTGCAAAACCTGATGTACGACATCTCCCAGCTGGCCTTGCCGTGGGACAAGATGGACAAGGAATACCTGGCCAAGCCACGCAAGTGGGACGCGAAAAACATTGGCCGCTTCATGATCTGGATCGGGCCGACCTCGTCGATCTTCGACATGACCACCTTTGCCCTGATGTGGTACGTGTTCTCGGCCAACAGCGTGGAAATGCAGACCCTGTTCCAGTCCGGCTGGTTCATCGAGGGGCTGCTCTCGCAAACCCTGGTGGTGCACATGCTGCGCACCCGCAAGATCCCGTTCTTCCAGAGCAACGCCGCATGGCCGGTGATGATGATGACCTGCATCGTGATCGGGCTGGGCATCTACGTACCGTTCTCGCCGCTGGGCGCGATGGTTGGCCTGGAGCCGCTGCCACTGGCGTACTTCCCATGGCTGGTGGGCACCCTGGTCGCCTACTGCTGCGTGGCACAACTGATGAAAACCCTCTACATCCGCCGCTTCAAGCAGTGGTACTGATCAACCGCCCCTGAAAGCGCTGGCTATCGGTAGATAGCCAGTGCACGCGGAGACAGACAATGAACACACTTATGAGCTACCTCGACAACGCTGCTCGCGCGCTGCTGGTGTACGGCCTCGCCCAGGCGGCCAAGGCGGTGATGGTGCTGGGCGTACGGCTGTACGTGCGCAACGTGCTCAGCGCCGTGGAAATGCGCTTCATGCTGGGTTTTTCCAGCAGCTTGAACAGCACCTGCATCCGCTTGCTGCGCCCGCGTCGATAAATGGCAATACGCACTACAAGGAAAGATCACCATGCGCGTCTTGATCTGTGCAGGTCGTCATTACGCCGATACAAAAATGTCCCGCCAGGTGCTGGACGCCTACCACCGCCTGCGCCCGGTGCAGGTGTTGATCCACGGTGGCAGCCAGTTCCTGGGCAGCGACGTGGAAGACTGGGCCCGGGAAACCGGAGTGAATGTGGTGCGTTACCCACCCAACTGGCAACGCCATGGCAAGCAGGCCGAACGCCATCGCAACCAGTTCATGCTCACCGACAGCCGGCCCGACGTGATCATCGCGCTGCCCGGTGGCGACGACACCTCGGAACTGGTGAGCCAGGCCAGGGCCAGTGGCATCCATGTGCTGACTGTAGACAGCTGAATCAACCCTTATTGGAGTATCCAGGCATGAACGAAGAACCCCGTTGTAGCGGTACCCCGTTGCACACTTTTTTCTATTTGAAACACGGCGCGTCCCTGCCAAGTCCGGTCGGGGCGCGCCACCGGCTGTTGATCGAGGTTCACCATGTACAAGAAACACACCCCTGACGGTTTCGCCAAATACCGCAACCGCACCACCCACGTTACCTTCCATCCCCTGCCCGCCTCCAAGCTTCGGGCAGTGCGGCGCAACCTGATTTTCGTCGGCGTGACCGCGGGCATCGTGCTGGTGCTCAGCCTGATGTCGAATGCCCATGCGGCAGGCGGCTCCTACGTGGTCGACGACGGCGCAATCAACGCCCCGGGCGAATGCAATGTCGACGCCTGGTTCACCGCCAACCGGCACGCGGGCTCAACCCACAGTGAAACCCTGGCGCCGGCCTGCACCTCCGCTGCCATTCCTTGGTTGCAGTGGACTGCCGCCGTGTCCCGGGCCAACCATGATGGCGACGGCGAAACCCAAGTGAATCCGCAGCTCAAGGCGCAGTTGTGGGCCCGGGAAGACCTGGGCCTGGAACTGGCCGCGTCTGCCGGCGTACATTACGCGCTGAACCGCCGGCACTCGTTTGATGGCGCGGACTTGAATGTGCCGTTTACCTGGCAGCCCATGGAGGGCCTGCGGCTTAACTTCAACGCCGGCTGGAGCCACGCCTATAACGACGGCGACCAGACCCATCGGCCGACCTGGGGCACCGGGTTTGAATACAGCCTGATGGACTCATTGACACTGATCGCCGAACGCTACGGCCAGCAAGGCGGCGACCAGGCCTGGCAAGCCGGGCCGAGGATGCATATCGGCAAGAATGTGGACGTGGACCTGGTGGTAGGACGCAGTTTGATCGGGGATCAGCATCAATGGCTCACGACGGGGGCCACACTGCGGTTCTAACCCACAGACGATGATCCCAGTGGCGAGGGAGCTTGCTGTGGCGAGGGAGCTTGCTCCCGCTGGAGTGCGAAGCGCTCCCAAAATTTCCGGGGCCGCTACGCAGCCCAGCGGGAGCAAGCTCCCTCGCCACAGCAAGCTCCCTCGCCACAGGTTTGGTATGACCGTAAATAGCGATTTAAACCTGCCCCTTGGCCTGCTGTTCCAGATGCACCTGCAACGCAGGATCAATCTTCAACTGCGCCGCCAGCTCATCCAGATAATTGCGCTCCGCGTCCCGCTGGTCATCCACCAGCAGCACACTGACCAGGTACACCTCCGACGCCACCGCCGGGTCGCCGGCAAACTCGGCAAAATCCGTCGCATTCAACGGTTTGGCCACCTCGGCATCCAGCCACGCCTGCAATTGCGGATCATCGGTGTGCTTGCCGATCTCGGCCGAGATCATCTGCTGCTCCCGCTCATCAATCTCGCCATCCGCCTTGGCTGCCGCGATCAATGCACGCAGCACGGCGTGGCTGTGTTCTTCGACCTGCGCGCCAGACAACTGGTCAACCGTCTGCAACGCCTGCTGCGGCGCCGACGCCTGTTGCCGCTGCCAGGCCTGATACGCCTGGAACGCCATCATCCCCAACGACGCCAGCGCCGCGTAGTTGGTGCCGCCGGTGCGCCCCTGAGGTGCCGCACGGGTTCCGCCGAGCATGCCGCCCAGGCCACCGAGCAAGCCACCAAGGCCGCCACCGCCGGAAGCCGAAGCAGCGCTGCCGCCCAGCAAACCGCCAAGCAAGCCGCCCAAACCACCGAGCCCGCCCTGAGACCCGGGTGCAGCGCCGCCCTGCTGGCTGGACGAGGCCTGGCCCGCCCGCAGCAATTGTTCCAGTAGATCGCCGGTATTCATGGTGTCACCCTCCCAGGGCGCAGAGTTCCAGATCAACAACAATAGCTGCGCTGCGCGAGAACACCATGACCGCCCGGCAGGCTCGCATTATCATGGCGACGCCCCCCCATCGAGGAACCTCACGTGACCCGTACCGAGCAGATTGCCTTGATGGCGACCTATAACCAGTGGATGAACCGCAAGGTGTATGAAGCGGCCCACGGCCTGAGCGACGAAGACTTGATTGCCGACCGTGGCGCGTTCTTCGGGTCGATCCTTGGCACGCTGAACCACCTCGCCCTGGGTGATCGCGTCTGGCTCAAGCGTTTCGCCGAGCATCCAGCAGGCTTTGCCGCGCTGGTACCGTTAGACGCGTTGGCGTTGCCGCCACGCCTGAATAAACTGGCCTTCGCCGATATCCGTGAACTGTCGGCCCACCGCGCCTGGCTCGACCAGCTCATCATCGACTGGGTGCAGTCGATCAGTGAGCCGGACCTGGATCAGCCCCTGCAGTACCACAACATGGCGGGCACGCCCATGAACAAGAATTTTCATGCACTGCTCGTGCACTTCTTCAATCACCAGACCCACCACCGGGGCCAGGTGACAACGCTGTTGACCCAGGCCGGGCGCGACGTGGGCGACACCGACCTGCTGGCACTGATGGACTAGTTCAACCGCCGCTGTACTCGGCGTACGCCTGTATCAGCGCGGGGAAATTCTCCCTCTCCGGGAGCTGCGCAAAGCTGTGCTGCGCCGGGGTAGTCGCCCACGGCAGCTTTTCACTGGTCCAGGTTTCTATGAATGGCACATAACCGCTGGCGTCATCCAGCATGGTGGGGCGCAGGTTGATCAGATCTTCCACGCCATTGGGGCGGGAAAACATCCAACTCATGCAGTGGGGGCAGCAGTAGTGGCGGTCTACGCCATGCAACCCGCCGATCACCGGGTTGCCCTGGGTGATGGTGAATCCGTGGCTGGGGATCAGCGCGCTCAGCGAGAACGCGCTGGATGACATCTTCTGGCACCCGGTGCAGTGGCACGCCATGGTGATCAATGGTTTTTCGGTCACGGTAAAACGCACCCGGTCACAACGGCAGCCGCCTTCCTGGGACTCTTGATTGCTCATCTTCCACTCCAGTCACATTGTGTGTGTGACCGGAGGATAAACGAGCGGGTGCGTCGCGAACAGCAATGCCGGTTTCGTTACGGCACAAAGAAGTCCGTCGAAAATGCCAGGTCCTTTTGCGCTTCCAGTGCTGCCAGACGGTCGCTGAGCTGCTTGTGCATCACGGTGTAGGCGTCTGGCCCCAAGGCAATGCGCTTGGGCGCAGGGTGCTGGTCGACGCTGGCAAGCATGATCGCAACCATCTTGGCCGGGTCACCCGACGACACCGTCGTGCCGCCTTCGATCATCCGCCGTGCGTGGCTGGAAGGAGAACGGTCGTAGTCTTCCAGGCGTGGCGCCAGTTGCGCGCTGCGGTAGCGAAAACCGGTGCGGGCGCTACCGGGTTCGATGAGGGTGCAGCCGATGTTGAAACAAGCCACTTCCTCGCCCAAGGCGTCGACAAAGCCTTCAATTCCCCACTTGCTCGCATGGTACAGCGAACCACCCGGGAAAACGGCCTGCCCGCCCATGGTGGACAGTTGCAGGATCCGCCCGCCACCCTGGGCCCTGAGGTGGGGCAGCGCGGCGCGCAACAATTGAATGGAACCCAGCAGGTTGGTACCCAATTGATGCTCGATCTGCTGATCGGTCATCTCTTCTGCGGCGCCGAAAAGGCCGTAGCCTGCGTTACTGACCACCACCTCAATGGACCCCAGCGCCTTGAATGCCTGATCGACCACCCGGCGAATCGCCGGGGTATCAGTCAGATCCAACTCGGCCAGCCACAGCCTTTCGCCATGAAGCGCTCGCAGGTCCGCCATGCTCGCCAAATCCCGGACCGTGCCCGCAACGCGCTCCCCCCGTGCCAATAATTGCTCGGTCATCTCGCGTCCAAAGCCACTGTTGGCTCCGGTGATCAACCAAGTGCGTGATGTCATGATCAAACCCTCTGTAGTGACGTTGGAGACCCCAGCATATCCATCCGACCTAGACGATGAATGCGCTAGACTCCAATTTTTATAAGCAATCGTCTAAATCATGACTGATCCATTTTCCGAGTTGCTCACCTTCATGCAAGCCCGCTCCGTGATGTCCGGCGGCCTGGTGGCGGGCGGACGCTGGGCGATCGCCTTTCCACCGGCTACCCAATTGAAGTTCTGGGGCGTGTTGCGAGGGACGTGCTGGCTGAAGATCAAAGGCGAAAGCACGCCCATTGCGGTAAACGAAGGCGATGTGTTTCTACTGTCGGCCGAAAGGCCCCATGTCATGGCCAGCGACCTGAGTGCAACACCGGTGGATTTGCAACAGATCCTCGACAAGCGAGTGGGTGCCCTGGCGTATCACGGCGATGGGGATGAGTTCTTCATGATTGGCGGCAAGGTGGAACTCAGCCCTGACTCCGAACACCTGCTACGTGCAGCACTGGCGCCCTTCATCCATTTGAATGCCAGGACCCATGCGCTCGAAACACTGCATTGGTTGCTCAATCAACTGGTGCGTGAACGGGAGCATGATCGTCCGGGTGCAGCAGTGGCCTCATCGCAACTGGCGCACCTGATGTTCATCGAAATTCTGCGTTTGCATTTCGAAACCGCACCGCCGCTGTCCGGCAGTTGGCTGCGCGCCATGACCGACAAACGCCTGGCGCCGGCGCTGCGCCTTATCCATGGCGAGCCGGGCGAAACCAGGCCGTTGGAGGTACTGGCCAAGGCGTGTGCAATGTCGCGAGCCAGCTTTGCGGCCTACTTCAAGGACGTCGCCGGGGTCTCGCCGATGGCCTACCTCACCCAGTGGCGCATGCGTCTGGCAGCGCGGGCGCTGGCTGAGGGCAAACGCTCGTTGATCGAGCTCGCGCTCTCGCTGGGCTACAACTCCCAGAGCGCATTCAGCCATGCCTTCAAACGTGAGATCGGCCGCTCGCCGTTGCATTACCAGCAGGCGCTACGGGTGTCGACGGAGGCGCAATACCCTCAAACGAACGCATGGAGCAGCGAACTGTCATAAAAGACAGAGCGGTGAACATCAGCCAATGGCTGCCCCGCCCTGCCCGCGCGCATCAGCAGATTACCGATGCGACGCATCCCCCAAGAAGGAGACGCTTACATGGTCATTCACTTCAAGGTCGCCGGGCATCTTGCCTGCGGTCATCACGGCAACAACCTCCCTTCCAGCACCGAGCTGAATCGGGTCAAGTGCCGTACCTGCCGTAACACCGAAGTCTTCAAGGAAGCCCGCCGCACCCAACGCAACGCCGCTCGGCGTGCCGCGCGCAAGTCCAAAACCGCCCATGCCGCCGGTGACTGGCGCAGTGCCTGGACCCAGCGCCTGACCGACCTGCCAGGCCGTCAGCGCCTGCCACGCGGGTTCCACGGCCAGCCATTCGTTTAAGTTACGCAGCCGGGGCACGACGGTAAGCGGCCAACAGCACGCCCATCGTCATCAACAACCCACCCGCCCCACGGTTGAAATGCTGCAAATGTGCGGGCCGCAGGCGACTGAGCAAGCGTGCCCCGCATACCGCGTAGAACATCATGATGCTGACATTGAGCACGCACAGCGCCAGCAACAGGCACGCGTACTGCGGCAGTTGTGCCTGGGTGCTGTCGACGAATTGCGGCAGGAATGCCGACATGAACAACAACGCCTTGGGGTTGGAAATCGCCACCAGGAAACTGCGGGTGAAAATACTCGCCGAGCGGGTGCCGCCGTCCTCACCCTCGTCTACCGATGGCAACGCCGCCTGGGGTGATCGCAACATCTGCCAGCCGATCCAGATGAGGTACGCCGAACCGATCCATTTCAGCGCCTGAAACAGCCCTTCGCTGGCCGCGAGCAGCAATCCCAGGCCACACGCCACCGCCGTCACCAGCAAAGCGTCGGCCAACACCGCCCCGGCCATGCCCCAGAACGCCGCCTGCAAACCATGGCGCGAACCATTTTGCAGGGCCAACAGAACCGTCGGGCCAGGTATCGCGATAATCGCGGCGCTCATCATCACGAACAGAAATAAGGTTGCCAGGGACATGACCGGTTCCTACGGGCTGATCAGCTGCGAATCATCCCAAAATAACCTCTGTGTGGCGAGGGAGCTTGCTCCCGTTGGGCTGCGTAGCGGCCCCAAAATCCTGGGAGCGCTTCGCACTCCAGCGGGAGCAAGCTCCCTCGCCACCGGTCATGTGTTGCTCAATTGGGTGCCAATAAAAAGCCCCGGATTGACCGAGGCTGTTGAGGGCTCATGCATCATTGGCGACCGGCCTAGACCGTGCCTTGTAACCCGGTAGCGCCGCGGCATACGCCAGCGCCTGTTCACGGGAACCGAAGGATGCCAGGCGATCAGCCTTGGTACAGACGCGCCACGGGCCGCTGTTGACCTGCACGATGTCATAACCGTTGAGATGCAGCTTGTTCAGCATGGGAGTGCTCATAGTCACCTCTCTCTCCAGAGATAATCCAGGTGTTTGCCCGGTCTACCATACACCCGCTGACGACGAGGCAGCCTACCGGACGTCGAGTCAGCGGTAGGCTGGCAACCCCCATCGCGCGAGGTCAAACGCCTCCAGGCTCAGCAGTCTTCCATCCGCATGCAGGAACTTCTCCTGCGGCATCGCCGGGTCCGGGATGGCCACGGCGTACATCCCGGCCGCCTTGGCCGCAGTGATGCCAAATGGCGAATCCTCGAACACCAGGCATTCAGCGGGCGTCACTCCCAGCCGCTCGGCAGCCACCAGGAAGATGTCCGGCGCCGGCTTGGCAGCGCCTACCTGAGGGTCATCGGCGGTGACGATGGCATCGAACAAGCAGAACCAGTCGCGGTGCAAGGTGGTTTTCAGTTCGAAATAGTGCCGCGACGAACTGGTACCCACCGCAATCGGCACACCGTGGGCCGACAAATGCCGCACCAGCGCCTGGGCCCCGGCCATGGCCGCCGCCTGGGGAAACCGCGCATTCATCAATGGTGTGCGTTCCTGCAAGAACGCCTCGGGGCTCATCGGCAAGCCCACGGCCTGCACGATATAGCTGGCCAGTTCATAAGCCCCCAGGCCGATGGTGTTCTGCTTCATGCTCCAGTCAAAGGTGCGGCCGTAGCGGTCGGCAATCAGTTGGGTGACTTCGGTATAGATGCCTTCGGTGTCGAGCAGCAGGCCGTCCATGTCGAAGATCACGGCCTTGATCGGCGCGGGTAGCGGTGCATTCATCACGGTGTCCTCAGGTGCGCCCGGCGTAATGGTCGATCAAGCGGTTGAGCAAAATCGCCAGCACGATGATCACCCCAGTGATCGCCATCTGGTAGAACGAGCCCAGCCCCAGCAGGTTGAAGATATTGCGCAACACCTGCAGCAGCATCACCGCCACCGCCGTGCCTACCACGCTGCCGCGCCCGCCGAACAGGCTGGTGCCACCCAACACCACGGCGGCAATTGCATCCAGTTCCAGGCCCTGGGCAGCGGTCGGTTGGCCGACGTGCAGGCGTGAGGTCATCAACAAGCCGGCGAATGCTGCCAGGCCGCCGCAGATGGCGAACACCGCAATCGTCACCGCCCGCACCGGCACGCCGGACAGCCGCGCAGCCTCCAGGTTGCCGCCGGTGGCCAGCACATACTCGCCAAACACCGTGTAGCGCAGCACCAGCCAGGCGATGACGGTGATCAGGATAAAGATCAGCCCCAGCACCGGAAACGCAATGCCAGCGCTGGGCCAGATGTCGATCATGGCCGAGCCGAACGAGGTGAAGCTGGCCGGCAATCCGCCAATCGGCGCACCGTCGGATGCCAGGAAGGTGGCCCCGCGCAGCGACACCAGCCCGGCCAGGGTGATGATAAAACTCGGCACCTTGCCAAACACCGTGAGGCTGCCCATCAAGGTGCCGATGGCCAGTCCCACCAGCAACGTGGCCGGCACCGCCAGCCAGCCGCTGACCTGCTGCTGCAGGAGCACCGCCACCAGGATCCCGCCGAAGGCACACAGGCTGCCCACCGACAGGTCGATATTGGCCGTAAGGATAACGAAGGTCATGCCGATGGCGATGATCCCGACAATCGCCCCCTGCTGGAACAGGTTGGCGATGTTGCCGAAGGTCAGGAAGTCGTCCGACAGGAACGTCGCCACCACCACCGCAAACAGAAAAATGAACACAAAGTTGTAGCGCATCACCCACTCCAGCACCGCACTGCGACGGCGGCTGGTGAGGGTGACGGGCTTATCGAAAACCGGGCTTGGGTTGCTTGCAATAGTCATGGTTCTACACTCGTTCTACCGATAAGGATGGCCTGGTCGATCTGGTCGCGACTGGCAGTCAAGGGGTCGAAACACAGCGCGTTGCGCCCCTCATGCATCACCCAGATGCGGTCGCAATTGACGTACAACTCGTCCAGCTCGCTGCTGGCGACCAGCACCGCCGCCCCTTCCTGCGCCAGGCTGCGGGCCAGGGCATAGAGGTCGGCCTTGGCGCCGACATCCAGGCCACGACTGGGCTCGTCCAGCAGCAACAGGCGCGCGCCGTCGATCACCCACTTGGCCATGACCACCTTCTGTTGATTGCCGCCGGAGAGCTGGCGTACCGGTTGCTCAAGGTTGTCGAGCTTGGTCTGCAAGCGCTGCAGCACCGGGCCGGCGCGGTCCTTGGCCTGGCGATGGGAAAACCAGTTCAAGTGCCGGGTGTGCACCAGGCAGGCATTGCGGTAGATCGGCGCATCCAGCAGCAGGCCTTCGGTCTTGCGGTTTTCCGGCACCAACCCGACGCCCTGGCGGATCGCCTGGCGCGAGGTTTGCGGCTGATAAGGCTGGCCAAACAGTTCAACATCGCTGTCGTTGCGCCCCACGCCAAACAAGGCTTTGAGCAACGTGCTGCGCCCTGCCCCGTTAAGCCCGGCAAGCCCGACAATTTCGCCCTGGCGCACTTCCAGCCCCTGCACGTCCAGGCCCTGCTCGCCTTGCAGCCGGCGAATATTCAGCGCCAGGTTGTCCCGCGGCGCCTGACGCGGGCTGCGTTCCAGCAGGTCGCGGTGCTCGCCGACCACGGCGGCGATCAGCGCCTGGTCGTCGATCTGCGCCAGCTCGTGGGTTTGCAGGGTTCGCCCGGCACGCAGCACCGTGACCCGGTCGCCGATCTCGCGAATTTCATTCAAGCGGTGGCTGACATACAGCACCGCCACACCCGCCGCAGTGATCTCGCGAATCACCTGGAACACCCGCTTGAGTTCGGTCTCGTTCAGCGCCGCCGAAGGCTCATCCATCACCACCAGCCGGGCCTCACAGGTCAGTGCCCGGGCGATGGCCGCCAATTGCTGGTTGGCAATCGACAGGCTGCCCACCCGGTCGGAACTCGAGAAGTTGGCCCCGACCCGCAACAGTGCGGCCTTGGCCAACGCACTGCGCTTGCCCCGGGAAATAATCCCGAAGCGCTGGGGCGCATAGCCGAGCATCAGGTTCTCTTCGACGGTCATCTGCGGGATCAGGTCGAGCTCCTGATAGATCATCGCGATCCCGGCCTGGCGCGCCTGTTGCGGATTCTTCAGTTCCACCCGCCGGCCCGCCACCGACATCTCGCCGCCATCCGGGCGATGGGCGCCGGCGACGATTTTCAACAGGGTACTTTTGCCCGCGCCATTGGCACCCAGCAGGCAATGCACCTCACCGGGCCGAACGTCGAGGGAGGCATCGGTCAGCGCCACCACATTGGGCGGAAAACGCTTGCTGACATGACGGATATCCAGGGCCAACTCACTCATGATCCTGCTCCAGCAAATAGCGGGCGGTGGCCGCGTCGGTGGCCAGCACATTGACGTAGCCGGCCTTGACGCTGGCGTGGACGATGCGGTGCTTCTGCGCGCCGACGCACACGGCAATGGACCAGGCCTTGTCGCGCAAGGCGGCCAACGGCAGGCCCAGGGTGCGGGCGTCGAGTTCGGGCATCACCGGTTCACCGTCCATGCCGATAAAGCGGCCCATGATGTCGCCGACCGCGCCCAGGCGTTCCAGCTCTTCGAGCAATGGCCGGTCGATGTAACCCGACTCCATCAACACCGAATGGTCAGACAACTCCCCCAGGCTGAAACACGCCACCGGCGCCTGTTGCCCGAGGCGCAATACCTGGGCGATCACCGGGTCCTGCTCCAGCGCCTCGCGGGTATGCGCATGCCCGAGAATCGCCGGCACCGGCAGCAACGTGGCCTGGCCACGGGCAGCCTGGGCGAAGCGCTCGGCGACGTTATGGCTGGACTCGCCCATCGAACGGGTATTGATCGCGCCGTTCAGCAGCACCACGTTGACCCCCTCGTTCCAGCGCGGCACCAGCCACTGGGCCATTTTGGTCAGGGTGCGGCCCCACGACACGCCGATCAGCGCCGGCATCGGCTGCAAGTTGCACAGGTAACGGGCGGCGGCCTGGGTCACCACGTTCAGCGCGGTGTCGGCATCTTCCACATCCAGCACCAATGCTTCACGCAGGCCGAAACGCCGTTGCAAAGCCACTTCCAGCTGCGGCAAGCGCGCCGAGCGGGCGACGATATCGATGCGCACCACCCCGCAATCCCGCGCCTCGCGCAGCAAGCGGCTGACTTGCCAGCGGGTCAGGCCGGTCTCCCGGGAGATATCGCTTTGGGTCTTTTCCAGGTCGTAATACAGCTTGGCCACCTGGACCATCAAGTCATCACGCTGGGAATCGGCCGACAACCGCGTGGCAAACGTTTCTTCAGGATGGGCGCTCATGCTGCCGGCCTTACGCCGAGCGTGCGGTTCGCCGGTGGCTTGCAACTGATGGGCGCAACGCTGTCGGTGGCGGCGCGGTAGCGGCCCAACAGCTCGATGTATTGCTCGTGGGCGTAAGGGTCGGGCTCGATCAGCCGGCCGATGGTGGTGAAGTCGGTAGCGGCTTCCTGCAAGGTGCCGAACTCGCCAAGGGCGCAGGCGGCAGCGGCGGCAGTGCCGATCAGGGTGAGGTTATCGTGGGGCACCATTTCGAACGGCACACCGGTGGCATCCACCGTGGCCTGCAACCATAACGGGTTCTTCTGGAAACCACCGGCGGCGACCACCCGGGTGATCTCGATGCCCTCGGAGCGCCAGGTGTGAAAGATGTTCGCCGAGCCCAGGGCAATCGCTTCCACCGAGGCGCGGTACAGGTCATGCCGGTCATGGTTAAGCGACAGGCCCATGATCGCCCCGCGCATGTCCGGCGAGCGGTACGGTGTGCGGTTGCCCATCCAGTAATCGAGCACCAGCAAGCCGGTGGAGCCGGGCTGCAGCTCTGCGGCCTGGCGGATCAGGCGCTGGTGCCCGGCATCGTCGAGGCCGAACATCTTTTGCGCCAGCCAGTTGAGGATCGAACCGGCGGAGACTTGCCCGCCTTCCATCAACCATTGGCCGTCGAGCAAGGCGCCGGGGTATGGGCCCCAGATGCCCGGTACGTCGATGCGTTGCGGGGTGTGCATCAGTTGCACCACCGAGGTACCGCCGATAAACAACAGCTCGCCGGCGCCAGTGGTGCCGGCACTGAGCATTGCCATGTGGGCGTCGATTCCGCCCTGGGCCACCAGCGTGTCGCGGCTCAGGCCCAGATGATTGGCGGCATCGGCGCTCAAAGGGCCGATCCGGCCACCGACCTTGATCACTTCCTGAGGGAGTTTTTGCGCCAGTTCAGGCACGCCCAGTTCAGCGTACAATTCCACCGGAAAACGCTGCTGCAGGGTGTCGTAATTCCACTTGCAACTGGCATTCAATTGGGAGGCGACCCAGCGCCCGGTCAACTGAAAGTTGATCCAGTCCACGGCCTCGCAAATACGCTCGGCGCGCTGGTAAACCTGAGGCTCGTGCTCGGCCAGCCACATGGCCTTGGGCACCAGCCATTCCACCGCGTCACCGCCCTGGTTCATCATCGGGTGGCTGACGTGGGCCGTGCGCGCCGACTCGGCAGCGGCGCGGCAATCCATCCATAACAACGCCGGGGCCAGGGGTTGGCCGTCCGCCTGGGCAACCACCACGGTGGAGGCTGTGGTGGCGACGCACACCGCCGCCACCTGCGGGTGCCCGGCCTGGGCCATCAACTGCCGGCAGGCCTTGCCCAGCGCCGACCACCAGTCCGCCGGCGCCTGCTCGGCCCAACCCAACTGCGGGTATTGCGTGGCATACGGCGCCTCGGCGACGTGTACCAGTTTGTGGCTGTGCAGGTCATACAAACCAGCCCGCACCCCACCTGTTCCGAAATCCAGTCCCAACAACAAGGTCATCGGTAGTTCTCCTGCGTCTTGTAACAACGCTTTTTGTTTTAAGCCCGGCAACGCACAGCCTCGTCGGGCTTGGCGACACACAGCTGACGCGGCTCAGGGACGGAAAATTACCTTGGCCGCGACTTCGCTGCGATCGGCATAGCGCTTGAACATCGCCGGCAATTCATCCAGCGGCAAGTCGTGGGTAATCATGAACTGCCACTGCAATTCACCGGAAGCCAGCTTGTCGATGGAGGCCGTCCACTCATCGCCCGGGAACGGTGCCGAGAACGAGTTCCAGGCGCCGTGCAGGGAGATTTCCTGGCGCAGGAAGTGCGAGAACGTCGCAGTGCTGAGGGCCACGTCACTGGTGGGAATGCCGATAAACACCACATGCCCGCCAGCCTTGGTCAGTTGCACGGCCTGGTTGATCGAGCTGGGATGGCCTGCCGCTTCAATCACCAGTTGGCAACGGGGCAACTCGGCATCCGCCGCGCCGCTGAGCAGGGTGTGGGTGGCGCCGGCTTCGCGGGCCATGGCGAGTTTCTCTTCGGCGATGTCGATGGCGACGATGTCCTTGGCCCCCATGATCCGCAGCCACTGGATCGCAAACAGGCCGATCGGCCCGCAACCTACCACTGCCCCGCTCTGCCCGGCCTTGAAGTCGGCTTTCCAGATCGCATGCAGGGCAATCGCCGCCGGGTCCACCAGGGACGCGGCAATCGGGTCCATGCCTTGGGGCACCTTGATCAGGTTGCTCAGGGGCACATTGACGTACTCGGCATACGCGCCGTCGCGCCGGCTGCCGAAGTAATCGTAGCGCTCCGAGCGGGACGGAAAGCCACGGGCATATTGGTCGCTGCTGACGTCCGGGATCATCGGCGGCACAGTCACCAGTTCGCCGATGGCGTAGCCGTCGACACCGCTGCCGATCTCTTCGATAAAGCCTGCGAATTCATGGCCGCAAATCAGCGGCATCACATGGGCGCCCTTGCTCAGCATGCGCGGGATATCCGAGCCGCACACGCCGCAGGCGGCGACCCGAACCAGCGCGTGGCCGGCCTTGACCGCAGGTTTTGGAACATCTTCGACCCGGATATCGCCCGGTTGGTACATGACGGCAGCTTTCACAGTGAATTCCTCTGTTGAGTGACGAGTGCGTTCGACCAGGCACCTCCCGCAAGAGGTGCCCGCAAAAATCCATAGCGTGGCGGCGCAGATCCGTCAGAGCGCGCCGGGGCGGTATTCGCCGAAGGTAGAGTCATGCTTGACCTCGGCCACGTTGGCCTTGGTCACCACCTGGGTGCCGGCGTCGACAAAGTTCGGCACCGACTTGCCGGCCGCCAGGGCCCGCGCCGCCTCGATGGCGACCTCGCCCAGGTAGCGTGGGTCGTTGAGGGCGGTGGCCACGTATTGATCGCCGCTCTGGATGGCATTCAAGGCCTCGGACAAGCCGTCGATCCCGGCCACGAGGACGTCTTTCTTGCCGCTTTCGGTGAGCACTTGCAGCGCGCCCATGGCCATGTCGTCGTTATGCGCGATCACCGCCTTGAGGTCCGGGTGCGCTTGCAGCAAATCCTGCATTGCCGTGACTGCGTTGGCGCGCATGTACTCGCTGTAGGGGCCGTCGATGATCTTGAAGTCGGTGCCGGCCAAAGCGGTGTGGAAACCCTTGCGGCGTTCTTTCATCACCGTTCCGCCGGCGTCGCCCTGGATCTCGATGATCTTGCCCTTGGTCACACCGCGCTGCTTGAGCGCGGCGAGCAGCGCCTTGCCGGACAGCTCGCCCATCTCGGCATTGTTACGGCCAATGGTGGTGGCGACCGGGGCATTGATTGCGCGGTCGACGGCAATCACCGGCACCTTGGCGCGTTTGGCGGCGTCGAGGGCCGCGCCCACGGCGTCGGGATTCACGGCATTGATGATGAGGATGTCGACCTTACGGGTCAGCAGGTCCTGGATATCGTTGTTCTGCTTGCTGATATCGCCGTTGGCGTCGAGGAAGATCAGCTCGTCGCCGCCCTTGGCCGCTGCAGCCTTGGCGCCGTCGCGCAGTTGTACGTAGAAGGGAGATTGCAGGGTGACCTGGCTGAAACCGATCTTCAGATCCTTGGCCTGGGCGTTCAGCGCCAGCGCCGAGGCCGCGACAGCCAGTGCAAGGGCCAGCACATGAACAGGTTTACGGGCTATCTGGAGCATGGTGATTCCTATTTTTATTGTTGTCAGGATTCGGGCACGGCCTTCAGGGAGGCCGTGCTCACAAATGTGAACCGCGATCACATTTGAAAAACTATGCCTTGCTCCCGAGAGTGTCAAGGCCAATTTGTTAAATTCCAAACAAATGAAATAAAAATCACAACGCTGTTTGAGTCAGATCAGCAGGATCGCCCCACTGTCCCTGATCACCTGCTGCTGTGTCGCCTCGAGCCCGGGGTCGCTGATCACCCGCTGGAAGTCCGACAGCTCGGCGAAGTGTGCCGCACGTACTTCGTCGAACTTGCTGTGGTCGGCCACCAGCACGCAGGTCTGCGCCCGCGCCATGACCCGGCGCTTGACCTCCACTTCGTTGAGGTTGTAGCAGGTCACACCGTGGGCGGCGCTGACGCCGGCCGCGGAAATGAACGCCCACGCCACACGGATGCCATCCAGGATGCCCGCCTCGGCATGGCTCTCGAAGACCATGTTGCGCCGGTGAAAAGTGCCACCGCAGAGGATGATGGTGCAGTGGGGCTTTTGCTGGAGCTTGAGCAATACGTTGAGGGAATTGCACAGCGCGGTGAACTCCAGGTCATCCGGCAACGCCTCGATAATGAACGGCGTGGTGGTGCCGCAATCGATAAACACCGTGTCGCCGGGGCGCACCAGGCTGGCGGCCAGCACGCCGATCTGACGCTTCTCGGCGACGTGGCGCTGGTCCTGTTCGGCGACCTGGTAATCGGGCTCCGGCGGCCCGCTGCGGGTTACGTGCCCGCCCAACAGGCGCAGGCCCTGGGGGCTGTCTGCCAGGTCGCGGCGCAGGGTCATTTCCGATACGCCCAGCAATGCGGCCATGTCACGCAAGTGAATCGCCGACTCGCCCTGCAAGGCCTTGTGCATGGCCCGAAATCTTTCGCTTTTCTTTGAATCCACTGCGTTCCAACCCTCGTTGAATGCGAGCCCTTGATCAGGGCAGTCACAAATTCCATTTACAATGTTATTTATTTAACATTTAATGCATCCAACTTAACACAAACCGCCTTTTCCCAGCACCTCATCCTTACAGGACACTTGCCATGCCGACTGATCCGTTGCCGCTCGCGGCCTATATCGACCACACCCTGCTGGCCGCCGATGCTTCCCAGGCGAGCATTCGCCAACTGTGCGCCGAGGCCCGCGAGCATGGCTTCAAGTCCGTGTGCGTCAACAGCGCCAACGTGCCGCTGGCCGCCGAATGCCTGCGCGACGCCGCGCCATTGGTCTGTGCCGTCGTCGGCTTCCCCCTGGGTGCGGGCTTGAGTGCGGCCAAGGCTTATGAGGCAAAGCTTGCGATCGAGGCCGGTGCAGGCGAGATCGACATGGTGCTGAACATCGGCTGGCTGAAGGATGGCCTGCTGGACCAGGTACGCGACGATATTGCCCAGGTGCTGGCGGCCTGCGGCGCGGTGCCGCTGAAAGTCATCCTCGAGACCGGCCTGCTGGATGACCAGCAGAAAACCCATGCCTGCAGCCTGTGCCGCGAGCTGAACGTGGCGTTCGTCAAGACCTCCACCGGTTTCGGCCATGGCGGCGCGACATTGGCGGATGTGCGCCTGATGCGCGGCGTGGTGGGGGCGCAGATAGGCGTGAAAGCGTCGGGCGGCGTGCGCGACCTGGCGACGGCCCAGGCGATGATCGAAGCCGGTGCTACGCGCCTGGGCAGCAGCTCCGGGATCGCCATCGTCAGCGGCGCAAAAGCGGCCGCGGGCGCCTACTGAGTTGAGTGCAGCGCTGGCGCCCTTTCACAACCCTTTCACAGTCGGGCGCCTATGGTCATCTCAGCTCCTGGTGAAAACCTTTAAGCCCGCGCTCCCCATCGCGGGCTTTTCTTTGCCCGGAATTTATCCGCAGATCAGCTACAGCCGGCGTGGCGGTGAGCCGGCGCAGGCCACGCCCTCCAGGCAGAATACAAACGGGGCTACCACTTGAATTTCGCCTTTGAGCAGCATTGAGGGTGGAGGCGCAGGCACTGGCGACGCCGCCGGAACGAATCTCTCCACGGCGCTGACGAACAGATCCGAACCTGTATGGCTGATGACTCTGTGGCGTATCAGGTTGCCTTTGGCGTCGACCACGAATTCAACCCTGACCAGGCCGGTCAATCCTTGCAGGCGAGCTTCTTCGGGGTACGACTTGAAGTGATTGAGGTGAGTCAGCAACTGGTATTCCCATAAGCGTTGTTCTGCCAGTTGTTCCCGGGTGGGGCCGCTCGTGCAGGCACAAAGCAGTAAGACAAGTGCGATCCAGCTGTATTTCATAAACGCAGTTCCGTTGACGTTTGGTGTGCAAGGTGAGGCTAATCAAGGCTCGGTGCGTCAGCGTGTTATCCAGGTCGAACAGAATGGCCCGTGGGTACACGAATGCTTCTTGTGGAAAACCAAATCTGCCTCTCAGGCGGTGGTACTGACGATGGAGCCGGTACCGCTTCCACCGTCGGAAGTCAGTGCCTGCAACAACGCCGAAGACGCAGACTGCAATGCAGCTGCCGTTGCGGCAATCTGCGCCTGGGCGGCAGCCACGGCGGCCGCTTTGGCGTCTGCGCTTTGATTGCTGGCCTGGGCCTTTTGCATGTTTTGCTGCTGCTCTTGAAGCTGCTTTTGCAACTCCGCAATCTGCTTTTTCAGCGCCTTGACGGTGTCGGACTCCTGCGACGTGGATGCCGCCTGGCCGCCACCTGCAGCGGGCGCACTTTTGGCACCCGTGTCCGGGTTGAGACTCAGGGTTCCAGAGTCTTCGGTCTTGGAGCTATCGCTGACGCTGGCCGGACTTGGGTTGGCGGGTACTGAAGCGAGACTGCTGACGTTCGTGATCATGTCAAATATCCAATTCCGGTATCGATGTTAATTGATCGGCGCTTAAGCTGATTACTTTAACCCGTTATCGACCCTACCGAACCTGGCGACAACAGCGGACCAATTCAGCGGCAAGGTCTCGAAAAGACGTTGACCAGGCTTCCATCCGGATCACGCAGCAATACCGAAGTGTTGCCCCATGGCATGACCGTCACCGGCATC
Source organism: Pseudomonas sp. E6002 (assembly GCF_013385565.1). NCBI lineage: Bacteria > Pseudomonadati > Pseudomonadota > Gammaproteobacteria > Pseudomonadales > Pseudomonadaceae > Pseudomonas > Pseudomonas sp. E6002. The sequence continues at coordinate 320,028 of NZ_JACAPT010000010.1, read as the reverse complement.
ACCACGTCAGCCCGACCGATACGCAGCAGGACGGCCTCCACATCGTCCACTTGAAACTCCAGGATCGCCGAACGGTTGCTGGCGGCGACTGCCAGTCCATCGTTGTGAAGGCGGACCAGGCGCTCATCGGCTATGGCCAGGACGACGCCGTCGAGGTGAATTTCAGCGAACCCGTCAGCCAGGTGCCTTGGCTCGACAGTCGAGAGGTTGTGATAGAACTGAACGAGCCGTTCAAAGTGGTTGGTAACGAGACGAACAGACGAGAATTTCATCATTTGACCTGACAGGAGTGAGAGAACTCACCTTAATTCAAGCCCGCGTCAGTTCCTGACAGTAGTGTTGTTATCGGCGTTCCAAACGACAGCCTGTGCCACCACCACGTACTCGCCATTGAAGGTTGCCGCTGGCGAGCCGTAAAGCTGGTAACCCAGCGCGAGCGCTTCAGAGACCCGGTGACAGAAGGAGGCATCGTCCTTGCCTGTCAGGATCCGATAGGTAGGTAGGCCTTCAGGAGGGGAATTCTGCATGGGAGCACCTGCTGGAACAGTTAAGGAAAGCCACTTGGCGATCGGGTGACGCCGGCTTGTTCCCGATGATATCAGTCGATGATCACATCGCGCCCCTCGGCCTTCAAGCGCGCGAGGTTGTCCTTCATCTGCTGCAACCGTTCAGGCGGATGCCCGTGCCATTTCGTGACCTCCGCCACGACGCGCAAAGGGTCAGTGGAGCGATAGGAAAGCGTGGGATTGCCGGGAAACTTCTTATCCGTCACGTTGGGGTCATCCATGATTGCCCCCGTTGGCTCCACAACATAAATCCCTTCCCGCCCACTGCCGAGCGCCAGCTCAGCCCCCCAGATGGCGGCATCCAGCGTGCCCGCAAAGTAAACCCAGGACAGTGCTTTACCTTCTGTAAAGTTGGACGGGTAGCCGACGCGGATCAGATCGCCGGGCTCCAGGTCGGCCCGGGTGCCGTGAAAGAACTGACGGATGAACATGCCAGCGGTATTTGACATGGGCTCGTTGCTCCGTGGATGAATGTTATGTTTGGATGCGAATGCCCCCATCGGCGGGGTTCCTCTATACCACCGCACCTCAGGAAACCGTTGTGACGAATCTGACCATACGACGCGCCAGTATCGACGACTTGCCTTTCATTGTTTTGCTGCTGGCAAATGACTCCCTGGGGGCTGTTCGAGAAGATAGCAGTCTTCCGCTTCAGAGTTCCTACACACGAGCGTTTGAGGCCATCGACGCAGACCCGAACCAGTTTCTTGCCGTCGCTGTGGCTGATGAAGAGGTGGTCGGTACTCTCCAACTTTCTTTCATTCCGAATATTTCTCATCGGGGCGCATGGCGAGCTCAAATCGAAGCCGTCCGCGTGCACGAGCGAATGCGTGGGAGCGGATTGGGCCGGCAATTCTTCGAATGGTCGTTTGAGCAAGCACGTCAGCGCCACTGCCAACTGATCCAGCTTACCTGTGATCGTACGCGGCCAGATGCTCATAGGTTTTATGAGTCCCTGGGGTTCTTGCCAACCCACACAGGCTTCAAGATGAAGCTGTGACCATTTGAGGCGAGCTGGCCCGGCGTTTGATTGCCGGGCCAGAGGGCGGAGTCAAAGCAATACAGTAGCAAGCATGCCCAAGGCGCCGAGGACAAACCCGATGAGTGCGCCACGCCCTGGTGCTTCATGGAACAGCGCCCAGACCACCACGGGCTCAAGCAGCAACAGGGAGGTGACTGAGACCACGGTGACGACCCAGATATCACCGACCGCCACGTAACCCAGCCAATACGCACCCAACAGGCAAAGCCCGGCAAAACACATCAGCACAACGGGAAGGACGAACGCCTCCCATGAACCATGCCCTGTCTGGGCAAGCCTGGCGGTTACCACCTCGCTGTAGATTGCACAAAACTCCCCCACCACCATCAACCCTAGAGCAGAAACTCCGAGTAGTTCTTTGGACATATCAAAAACTCCTTCGTATTCAACGCAATATTTTTCAGCTCCCAGCGAGCAATGCCGCTGCCCAGGAGCGTGATGCAGTGATACGAAGCAGCCTTGAACAGGCCTGAATTACCGAAGTGCTTTTCCATGCTCATGTCCTTCAAAGGGTGAGTCTCAGCGCCCGGAAAAGGGCGCTCGCTGCGATCATACGTTCCGACAGCCCGCCTGAACAACCTGCCCCCTCTCGGTCTGCCGCGAAGTGCTTCTGCAGGATCAGTGAGCGTTGAACCAGTCTGGGGCACAACCGGAAAATGACACCAATGGTCGTTTCAAAAACAGGTTCCGGTCGTAATGTCAGTGAGCAAAAGCAGGCTTGCTGTAGTCGAAAAGAGGCTTTGCGACTACACCGGTATAGGGGACATCGCCAAATGAGCAAGGGTAGTCCCCCTACCCCCACGGTGGCCGAACACCCGGCGCACCCGGCACATTGAAGGACCGACGCCATGCAGAACCTCAAGATCGCGACATTCAATGTCAACGGCATAAAGACGCGACTGCCCAACCTTCTGCAGTGGCTGGAAAAGGAGCGCCCGGACATCGTCTGCCTGCAGGAACTGAAGGCGCAAGACAACGCGTTCCCCGCTGGAGAACTTGAGGCGGCGGGCTATGGCTCATTGCACCATGGCCAGGCATCCTGGAACGGAGTGGCAATCCTCGCGCGGGATTCCGAACCCCTTTTGATCCATAAGGGCCTGCCGGGAGCCAAGGACGACTCGCAGTCTCGATACCTGGAAGCGGCTGTCCATGGCGTGATTGTCGGATGCCTGTACCTGCCCAACGGCAACCCTCAACCCGGGCCAAAATTTGATTACAAGCTCGCGTGGTTCGAACACCTGATCTCCCACGCTGCAACACTGCAGGCCAGCGAACATCCCGTGGTCCTGGCCGGTGACTACAACGTGGTGCCCACCGACCTGGACATCTACAACACCCGCTCATGGCTCAAGGATGCCCTCCTCCAGCCAGAAAGCCGTGAGTGCTTTCAAAGGCTGCTTTCCCAGGGCTGGATCGACTCGCTGAGGCAGCTGTACCCGGAAGAGCGGGTGTACACGTTTTGGGATTATTTCCGTCAGCATTGGCAGAAGAATTCCGGGCTGCGCATCGACCATCTGCTGCTCAACCCGGTACTCGCGCCGTACCTGAAAAACGTCGGCGTAGATGCATGGGTACGGGGTGAAGAGCATGCCAGTGATCATGCGCCGACGTGGATCGAGATCTCATCACGGCAAACCCGGTCAAGAAAGAAGCCAAAACGCAGTTGATCACAAGCCACGACGCAGACTATCGGCACGCGTGCCGGTACCCGACTCACCCATCCCAAGGTGTGATCCGGGCTTACTGATGGGGCACGAATTTCGCGAGCATCAGCCAGCGACTTATGGCCGCGACGAGTTCGGTCTTGCACTCCACCGGCAGCCAATGCCCGCCAGGCAGGCTCGTCACTGTGAGGTCTGCGCAGGCCGCGCGCATTGGATCGCCCAACTGATTGCCGTTGATGGTATTCATCGGGTCGTAATCACCGTTCACAAACAGGACGGGCATGGACAGGCGGCCGCCATTGGGTGCGCGATGGGCGTATTCGATGTTGGCATCGTCGTTCAGATACCACGCGCAGGGCGTGCGGAAACCATGCTCCTCGAACGTGCGCACCAGTGCCGCGAAGTCCTTCTCGGGCCAGAGCGCCGAGTCTGGTGGGGTCGGGGGAGCTCGGTGCGCTTCGCCAAACCGCCCGCCTTTGCGGGTCACTTCGGCATTGGAGGCGACCCTGGCGATGCTTGCAGGGTCGCCTCTTCGATAAATCGACGCCAGCGATGCTGCTTTGTCCGCGTCAAGATCAGCCACGGCGGACGCAAAATGCGTGTTGTAGTAGCGGTAATAGTCCCATTGGCCGTCTGGATACTGGTCGACCGGGTAAATCCCTCGGTCAACCAGCGGTATGAGCGTCGCCAGCGCGTTCGTGGAAGGAAAGTACGGAACCGAAACCAGCACAACGCCGCGGCTGCGCCAAGGTTCATGGGCGACCAGTTCACCGGCCACGACGCTGCCCCAATCGTGGCCCACCCAGATGGCGGGCGTTCCACCGAGATGGTCATGCAGCTCCGTCATGTCTGCCACGATGTTTTCAATCGTGTACGCATTGATCGCGGCCGGCGCCGAAGAGCCGCCATAGCCGCGCATGTCGGGTGCGACGCAGTGCCAGCCTTGGGCAGCGAACGCTTCCATCTGTGCACGCCAGATCAAACCGAGTTCGGGCCAGCCATGCAGGAACATCATCAATGCCCCATCGGCAGGTCCCGATTCCAGATAATGCGTTGTGTGACGGGGCGTACTGAAGATGCGCGAAGTCAGCTTGAAAGTGGACATAGGATCTCCTCATGTCATTCCGGCGCGATGTCTCACTGTAGGTCACCTCGGGTGAATGAGCACCACTGCCCGCATATTTTCAGGTCGCGCTTATCCTGGGAGCGGGAGCAAAAGAACTGAAGCAATCACACGTCAATCAACGTTGTAGAAAATTTGAATTAGCCAGTTGCCCGGCCGGTCAAGAATTATGAACGCAGTAAATCTGACGAGGTAACAGCAATGACTATCCAGGCAGAGACACTCGTACAACTGACCGAAGCCCTGCAAGAGCGAGGCATGCATCTGGTTTCAGATGTTCACTTCACCCGCGCGCCCTATCGGCAGAATCACCTCTGGGTCTGCACCGTAGCGTAACGATCCCTTATGATGCATGCCTGCCAGAAGGTCGCCAACCGCGACAGATGGATCAATGCGAACACTCTTATGGATAAGCCCGATGCGGATCAACGTTCTGACAATTTCCCTGGCCACCTTGATGATGACCGGGTGTGCCAACCATGGCGCCAAGCCTTCGACGCACGCGCTGGCGACTCAAGATAACGTAGTTGGCATCTGGGCCATGGTTCCTCTGCGCAACGGAATTGCCAACGTGGTCGAATACAGCGCAGATGCCAAAGCCACATTGCATCCATTCAACTGCGCTGAACCCGGGAAGCACCAGGAAAAAGAAGTGAGCGACTTCAAGGTGTCCGACGATGGAAAGGTCATCCATCTCAAATCACCTTCAGACAACTTCGACCTGAAGGTCCTGGCATTCGACCCGCAGACCATGACGCTGAGCATGGATGTTTCGGATACGAGCCTGACCTTCAACTACGTGAAAGTCAGTAACGTCGCACCGCTGTGTGCCCTTTATCCAAACGCCGCCGCTGAAGCTGCGCGCAAAACCCCTTTCAAGGCCAGTGACTTTGTAGCGGATCCCGGGATACCTGCCCACTCCGGTATGGAGCGATATATTGGCAAGTGGGCAAATGACAAAGGCGAGCTAGAGGTAGAAGTCATCATGGGTCCCAACGGCAGTGCCTACCTCTACATGGCCTCCAGCAAAAACTGGCACTTTCTGTACAACGAGGTGCATTGGGTAGGCGACGAACTGCATTTTGAAAGCTATGCCTATTCAGACCTTCCCTCTCTTTACAGCCACCCTTTCCATAAATCCAAGACCCACAGCATTCTTCAGCCGAGCGGCGACGGAGGATTAGGTTATTCGATCTTTATCGAGAAGCGTCGGTACGAATTTCTATTGAGCCGGGCGAAGAACTGAGGTTGAGGCAGCGCAGTACTGTTGCGATGACCGGGCGGTGCATCTGCAACAGAGAAAATCAGCGGCGATTCAGTGCGCATGAGGTCAACGCAGGATTACTAACACGAAGCAAGACCGAATAGGCGCGTCGTTAGAGGATATCGAAAGCCCTTGAATTCGTCTCTTTAGGTCAAATATGTTTTGTGTTTACCTCCCTGTTTAGAGAGCACTGGGCAGGCCCATGATGCGCGATCACCAATCTCTGGAAGATCCTGCCTCATGTCGACTTCAGCAACCAAACCTCCATTCGCCGGCAAAACGTTTGAAGTGCGTTACAACGGTTTAACCGCGCTCAACATTTATGCTGAGGATGGCCAAAGTCTCAGCTATGAAATCATCGGCGGCGATCTCAAGGGCGCTAAAGGAAAGGTCAACTACGAATGGAAGGCTATCTCACCAACTGCTTTCGTGATCACCTGGCAAGAAGCTGATGGTTCGACCGTAGTTCACATCGACGACTTTGCGGCCGAGACTTCGCTCTCTTTCTACACAACCCCCACCCTCGAGCTGTACCGCCTTGAAGGCTCGCTGACTAAGGTGTAGAAACCGATAATCGAATTCCGTTACACATTAGTCGCCCGCCAAAGTGCGGGCCCATCCGCTTACCTAGATATCGCCCGCCGTCGGGCTAGATCGCCTCAACCTTTCTACATTGAGAAATCTCGGGCAATGCCTGATCTGCAGACACTTTATTGAGCTGCCACTGCAGGTCAACAGCGACGGCATTGAATCGTTTTGCCTGCACTCTCGTGCTATTGGATGTGAGGCTAACGTAGGAGGCATCTGAGCGTTTAACATCGACGGCAGTGGTCGTGGTACCGCCCTCAAGATCGGAATTGCCCAAGATTCCGGCCTTCCATTTCTGGGTGATCGTGTGCTCACCTGGCGCAACAGGCACGGCTACATAACCGCCGTTCTCTAGAGATGCTATCTGCTTTCCGTCCAAAGAAATCAAGGCGGTCATTAGGCCCATATCGTAATTACTGGGCCGGTAGACATAGAGAACACCATATTGAGAATCCACGTTTTCAAGTGGCGTGAATTTTGGCCCTGTCATCGTGCAGGAGCTGAGGAGCCCCAACCAGAGAAATGCTGAAATCTTCCATGCTCGTGTCATAACCGCTCCATTCTGATTAAGCCCTTGATGATCAACACTGCCGTTCCCTCAATCACTCATGCTATTCGGCCTTTATCCATTCGATTATAAAGAAACGATCCAGGCAAACCTGGCACAGAACCAGCCAGATCAAGAGGCAAATAAGTAACGTTACTTGAGCGAACCGATACAAGCCTATGCCGGCTTCCTCGGGCGCAGATTCGGGTATGCCGTCTGCGTGGTGGTCAATGCGAAAGTATCTACGGGGGCTATGACAGACAAGTGCTATGAATGTTCCTGCCTCGCGGCGAAAACTAGCGACAAACTACCAATCCTGCGCGAAACAACACCATGGCTAGAATGAAGTGTGAGAGGCTGGGCCTAAGGGTATAGCGCTCTCCTCTCAGGTGCCTTATCTAAGACCAAGAAGCCCGACTATGTGCGGGCTTTTTTTGAGATCGTATTTACTGTGGAGCGCTAGGCATTGGTAGCAGCGAGGCTTGAGGTAATGCAACAGCAGAAAGGTTTCCTGTCGCGTCTTCTGGCAATGTGTACATGGCGCCTGTCAGCGGATCTACGATCAGCATACCGATCAAACCGCCAATCAGCAGGTTCCCCCAATACCAGCCGCTCACTGTAGATTTCAGGGGAACTGTCGTCTCGGTGTAACCGTCCTTTTGGAAGGTGACTGTATAGCTTTGGCTTTGAAAGTAGCCTCGGCTCGTCTCCAAAAGTGCCGTGCCGGGCGTAACCCCCTTCAGTAGCACGCTGCCCTTGCTGTCTTTGATTACATAGTTGGCATTTGTAGGCAGGCTGTACAGCCCAACCTTTGGCTTGCTATCGCTCACGATACTCGCGCAGCCGCCCAGGAACGTCATTGCTGCAAGTAGTGTGGCTCCCGCCACCTTCCCCATCTTCATACCATCACTCCGTTGCGCCTTCATTGGCATAGCTGATGCTCAGCCGGGCGCGATTGTATCGGAATGATGGCAATTAGATATCAATTCGGTGCCCGGCCTCGGCTGAACTGGCAGCCCAGATCGCCCAGTTCCTGGCCAGCGGCGGCCAGATCGAAGAAGCGGCGCCGATCGGTTACAAGCCCAGGCCAATCGCCTACAGCTACCAAGCGCTTGGGCGTCGCTATCCACATCGTCGAGCCGTTCGACGGCGACACCGGGCCATACACCTACATGCCTCCCGGTGAGCGGCGGGCGAGGTATGCACGCATGAAAAACTCGGTGGCTAAAGATGTTCTCGATGAAATGACGAAGGATGAGCTGGTTGCCTGGATCAGGAACCAGCACTTTTTCCGCCCCATACCACCGTCGTGATGACCGAGCAGTACATCCGCAACCGCAAAGGCAAGAAAGTCTCACCAACGAAGTGATTTGCGGGCCAGTTGTTTTATTACCGACCGGAAACAAACAAGGGCTTGCATCAGCTTTCGCCCGCAAACCCTTGGTTTTAGATGGTGCCCGAAGCCGGAATCGAACCGGCACGCCCTTACGAGCGGGGGATTTTAAGTCCGAAAACTAATCCTTTAAATACATAGACATAGAAGCAATTCCTTTCCGCATCAGAGATAAAAATGACCCTCTACAGCCCAGCAAATTCAAGGGCCGGCATTTTTTTGCGGAAAGGAATTAACCCCTCCCCGGCGTCCTGCCGATCGAACACAAACCACCCAAAGAACGCCGACTGCTAAGCTGTTCACTTCACCAGAGGAACGCCGATGCCCAACTCAGACCTGCTCCCTTCCCTGCTCTCCAAGTTGTACGAAAACCAGTTGGCCCTCGAAGCCTCCATCATGGAGCTATCGAACTGGGTTGAGCAGCGCGGCTCAGCCGATGTAGCGGAGAACATCCGCGGCGCCCTGCACACCATCGACGAGAATGAAGAGTTCATCAAGCTGACCCTGGCCGTCCTCATGGCGCCCGACTGATCGTCGGGTAAACCTGCAGTTCGTCGCCTCAGGCCTTTCGCTTGTCCAAATCTCGAATACTGTACGCGCATACAGCATTCGGAAGTACGCCCCATGAACATCGATGAAGACACCTGCGAGTGGCTTGGCATCCCCACGCCTCTCGAAATGCATAAACAGCATGCCCGCCTACTGGAGAACGAGGTCCAGGAACTGAACCTCCAACTGCGTAAAGCGAGGGCGGACATCTTCGGCCTGGTCGCGATGCTGGCTGAAGCGCAGGCAAAGAAAGACGAATTCTCAGGATATCTAAGGCAGCGCGGCGCCGAAGCAGCGGTCATGCGTAAGCAGATCGACACCCTCACAACATCAGAAAGAGTCAACGTGCGCGAAGTGGAGAGGCTGCGCGGGATGCTGAACGACCTGATGTCCCGCCCGAAAACCATCGTCTAAGCTCAGGTTTCAGATTGAGGGCTTGGCCATGTGCGGAAGACTTTCCCAGTACAGCGGCATTCATGACTTCGTTGCAGCGCTGAGCATGCCAAATGCACTGGCGAACTCCGTGGGTGAGTTACCCCTGGAGCGGTACAACGTCGCCCCGACAACCCAAGTCGCCCTGCTCCACCTGCAGGGTGACCAGCTGCACGCCGACCTGGTGCGATGGGGATGGCGCCCGCACTGGGCCAAGGACCGCGCCGCGCCGATCAATGCCCGCGTCGAGAAGGTGGCCCACGGCCCGTTCTTCCGCGCAATCTGGCCGCACCGGGCAATCACGCCCATCGACAACTGGTTTGAGTGGGTGGACGAAGGCGGACCGAAGAAGCAGCCCTACCTGATCCGCCGGCGGGACGGTGCACCCGTGCTGTGCGCCGCCATTGGCCAACTGCCCGACAGCGACGAAGGCCCTGGCGAGCATGACGGCTTCGTGATCATCACCGCCGACAGCGCCGGCGGAATGGTGGACATCCACGACCGGCGGCCCGTGGTGCTGACGCCGGACCTGGCTAGGGAATGGCTGGACCCGGCCACGCCCAAGGAGCGAGCAGAACAGATGGTGCTACACCAGGGCGAACCGGCCGAGGTTTTCGAGTGGTTCAAGGTCGATACTGCCGTGGGCAATGTGCGAAACAAAGGGCCGGCGTTGATACATAAAATAATGAATCAGTGAATGAGCTCTTTTGCCTTTTCAAGACACTCCGTCGCGCTATCCAGCGCCTCAGCAGCCTTGGCCGAATCCGCACTACCGTTCTCTGTGCGCTTTCCAGTAATCACGAACAGGATATCGACGCCGGATTTCGCGACCGACGCGAGGTAATCCGCCCGCGGAAAACGAATCCCACTCTCGTACCTTCCCTGAGCATTCACTTCCACTCCACCAATCGCACCAATGGCAGATTGGGACAATCCAAGTCTAAGGCGTTCAGATTTCAATCTTGCACCGATGCTCATGCCTGTATATCCAAATGGGTGTACTCATGGGAGCCATTGAATACAGAGCAAGTTCCCGCCTACAGTTTTCTTCATCTACCGAAAAACCACATGACGCCCACCACAGCAACGACCCACCCCAGCGTCAAAAGAAAAGAGAGCCCTGCCAGCTGCTTGTCCATAAGTGCCTGTCAGTTTTAATGGAGAATTGCCGTCCTGAGCATCCAAGCCAAAAGCGTAGCTCATCATCCTCAGTGCGCAATCGCCCTGACGTACGCCTGGCACGCCCGCAGCGCGATCACGGCATTATCCCCGGCGTCGGTGATGCCGATAACTCTTTGAACATGCGTTGGGTTAAGCTGGGTTAGCTTGCGTAGGAGCCTACGCTGGCGCAGGACAGCCGGCGACCCTTAGAGGTGCTGCATCCGCAATAATGACAGGAGCGGTTGCCGGATTTAACACACCAACGACAACCGCTCAGTCAATAGGACTTGCTATAGGTAGCGTATATGCGTCAGGTTTTTGCAGAAAGCATCGAGCTAGCTTGGTTTAACGACGGACTGTCTGGGATATCCATGGATATGAGCGAAAAAACGTTTCAACGGGGCTTAAAAGAGCTACTGGTTAAGCAGTTTCTAGCACCACGTTCCCCATCCACGCTCTGGTTCAATCCTGCTCTTTTTCCAGGACGACCGAGTAAAATTCATTACCGAATACCGTAGGAAAAGCACTCGCGACTCCTCCACCCCGGTAGCAGTCACGATTGAAACCGAAGCAGAGATGTAATGGTAAGATTGAGGATTAACTACGTGATTGAACTACGGAAAAATATAGCCGCATTTATCTTATTATTAATGTTTTCGGCAAGTGCTTCAGCGCTAGACGCAAACATGAGATTAGAGAACATCAAATCTTTAGGCTTAAGTGTTGAAATACCAACGCAATTCACACCATTATCTGAAAAGCTAGCTGAAATTAAATATCCATCAAAAAGAAGACCTCAGGTTATTTACAGCAATGAAAGCGGCTCTGTATCTTTTGGCATATCAAAGTTAAAAAAACCGGAACTAGTTGGAATTGATGAAATCAAAGATAATATTTTAATCGCCATGAAAAACTTAGCACCTCAAGCTTCACAGATCGAGGCTGGGGGCAATAAGGCATGGCTTATAACATTTACATCGAAGGGGCTCGATGCTGACATATTGAATATGCAGCTATATATGCTATCAGATAATAATTTGATAATTGCAACATTTAATATGACTGAGAGCAATGTCAACGAATATCAGTCTCTTGGTAAAAAAACACTTACCTCAATAAAACTGAATGGATAAACAGTGCAAGGCTCGCTCCGCTTTGTGCACGAAACAGGAGTCTTGGCTGGACTTGCAGGGACGTTCTGCGGGGAAGGTGGCCGGGTGGATGTTGACGCATCCTGCCCGGCCGCTCCTTTTACTTCGGTGTAGAAACCTCTTTTAGGTAGGCCTGACAGGCTCGCAGGGCGATCAATCCTTGGTCTCCGGCATCGGTGATGGCGATAATTCTTTGAGCATGCGCTGGGTCAAGTTGGGCTCGACGGGCTGCATGAACCACGCCGACGGCGCCGGGGGCGGCAGGCACGTCGCAGCCACCGGCTGAATCCGTGGCGTCGAGAAGGACTGACAGCCGCACATCAGCAGTAGCAAGACGGTCACGCAGCAGAGCCTGGTTGCGCTGGGCATCGGATAATTCCTTGGAGTGTTGTTGGTCGGAGGCGGCCAGTTGCTGCTCGGTTACCAGGCGCTTGTCTTGCTCGGCGCGGGCCTGGGCGATTGCGGCATTGCCGATCGCGTCAAGGTCCGTCTGGAACTGTCCAGCTTGCTTTGCCATCTTCCCGTCATAACGCCAGTCCTGTACCTGCCAGGCGGCGCCGAAGCTCACGGCCATAGCCAGCAGTACCACGGCCAACTTCTGCGTCAGAGTCACACCAGCACCTTCAGCGCCTTGTCGTACAGCGCCTGGCGGTCGGCAAGTCCGGTGGTGCCACCGTTGATGCGCTTGGTGATCTTCAGAAAATCGCTCTGGTCAGCCAAGGTATTCAGTCCACGGGAGGACCAAAACCACGCCGCCGACATCGCGGCGTGCAGCGGCTGCTCGAGCAGCTCAGGCTTATTGAGCAGGTCCAGGCTCAGCGCTTCGCCGCACGCGGCATAATTGGCCCGGCCGGTGACTTGGATCAGGCCACGGCCACGGTATTTGAAGCCATCGCCATTCACCTTGTTGCCCAAATCGGAACGACCTTCGTACCCAGCTTGCTGCGGCGTGGGGCCCCACAACTCTTTCAGCCAGCGGAACTGCCCCGACTCATGCCCGACCTGGGCGATGAAGGCGGCGACGCGCAGTCGCGTGACGATTCCGTACTTGGCCATGGCCGTATTCAGCACAGGAACAAAAACGCCGGCTTGGCGGCCGGCGTTCGGGAGTATTTGCAGCAACTGCTGCTCAGTGATCGGCATGCTTTTCTCCAGGCAATAAAAAACCCGCTCAGGGCGGGCGGTGTAGAACGTCGGTAGTTACGCAGGCGCGACAGGCCACTCAATGGCATCCGGGTATTGCGGCTGCTCGATAACCCGGCTCAGCGCTACTCGGTATTTCTTCCAGGACTTGAGCGCCGCGAGATCTGCGTCCGTCGCTTCGTCGACATCCACGGCATCCTGAAGTGGCGCGATCGCATAATCAGCAACAGCCCGCAGCCGTGTGGTCTCGGCCTGAGCCAACTCCAGCGGGTCAGCTGCAGGTGCTGTCAGCTCCGGCACCACCTGGACGGGCAAGGAGTCCACGGCCACATGCAAAGTGATGCTGTGCACCAAGTCGGCGGGCTCGCCATCCTTGGCCACGCTGACAGCCAGCACGCCCTCGTTGTAACCGATGTCTACCGAGCAAGCCGCGTCGACCTGGTTCAGAACAAAACCCCAGCCCTCTGGTGGTGGAACCATCCCAAGCGTTCCGTGCACCAGATACTGGCCAGGGCCCGGGTGCTCGGTGGTGATGGTGCTAACGCCCAAAGACGTGACATCGATGACGGCGCCGTCGGCACCGAGAATGTTTACTGCTGCGCGAGTGGTCATTAGATAGCCTTCAGTGTGCCGTCAGCGGCGCGAGTGGTGTTCCCGGTGTGATAGATCTCAATCCAAGGTGTTACGGCACCGTCGTAAATCGATTGAAATTTAATGGTGCCCGAATTGCCAGCAAGCCCATAAGGCCAGGCAACCGTCAGCCTGTTAGAGCCATCAGAGTGCCGAAAAATCTGCTTGTAAAAGTAGCCCGTACCGCCGGACGGCATGCCCGGAGAACCTGGCGGGTAGAGGTTTGGATCAAGCCCATGCACAGCGTTCGTCAACCAGCTTTGAACCACGCTTGTGCGCGTTCTGCCAGTCGCGTAAGCGTCTGCGACGTTTCCGTCCGCGTATCCAATGGCGGCCACCGCCGCGCTACCAAGCCCTAAGCCAGCACGGGCTGTAGCCTGGCTGGTGCCGCCGGTACCGCCCATGGCCACAGGAACCACGTTTTGCGTGGAGACCGTACCCAGGCCGGCCAGGGTGGCGCCCCATTGGTTGACGATCTGCCGGAGCTGATCGGCTGAGTCCTTTACGTAGCCCTGCATCGGAGCCATGGCGTACGTGCCAGCAGAGACTGTCGCCCCCAGGTAGTTCGGTGAGATGGTCAGCACCGTGTTGCTGGCGATGTTGGTCACCTCATACCAGCGCCCATCGGGCCCAGTCCATGCATCACCTACGCGCCCGTTGGCACTGAACGACGTGCCTGTGCCGGTGACGGTGCTGGAATTCAATGCAACTGCAACTGTGCCGGCTCTGTACCAAGGCATACTTTTCTCCAGGAAATAAAAAAACCGCTCAGGGCGGCTATTGGATATTGAATTGTCTGGTGAACGGCTAAATCACTGGCTTAGCGAACACCACGGGCACATAAAATGTCGCAGCGTTAGAGACTCCAATCGTAAACATCACAATCCGGTTGTTTGCGTAGTCCCACACGCAGTACAACTTAGCGCCCTTGCTAGAACCGGCACTGACATCCATCCCTATGTTGTTGATCATGATGTAATCGCCGGAGTCCAGCGGGGATGGCGCTGTAAAGTTGACCTGGGTCTGACCCTGCGGTGTTGTGCTGGATCCAATGTAGGTCCATGCCGATATCGTGCGGGTGAACTGCGCACACGGTGTCCCGCTATCAAACAACAACTTTCCTTGCCCATCCCATAATCTAAACCCGTACTTTGCAGTGGGAGTTGCCCCGCCGAACGAGGCCACGAAGAACTTTCCAGAGCCCATTCCCAAGAATGAGAAGCCCGTCCAGTTGCCTGCGGTACCGGTTATCTTGGCGTAACTTATGGTTACCGAGGCACTGGGGCGAACAAACACCAAGGGCGGTTCCTGGGTGGTTATCGGCGCCGGGAAGACGATAGGTCCGCTGTAGTCACCTTTGTACAGGACGACCAACCTGGCAAACTCCGAATCGATGACCACGACACCTGAGTCGTTGGTAAACGACATTCCATAAGACGCCATTATCGGTACTTCATCACTAAAAGCCTTTGTGTGGCCAACCCTGGGGCCGGCGGTGACGACGGATTTATGCTTCGGTTAACGTACCAAACCCTAACTACCCCGGACATGACTTGAGGCTCGTATTGGATTGCGTTCAGGTTCTGTGCGCTGGGGTCTTCAGGGTATGGCGCGGTTGGAACGCACACAGCGCTGCAGGTGACTGGATCACAACCAGGCACCGCTATGTCGCTATACAGCGTGCCGGCAGGCCGGGTTACAAGGGCTGAATAGATAACGCGCACGGTGAAAGAGGTCTCATCCAATTCAAGGAGGCCCGTAGGCCCCCAAACTCTCGCCCCATAGCTCATGCTGAAAGATCCCCCCACTGGTATCGCTTCACACCGTTCTCATCGAACACCTTGCCACCGGCGTTGTTGATTACCTGGCGCGCCTGGCCGCCGAGCGAGCTGTTGATTTCAAATGTCCCGTCGAAGAACAACTTCCAGCCGGCAATACCTGCCTGGTAATTGTTCGACTGGATGTAGTTGCCGATCTTGGCGTTGGTGATCGTTCCGTCCTGTATCAGTGCGGAACTCATAAACACTTGGCCGTTCTGGACCACGAACGGCGTCGTGAAAGATCCGCCATCGATTGTGTTCACTACGGCAAATCGATCAGCACTCACCAGGAACTGGCTTTGCAACAAGCCGTCGGCGCCCTGCTCGATACCCAGTCCAATCCCGGCGGCAACATACTGACCATTGGCATTGATCTGCATTTTTACTGCCCACATCGTAGACAGCTTGCCGGCGGTGTCAGCCTGGGCCCTGGCCGTGACCTGGATCGCCGCCTTGTTCTTCACCTCGCTGATAGCGCTGGCCAAGTCTCCCTCGTCGGTACCGTCCCGCCCGCCGCCAACAACAGCTTGAAGCGTGGTGGACTGTGAGGCGACGGCCTTGTTGGTGTCGGCTAGGGAATCGGTGACCGTTTGAACGGCTGCCGAGTTTTCATCGACCTTCGCCTGTGTCTTATCGATTCTTTGGCCGAGCGCGGTGTCCGCATTCGCCCGGGCGGTTGCCTCTTGGCTGATCGCCGCGCCGTTGTTGCCGACGGTGACCCCCATCTGATCGATGCGAGTACCAAGAGCACTATCGGCATCAGCCCTTGTCGATGCCTCGCTGCCAATTGCAGCAGTGTTGCCGTCGACGCTGCTTTTCAACTGATCCAGTCGTGTCGCCGTTGCAAGGGTTTCAGTGGCTACCACCTGCTCAAGCGAGGTAAGCCCGGCCCTGTTCTGCCCTACCGCCGCATCCAGCGACGTGGTGCGCTCAACCAGCGCTCGGTTGTCCGAGGCCTGAACCTTGACCTGCTCAGCGAACTTTGCGGTGGCATCCCAACCTTTCAGAGCGTCCGCCAGGTCGCCCTCCCCGCTGTCCTCCCTCCAGCTCGCCTGGAGCGATTGCAGTGCAGATGCCTGTGCCGTGACCTTGCCGTCCACGGTGTCGATGGATGCCTTGTTCTGCTGGATCTGCAGCGCCATGGCCTGGGTTGTCTCTGCAATGGTGCCGATATCAAACCAGTACTGGGCATTGGGAGGCGTAGTGTTTTTCGGTACCGGCGCGACGGCTTGGTACAGGTGCTGGCCCTGCCGCACTACGTCGCCGGCGGCATAGCTTTTGGTCGGATCGTAGACCAGGGCGTCCGTGATCTGATCGATCAGGTCTTCCAGTTCCTGCGTGGCCTGCTCCAAGCGATCGTTCACAGACCCCGGACCGTCGCCGGAGATCAACTCGATCTCCTTGACCAACTCCTGAGCCAGTTCGGTTTTACCAATCTGGCCGGCAATCAAGTCCAGGATAGGGCCGGCCTGCGAACTGGCCTGGCCAATCACACCGTTCACCACCGGATAGAACGGCCCAATGTTTCCGGTCCGGTCCACCAGGCGCGCCCAGAAGAAGAACCGAGCGCCCGCCAACAGCGATTGCATGCGGTAGTCAGCCTGCGGATATGCCAGGTCGGCCAGCTTGGTAGCGGCTCCAAGATTGTTTGCAGGGCCATACCATAGTTCGGTGCGCTGGGTATCCTCGGCACCAGCAGGGAATCCCCACTTGATGCCGATGCCGAACAGCTCACTGGTGGTGGTCAGGATCGACACCGCTGGCGGCAGGCCGACCTTCCCTTTCAGGTTGGTCAGGTTTGAGCTTTTCCAGATCGACGATATCTCGAAGGCGCTCACCGAGCGGACCCGGGCCAAGTAGGCGCCCGAGTAGATGCCGGTGACGTCAACACTGGTCGAACCTGTCCGTTGCACCTTGATCCAGTTGCCGCTGTCCTTGCGCCACTCCACGTCGTAGGCGACCGCACCGCTCACCGCGGGCCACGAGATGTTCATGGTGCTGATAGCGATGCCCTGGTTTACAGCGTAGCTCGACGTCAGCGTGACGCTGCCCGGTGCTGGAACTACGGTAATCGGGATGACGCTGATCGGCCGTTCTTCCAGCCGAGCGCCGGTGTCGATGTGCGCAAACTTGCTCGGATCGTACTGCACGGCCGAGATTTCGAACACGCCAGGCTCTGGCCGGGAAACGCTGGTAACCCGGTACAGCGGGATGGCCAGGTCGTCAGCGTCGAGCGCCCACACCAGCTCCCGCTCAGGCGCCACGGAGTACGCCGTGGTGACCGTGACCTGGCGGCCGCTGACCAGTTGCACGGTGCGCCCCTCGCACTTGCCGTCGGGCAGGTTGAGGATCAGCCGATCACCGGGCTTGGCCTGGGTGTCGCGGTCCAGGGTGATGACCTTGCCGTTCACCGACGAGATACGTCCGCCCACAGGTCGGCCAGCGAGCAGTTCGTCAGCGATCGGGATTACGTAGCCAGGAAGCGGGATACGCCCGTCGAGGCCTACCTTGAAGGTAACAGCCCTGTCCTTGGAGTTGGTGAGCAATGCCCACTTGCCGCGGCGCTGCGCCTCGGACTCGCGATCACAGCCAATGGCTGAGATTTCCAGCGGGTTGTCACCGTACCGACGCTGCAGCTTCTGGTCAGTGACAGAAGTGACGTCGGTGTCGTAGTTATTCAACGGGTTGTCGTAGCTGACCAGAGCCCGGCTGTAGCGGGTACGCTCCGATGCGCTCGAGTAGGTGAACTTGCCATCAATGACGTTTGCCCGGGTGTAGGCGAAATCGAAGTCAGTGGCGCGCGGCATATCCGACAGGGTGAACACCTGGCCCTGAGCCCAGTAAGTCATGCCCCGGTAAATCGCGGAGATGTCGCGCAGCAGCGACCAGGCGTCTGCCTTGCTCTGCAGGTTCAAGTTGCAGAGGAAGCGCGGCTCCATGCCGCCCTTCCCATCCGGCACCAGTTGGTCGCAATACTGCGAGATGCGATAAAGCTCCCACTTGTCGACCATCCAAGGCTTGATGCGGCGGCCCAAGCCAAAGCGGTCGACGGTAGTGATTCCGTAGGTCGCCCAGACTGGATTGTTGGTGTAAGCCTCTTTCAGCGTCCCATCCCAGATACCGCTGTATGTCCGCGAAACGGGGTCATAGTTACTGGGCACCTGCCATTTACGAGCCTTGCAGCCGACTGTTACCGCTGGAATGCTGCGGAACTGCTCGGCCGAAAACTCGATATAGAGCAACGCGGTGTTCGGGTACCGCAACTTCGCGTCGATCACCTCCGTTAAGCCGGCGATCTGCATCGTGTCGGAGATTTTGTTGTTGTTCTGGTTGATCGTCAGGCGCGTGATGCGCATCAGCCAGCCAGAAGTAGCCTTCGGCAAATCGATGCGACGGGTGCGCTCGTACACGCTGGTGGTCTTGCCGTCGACAGCTTCGCTCAGCACCTGCCGATACGCGCCGCCGTCGGTTGCCAGTTCAACCTTGTACTCGATCCGGTATCCATTGATGTTCCCGCCGGCATCCACAGACTGGAGCGCCGGCCAGGCGAAGCGCACGCGCACGGCGGAAAGCTGAGTGTTGCTGATGGACTTAACCCATGGCGTGCCGCTGCGTAACTCGGTTCCTATCGTGGTTTCGTTCTCGACCGACGGGATCCCCTGGATATAGGTCTGGTCTACCGCACCGGTGCGCCATTCCCACTTCACATTTGGGAAGTTCATGTTGCCCTGAGGATCTTGCAGCGGGGTGTTATCGAGGTAGATATCGCGCGCGGTAGGCGTTCCTTCGAACTCACCCTCTCCCACTGCGATCAGCATTTTGGCTATGGCCACCGAGCGCAGACTGTCCGGGGCTTCCGTTGGCGTTTTTGGCTTCTCTTCGCCGCCCTTGGCGCCGTGGATATCAATCTTGCGTGCTGCGCCCATACTTTCCTCCGGACAATAAAAAACCGGCTCATGGCCGGCATTGGTGCTGCGGGTGGTCTTTACATCTGATCTTCGGCGTAAATCGCGGCACTGATAATTGCGCCGCCCCAGCGGCGCTCGCCAATGCAGAGCGGTACCGGGTTACCGGATGCCGTAGTGTTCTTGGCGCTGCCGAAGGCGTAGCCGGGTGTGTTCTCCGGCGCGGCGCTGGTCTTCAGGCCGCCGGCCTGGGGGCTGAGCATCTGGATAACGCCGCCGGCGACAAGGCCGATGCCGGCGCCAATAAGCGGCGTGCCGAAGGGGGTCGCGGAAAAGATGACGCCGACTACGATCAGTATCGCGCCAACGATGGTCTGGAGGATGCCGCCACGCTTGCTTCCCACCACCACGGGCGCGATACGAATGTCGCCGGCTCCGCTGTAGTTCAGCTCCTTTTCACCGATGTTGCGCTTGTCGCGAAACACCGCGAACTCAAGCCCGCGAGACTTGGCGTTAGACAGAAACCGTTCGAACCCAGGAATCTGGACGCAAAGCGCCTTAATGGCCTCTGCCGGCGACTTCACCGACAGCCTGAACGATTTCCCAAACTGGCGTAACTGCCCATGTAAACGAATCGTGGTCATGGGTTGATAGTTGATCGCTGATGCCTGCATCACTTTCTCCGGACAATAAAAAACCGCCCGTAGGCGGTTTCGTGGATTTCTTGGTTCAGTTGTAGTCGACATAGGGGCCGATGTAGAAGCCACCTATATCACCGCTGATCCTGTACAGGCTTTCCTTCCCAGGCTGCACCGTCGCCGCAATCGTACGGATCGCCGCTCCAGCACATAGGCCAGATCCTGCCAGGCCAGCGCCGAGATTTGGCGATCCCGGCGGAAGGTAAAAGGTAGCGCGCTGACCAGTACCAATTTTCGCAGCCTTGCGCCCATCTACATAGACGACGATATCGCAGCCCGAACCGACGGCGCCGGAGTCGCGCACAACCGTAATTTTCCCACTTTCGCCAGATGGCTTGGACTGGAAGGCATAAATCTCATCCGCCGGTACCGGCTTTGCGTCGCGCACTGAAATTGCCGTAGAGGCACACCCCGCCAGCATCGCCACCGCTACCGCCGCTATCAAAATCCGCATGTCGTTCCCTCGTTAAGACGTGGCGAGACTGTAGCACTGAGGGGGAGATGCATGAAGTTCGTCGCAGGATCAACGCCTTGTCTGGCAAGCAAGAATCACATCTACGGCTTCTACGAAACCACTTCCACCAGCTCCCTCACTAATCCAAGCAGGCAAATCAGACATTTGCTCGACACAATCTCGGATAGTGCTGACCCCCAAAGTATGGCGGAAGTATCCAAACATCGGCCCATCATTGAGAGAGTCTCCGCTGTAGAAGACTTGAGCCACATCTTCGCCTGGCAACAAGCCATAGATTGCGCTGAGAACGTGTTTAGCCATGACCAGCTTGTCATACCGACCAAACCACGCAAGCGCCCATAAATTGTTGAATGTGTACTCCGCACCGACCGTACGGAATATTTCTATCAAAGAGTCTCTACGATCAATTTCAGACGGAATTTCCCAAGCAACACTGGCTTGCCGAAACCCTTGGTCAGCGGCTAAACGAGCCCAGGGCAACTGCTGGGTCACCATTTCAATCAGCAGCTCGCGCTTGCGAAGACTATCTTCGACAGCCTCGCCTTGATGCCAGTAGTCCCGACGTAAACGATGGGTGTCAGCGCTTCGGCTAAAGAACAGGGCTCCGTTTTCGCCAATGACTCCATCAACGGGCCACATGCGAGCCATCTGATCACACCAACCAGCAGGCGCGGCGGTGACTGGGATCACGCGAATGCCGGCAGTTTGCAAGCGTTCCAGCGCAGTGTAGGTACGAGCAGCCAGCCGACCCTGGTAAGTCAGCGTCTCATCCATATCAGTCAAAACGTATCGAATATTCTCAAAAGTTTCAGGGGGGCATTGGACTAGAGGGCGCACGTTACAACTCCAGTGAAAGTTACCGGCCCTCGTAGGCTGAGGCTTCAATTTTATATTGATATAGGATTCGCTTGAGGCGGTTTCCGTCGACTGTCAGTCAGCGATACTGGCTTACATGGTATGTCTTGAGTGGAGCAAGATTATAGCCATTGCAGCTATCAAAATCCGCATGTCGTTCCCTCGTTTAAATCATTGTCCGGTACCGGCTAAATTTACCGTGCGATTGAAATCCAAAAGAGCCTGCCATGCATTTGGCTGGCAGCCAAACATATTGTCACACCACAGCTTGGCAGTGATTTTGTGCTTTCCGGAGCCCAGCGCATCTTTGGAGATTTGTGCGGCCAAAGCGGGGCTATTCGGTATCGGGTTATAGGTATCGAAGTAGTCACTGCCATAGTTTTGAATCTTCGTCCCTGCATGACTCAGCACCCAGCCCCGCGCGGCGGACCACATTACCTGGCACTGGTTGTCACTCGTACACACAGGAGTAGTCCGCAGGGCCTCCGCCCTCCAAGCGTCAACTTCCTGCGTATTGGCGCAGCCAGCCAAAAAAGCGAATCCCATCAAAATAGCTACCGTGCGCACCATCTTCAAACTCCTATGATTTGGAGCGCACTGTAGCACTGCGCCACCATAAGGACGAATTTCTCCAAGCTGTCCAGGCATCCAGTGTGGATGGAATGCCAGTAACTGGGGTGAGTCTTGGCGTAGTAGCTTTGTGCCTCATTCTGGAGGCACGCATGAAGCGCAACGCAGAATTATCCGAGCAGTTCACAGAAACGCTGAGAAAAACGGAAGTTGGCAAGCAGATGATTATCAACTTCCGAGGGGCGCCCACCCCCCGTTGAGGTGAAATACACGTTTTCCGGCGGTTGGGTGGTAACACAAACTCTCATCCCCGGAATGCCGCTAGTGATAACGCGAGGTGAAGACGGGTATCTGGAGCAAATAGATATCACGCTCCTTCCACACGAAGGCTTGAGTTAGCCCTCACCAAATCAAAGGATTTCCCCAGTCCTTCGCCTGCAAGCCCAAGGACTGGGATTGCGCCAATATCGGCGCGTTTATGACCTGGAGGTCAATGTGGCTCTAATACTCAACAACCTGGCTCTGTCCCGTCACAACACCCCACCAACTGCCCAGTTACATCTGGGGGACGCGGACGGCTGTGCGGTAATCGTCAACGTAAAACTTGAAGGCAAGCCGGTCGACGAGTTCTCGCTCAAGGAGATTACGAAGCTTGGTCTAGAGGCGGCCAAGCATCTCACGCATCAGGTTTGATCGAAGCCTGAAGCGAATCAATACGCGCTGCGAGTGCCGTGTCGCCATTGGCTCTCGCAGCCGCTTCGCTGGACACCTGAGCACTCAAGCTCGACACCGACTGAGACAGCACCTGAATGCGTTCATCGGTAACTTTGACCATCCCGATCGTGCTATCTCCGATCAGGGCTTCGTTGATGTAGAGCTTTCCGTCGACAATGGCAAAAGGCTTATCCATGGTTTCTCCTGCGGCCATGCCGCGTCAGGTTATCTGTTTTGCATCTGTGTGCCTGAGCATCAGGCGCGTTCGGTCATGCCACGGGCCGCCGAAAACGATAATCTCGGACGGCCTGCCGTACAGGTGGTGAAGAAGAAATGGGCCAGGCCCGAAGGCGCCAGACTCTTCACCAGGTAGAGCTGGATCAGTGCCCAGGTAGATCCCGGCATGGTTCGGGTGAACCGTCCGCCCTACGTGCATGACGATCAGATCGCCGCGCTGCGGCCGGTCGACTCGCACGAATCCGGCAGCCTCGTAGTGCTGCTCGTACAGGCTCGCGTTCTCCGCACTCTCCCACCAGCCATCAGTGCGCTGGAAGGCGTCAAACTCAAGCCCCCACTCGCGTCGATACCAATCAGCGCAGACCTGCCAGCAGTCCCATGCGCCGTGAACGAACGGGCGCCTGAGCAGCGGCGTGCTACCCGTTGGCGTGATCGTGCGCAGGTCGCCCTCGGGCCAGCTGAGAATGTGCCAGGGCAAAGCCGTGGCTTCGCACATGGCCAGGTCATGAGGTGAAGGTCTGCTGGTTGCGTCAGGGTGTGAATGGACAATGCCGATCACCTCGCCCAGGTCTTCCGCCGCGGCGTAGTCTTCGGGATCAAGCCGAAACTCTTCGTTCGGCTCCGTGGCGATGTTCCGGCACGGGTAGTACTTCTGCTTTCGACCGATGGCCAGCAGCAGGCCGCAACATTCTTTCGGGAACTGGGCCGCCGCGTGCGCCTGGATCGCGGCAATGATGTGCTTGCGCATGATCAGCTCCGGGCAATCAGGGAAACGGCGGGGAACCCGCCGAAGGAAAGTTCGTTGTTTTCGCCGAAGCGCAATTTGCAGGACGACAGGCAACCCTTGCACTGATCCTTGGCCGGGTCATTCGTGGGGTTGTCCTCGTCGTCGAACATGGCAGCGCCGGTGTAGCCGCAGTCTGGTCCGCGATAGCCGTTGGTCATGGCCCAATGGCAAAACGTAGTCATCTGGCGCCCGGGCAGACCGTGGTTATCGATCTCGCCCGGAGACGACAACTCCCAGACCACCGCTTCACCGTCCTCGCTGGTTTTCTGGTCGATGTACCAGATCTCCAGCCCTTCCTGAGTCGGGTCAGCAGTCGGGTTGCCTTCGGGAAAGTTCGCGGCGTCCAAGTACTGAGCCAGGGTCTCGCGAACAGTCAGCTTGAACTTCAGCATGTCCTCGAAGGCCAGGCACAACGCCGTGACACGCCCATTGATGTTGCCAGCTGCGAACGTCGGCCTGGTGGCCGTGCCATCGCTGTTGGAGCCAATGCCCTCAATCTGCACCGGCCACGCCGCGTACTCAGCGCCCTGCCACCAAATTGACTTGGCCGGCAGGTCCTCCTCCGAATGCTCGTAGGCCAGCAGCTCCTCAGGCGTGTGCGGGATGGCGTGACCGTGGAAGCGAAGGTAATCGGCGCCGTACTCGGTCCCGTCAATTTCGAACAGACGAATTTCGGCGCCGGGCTCCAGTTTCTGGATGTCCGTGATCAGTGCCATGGGTGGTTATCTCAGGGGTGAAAGGTTTGTTCGAAGGTCGCGGTGATGGCGTAGACCTGGCCGCCGCGGTGCACTGGCTTGTAGCCGTTGCACTTGTAGAGGCCCAGTTCGCCAAGGGGCGGCTCCCAGAGGAAGCCCTTTGCACCCTTGTGCCGGTCGATGAAGTCCATGATGTCCTTGATCCGGGACTTCATGCCGGTGAAGGTGACGGGCCAGGACTGGGATTTGTTGTTGATCCCGTCCTCCGTCGACTGCTCGTAGCCGTCACCGAATTGCTTCGAGCGGACGCGCTGAGTGATATCACCCTCCGCGCCCTTCTCCGTCGCCCAGGTAAATCGTTCGATTGCCATCAGCGCCCCTTAATTGCTTTATTGATCACACCACCCTGGCCCATGTCTTTGTTACGCAGCTGCTGATATTTCTGCTCGACGAACGCAGCCAGTTCTTTGCCAAACAGGTCGTAGCCGGGGGTATCAGCCGAGGACGATGCGTTACCGTCACCGTCGATATGCACCTCGACATTGATCTGTGTTGCACCTGCCCCGCCGGCGCCCATGGCCATTACACCCAGCTTGCCGTTGGCTGTACGAGTGAGCGGCATGATTGCCTCGTCGCCCGCCTCGCCCATGACCCCGGTTTTGCCGTTGGCCATACCGAACGCCGTAGGCTTGCTGACGATTGAGTTGGTGAAGGCGCCGCCGTCGGCGAACATCTGCACACCGCCCGACCAGGCGCCGCCCTTGGCTTGCGGAAAATACGAGCCTGAGTAGCCACCCGCTGAAGCGCCTAGATTTGACGACGCGGCACCGGCAGACCCGGCAGCTAGGCCGTTCCCGGCGCCGCCACCAAAGTAGCTGGCCGTTGCGCCAACCAAGCTGCTCAGCAATGCCGAACTCGCCTGGCGGGTAGCAATGCGCGCCATATCCGCAAGGACCGACTTGGCGAAGTCCGAAAACGATGCCTTGCCGGTCATGGCGAAGTTGACGGCCGCGTCCTCCATGCTGCTGAAGGCATTGCCGAACAGGCTTTTGGTCTGGCCGGCAATGTTCTTCGCCGAATCCAGGTAGTTGGCCCAGGCCGACGTCGCGCCCTTCGTCCAGTCGCCCTGGGCGTTCTCCACATCCGCATAGTTCTGCCGGATCTGGTCAGTGGCGGCCTTGTTCGCATCTGCGAGCGCCTGGGATTTTCGCTTGAATTCCTCCTCCGACATGTTGCGCGACGGATCGGATTTCTGGTTGGCCAACTCCAGCGACTGCTGAGCAAACCGGTCTTGCTGGCTGTTCAGTTCGCCGTTGAGTGCGTTCTGGCGGTCCCCCTGGCCAACGCCGAGTACTGCACGTTGGCCGGCAAGCTCCAAGGCTCGTTGCTGCTGAGCCAGGGCCTGTACGTAGGTGGTGATTGACCGCTCCTGCTTGGCCAGACGCCCGGTCTCGTTGGTGGCCAACACCTCAAGTTGGCTGTCGGCCTCCTTCTGCGCCTTGACCATCCCTGCGCGCGCGTCAGCGATCTTCTGGTCGAGCTGGATGCTCTGGGCCACCGTCGTGCCTTTCTTGGCCTTGGCCGCTTCCAGTGCATCAATCTCGGCCTGGTACGCCGCGGTGACATCGTCCTTTTCCTGATTGATCAGTGCCGAACGCTGCTTCGCATAGTCCGATAGCGATACCACGCCGGCTTTCTGCTGGGCCTCCAGTTCCTTCTGGGCGTTCCGGTATTCATTGACTATATCGGAGAGGTTGTTCTTGGCGTTGTTGAAACCGGTCAGGTCGACCTGATTGGCAGCAGCTTTTGGGTCTTTGAACTTGTCGCGGGTCTGTTTTTCTAAAGCCGCTTCCTCTGCGGCGGTGAACGTGTAGCCTGCCTGTCGCGCAGAAGCGATACGCCTTTGATTTTCCTCAAGCGCTTTCGTCAGCTTCGTGGACTTTGATGCCGTGGCGTCGAGATTGTTTTGCAGGGTTTCGTAGGCCTTCGTGCCCTCACGAATATCCTGCGCCTGGAACATTTCACGCCGGGCCTTCGCCTGATCATCCACTTCCTTCTGCAACAAGGAGGTGATGTCGCTCTGTGCTCCGGCTTCGCCGCCACTGAGCATCATCATGTCCGGGTTGTCGCCCAGGATCATCGGGTTAGATTTAGCGTTACGTAGCGTATTCAGGCGGTCGGCGAGCTTTTCGAACTTCTCGTCGAAGGTATCTTCGCGCCCGATATCGAGCACTGCGTCCCAGGCACCTTTGGCGGCCCCCTTAACTGCATTCCATGCGCTTTCGACCGTGCCCAAATTATTGGTTATGGTGTCGGCACGAAGAATCAGAGCATCAGCATAGGAGCTCTCTGCTAACTGCTGAGCACCCAGGGTGTCGCCCTGCTCCTGCAAGGCCCGAATCTGGGTGTACACAGAGGCTGTGAGGAAGTTGTACTTGTCATTGAGCGCAACGACCGACTTTACCGGGTCATCAGCCAGCTTAGTAAATTCCTGAACGGTTTCAGATGCCGCTTTGCCGGTGGCTTTCTCGAACGAGAGGGCTGCAATAGCAATCTGCTCGAAGCTACTGCTGACGATCTTACCGGAGCCCGCCAACTGCGCCAGAACCGCCGCTGCCGATCCAGTAGTGCCAATGGTTGTGCTGACCTGCTTCGCCATGGCAGCAAGCGATGACGAGGTTGTGCCAGCGGCATTGCCAGTGGTTACCAGCGACTCACGGAATTTGTCCTGCTCCTCGCTACCTTTGTAATAGCCAACGGCCAAGCCGCCTACGGCTGTGGTGACCAGGGCCAGAGGCCCCAGAATGGCAAGCAGCCCGGCAGCGCCTGCCCCAGCCCCGGCGCCCAACTGAGCAACAGCACGCACGCCGCTGCCCCAGTCACCCGAGGAAAGAGCATTACGCAGCTGCACGACGTTTTCCTGCGCCTGGCGGGTGCCGAGGCGCAGCTTGTCGAAGCCCGTGGTGGTCTTTTCGAGTTTGGCGTAGTCCTTGTCGATCTTACCCAGGGCAGTGTTGTACTGATCCTGGCTGATGCGGCCGGCGTCCAGGTGTTTGCCCAGTTGCTCGACCTGCGTATCTAGCTTCGCCAGTGCAGCACGGGCCGGGTCGATAGCACCCAGAAGGCTATTCAGGGCCTTTTGCTCGTCCATGGCGGACTTGGCCAGGGCTACCTGCTGCTTGTCGAGCTGCGCCGAGATCTTCGCTGCCTCGGCCTCGCCATAGGCGCCGGTCTTGGTCAGCTTCGCCAGGGCATCACGCTGCTTTGCCAGGTCCTGCGTGGTCTTGGCGCTGGAGGAAAGTGATTTCTCCAGTGCCTGCATTTCATTCATCAGGCTGGCAGCGGATTGCTCGGCCCGGCCGCCGGCCTTCGCCATTTCATCCAGACTCGTTTTCGCCTGGATTGCATCGGCCGAGTCGATCTTGACGCCGAGTTCTGCAATGTTCATCGACTCACCTTGAATAAGTGCCCGTGGTTACGGGCTGTTTTCCCTTTCCTCCGCCATGACGCGCAGGGCTTCGCCTTCCAGCACCTGAAGGTCAGGGAAGATTTCAGCGAGTTTCTTTTTCTTGATGCCGAGGAACCCGGCCACGTCGCGGATGCAGGTGTAGTCGAGACCGATCGCGCCACCGGCGCCCGCCCGCCACTGAGTCGACATCCGGTTGAACAGGAAGAACGCCGGCCAGTTGCAGGGCCATACCTCGGTTACCTCTTCGAGGTCGCCCGGGGAAAGCCCGAACAGGCCCATCAGTTCAGCCGGTGCCGCCGGCGCGTAGAGTGCGCGGGCAGCGTCCGTCAGTTTCCCAAGCGGGCCTGATTGAATGCGCTCTGGTAGGCATTCACGACCGCCTCAGCGGCGCCCTGGCAGGACGTCACCAGCGCTCGAATGCTCTTGTCGTCGAACTTGTCATCGAAGCCCCAGCCGACCACCAAGTCCTTGATCTGCTGCGACTGCTGCTCAGTGTCAGCGGCAACGATTTCGGAAAGCGTTGGGCTTTCACCCAGGGAGGTCCGAGCTTCATCGCGCTTCAGGTTCCACTCATCAAACAGAGCGGCAAGCCCCGGGCGATCCCGATACTTAAAGGTGAACTCGATCTTCTCGGGTTCCCCCCCAACGATAGGGATCGACACGAAGGCCTTGAACGTCGGGTTTTGGGCAATTCTGATCTTTGCCATGGGTTACGCCACCGCAGTCAGATAACGGGTCGGTTCGCCCTGCAGCGCCAGGTTGACGGTGCGGGTCAGCAAGTTGCTGCGGGACACGGTCGGCTGATTGGAGAAGGAGGTGAAGGCGCCGTAGAACAGCGTGTCGTTGCCCGGCAGGTTTAGGCGCGCAGCCTGAATGGTCTGGCTGGCATCCGCTGCACGCAGGATGGCGTTGAATGCCTGGCCCGGGTCATCCGCAATGGTCAGCGCCAAGCTGGCCGCCGCTTTGTCGGTTGGCATCTGGCGGCCCTGCTTGTCTTCCAGGAACACCACGTCCAGATAGTTCTGGGTGCCGCCGGCGAAAGCCACGTCAGTGATTTGCGGAATCTGTACCCAGGTCAGCACCTTCTTCAGCGAACCGATGCCGGAGCCGGCCGGGTAGACCTGCACATCGGTGGTGTCGATGCCTTCGAGGGTGATGGCGGTGGCAGTGGCAGCTTTCACACGCACAACCCGATTACCCAGGCGAGTCCAGCCGGATGTGACGATCACGATGTCGCCAGCCGACAGTGTGCCGCCAGTCACAGTGGCCACGGCCTCAGCCGCGTTGCTCAGTGCCGAAAACGGGATGTCCGGGCCATAGGTGGCACCGTGCTGGAAGGTGCCGCCGTCCGGAATTTTGTAGCCCATGGGTATTTCCTCTTTGCAGATGTGAAAAAACCCGCTCAGTGGCGGGTTCGTGGGTTTGCCCAATGGGCGGGATCAGTTCGTGTCGGCTCGGTACAAGAACGAGACCGGGATGGTGTAGGTGGAATCACCGGTGATACCGGGGCCCTGGTCGACCGGCGACATCGTCACCACGGTGACGGAGCCCTTCGTGTCCCTGGCGTATAGCGGGAACAGATCGGTCAGTTCAGCTGCTATAGGGTTCGTCTTGGTCTTACCGGTGCCCGCAGGCGCGATGATGCTCACTTGGAACACGCCGGTGAACAGCCGGTGATCACCGCCGAGCGTGTTGCTCACGGTGTCGCCCGGGATAGCGAAGGCTCGCAAGTAGGTCTCGCCCGCCGCCGGCGTGTAGGCCGTGTTCTCGAAGACGATCTTCAGCTTCTCCGACCTGACAGCGTTCCAGGCGATGAGCTTTGCCTCGTAGATCGAGGCGATGATTGCGTGACTCATACCTGGTTGTTCCTGATGGCCTCCAGCACGATCTGCTGAAAGCGAGCCACAGTTACCCGGACCATGCCGCCGGGGGCCTGAGTGGAATGGCCGAACTCCAGCGGAATCGCGTAGGGCAAGTTGTTGATGATGTAAGCCATCTGTCCGGCGGTGAAATCGCTCATCGCTGCGACCAGCGCCGCGGTAGTCTCGACGCCGCTCGGGTCTACCTCGTCAAAGGTGACGTTCTCGACCACGCCCAGCGAGATGTGCCAGTTCGCACGGAAGCGGCCTCCGACGTAGCCTTCTGGCGCCTTGAGGTCCATGCCGTCGTTGAGCTTGCGGCCCTTCTTCAGCCTGCCACCCTTCGTGAGGTTGGCCGGATCACTGCGCAGCGCGCTGTTGTGATCGTCGACGGCCTTGTTGTACTGGGTGGCCACTGCGTTCTGCGCCCAGATCTCCGGGTTACCCACGGGAGACATGTGGATCAGGCTGCTTCCGACCTCGATGATGATTTCACGCACGCTGGCATCGATGGCTTCGCTAGTCTGGGCGGCGAACTCGGCCAGGCTCAGGGCGAAGCTGCCGGATTGAGTCGCCATGTCATTTCCTCAGTTGCGCCGTCCACGTCGCATCAGCCGGGTCGGCGGACAAGTTCATCACCCGCAACCCGTTGACGATATCGCCAATGGCCGGAGCGGCCGGTATCGCCGTCGGAACACCGGCCTCCGACACGAATAGCTCGTTTTGCAGCACCAGCAGCTTCTTGTCGGTGGTCTGGATGAGGGAGCCATCGATTTCCTTGGACAGGTAGCTACTCAGGACGCCGCGGCCGGTATAAGTCACAGTGGTCTCAGGCGTCTCGCCACCCAGGTCGGGGTCATACTCGCCCGCCACCTTGCGCACGCCTGTGACCGGCTTGATTGCGTCGGCCAAGCCATCAGGATCGTTGAACGCTTCGGCCAGTTCGGCCTGGATATCTTCACGCATGCCCACGGTCAGACCCTCTTCAGCATCATCACGCCGGAGCGCTTGATCCACGGCTCTAGTAGGGCCAGGGCGAAGTTGACGCCCGCCGACTGATCAGTAGAGCCCGCCACGTAGGTTTTGCTCACCGATGTGCCGGACTGAGCCGAGACCGTCTTGCTCTGCACTTCCTTCTGCGTTGCTGTGAACAGCTTGCCCGCCGCTGCCTCTTTGGCAACCTGGGCGCCGGCTGTTTTGATCTCGGCCGGAACCTGAACAGGAACAGCCCGCTTAATCTTGGCTGTGAGCCAGGCATTGGCCATGGCCACAGCAAGGACCGGATCACCGGTGCCGGCCCAGTCAGGACCGAGCTGGGTGTCAACATCGGCAACGGTGATGAAGTCGGTCATGTGCTTGTCCTTATTCCGCTGGCACCAGGGCCTGCAGGTCTTCTTTCTTGGCAGTCGCGTCGAAGGCAATGCCTTTGGCGGTCAGCCACTCTTTCAGCTCGGGGACCTTCATTTTGAGAGGGTCGGTTTCAGGTGCTTCCTGCTCCTTGCCGTCGGAAACCTTGATGCCGACGGCCTGGTAAGCATCGAAGATATCCGGCGCATCGCCATCGACGACCACCTCAGTGGCGGAACCGATGACACCGAAGAATTCGCTCAGCAGGCGGTAGCACACGCCGCGCTCTTTGCCCGGCTTGTCCGTGTAGATCACTTTCATGAGTCACCTCAAAAGCATCCCGGCGCCATAAGGGCGCCAGGCTGTGTGGGCCGGATTACGGCGTGGTGGTACCGCTGATCACAGCGGCGAACGGGACCTGCTTGCGGCTGAACACACGCTGCCAGTTCCCAGCGGCGGCGTACTGAGTCGCGGTCGGGCTAAGGTTCTGAGCCTCGGAGCCCTTCCAACTGAAGCCGGCGGGCTGGAGGATGTAGGTCTTCCGCTCCCACAGCACCTCGGCACCACCGCCGTTACCGCCGCCTGGCTTACGCTCCAGCTCTACCGGCACCTTGGGAGTTCCTTCGCCGTAGCCGAAAGCGCCCTGGCCGAAGAACACGGACAGGTACTTGCCCGCGCCATATACCAGCGCGTCGTCCATGAAGACTGGCTTGCCGAGGTAGGTGGCCAGGATGATCTTGCCGTCGGAGTCGCGCAGGTACTCGATGAGGTCCTGCTTGACCATCTGGTTCATCACCACGGAGTGCACGCCGATCGCTCCGAACTGGTCGGCCGCATCACCGGCGGTGAACGCAGCGTCCTGGAAGGCGTTCGCGCTGATGGTTGCGCCCGCGTCGATGACCATGTCACCGCCGTTGTTCGCGATGTTCGAGGCGATGATGCCGCGAGCCGCGCCCAGGGTGTAACGCTGCCACTGCCGGGTCCAGTAGGTGCCGAAGCGGTTGCGGATCTGCTGCTGAGGCTCGGTGTTTGCCAGTTCGGCGGTCAGGTCGGTTACGCCGTAACCTTTGTTGAGGTACAGGACGCGGGCACGCATGCTGTCCTGAGTGACTTTGCCGACTTCACCCTGGTCGTTCGGGTCGTCGTTGCTGATGTTCGGGGCTTCATCAGCGTTCAGATCCTGCCAGTAGCTGATCTCGGCGGTACCCTGGCTGCCGGAGGCAATCGCGTCCAGCACAGGGGAGCGAGTCACGATGCCCGACTCATAAACAGCGGTCTTTTCCGGGCTGTTAACCGGCGCCAGCGAGGCGTAGTAGTCACCGACGAAGATGTCGGTCAGTTGGGTAGTTGCCATGGATTAGGTTCCTTTGGTGGCCTGGATTTTCTTGAAGAGCTCTGGGTTGTCACGGGCGATCGCAGCGCGTTCGGTTTCCGTGTACTCACCCCACTTTTTCGTGGCCTTGCCACCGTTGTCGCCGGTCTGCCCGGCACCCTGAGCCCTTGGCCACAGGTGTGTTGCTGTTTCACGCAGAGATTCCGCCCATTCGAGCGGCGACAGCGGGGTCTTCCCGTCCTTCCCGTAAACGACCTCGCCGTCACGGTCGGTGGCAATCGCCTCACCGTCTTCACTGAGTTTGAAAGTGCCCCGGGCGCGCAGGATGATGTCCTCGGCAGCCTCGGGGAGCGCGCCGGCCTTGATGGCAGCAGCGCGGATGGAATCGGCCAGCACTTTGTCGCTGTACTTGGCGGCGAATTGCTCGGCCTTGTCGGCGCGGGTCTTCTCGGCGCTCAGCTTGGTGTCGTAGTCACTGCGCAGGCGCTCGGTGCGGCGGGTGATCACCTCGTCCAGCTTGCCTTCAGCGATTAGCTTGGTTTCTTCGTCCTGACCAACCTTCGCAAGCAGCCCCTTGACCGCTTGGATGTCCAGGCCTTCGAACTGCCCCTTCAGCTTGTCCAGTTCGGTTTTGATGGTCCGGTTCGAGCCCAGCAACTCCTGGTTCTTGGACTTGAGGCCGGTTACTTCCTTGTCCAGATACTCCTGAACCTTTCCGCCTAGCGCCTCCTGAAGGGCTGCGGTCTGAGTTGCGTCGAGGGTGAGGCCAGCGGCGGCCGGGTCAAATTCAAATGGCATGGGTATCCCCTGGGGACTTGGTTGGCCCGCCTGACGGGCATAAAAAAGCCGCCCATTGGGCGGCTTGGTGTGAATTCTGTGGTTTATCGGACTATCGAAAGCCCGCGCATGACCAGGTAATCGGCGAACTGCGTCCTGCTCGGCGCATATGGCGGCGGTCGCATACGCAGGCCTGGCGTATCTCGATTCAATCGAGTCCGCCGCCCGTTTGGTTCGGTACAGTGGGTTGGCTCTTCGATCTGAAAGCCCTGCTCTGCTGCATACAGCTCGATCACCAGCCGTACCTGACCCCATTCAAGCTCAAAGGGCACGAACGTCTCAGACAATGTCTGGTATTCGATCTTGCAGTCACGTCGGGGCCAGGCCATTGCCTGTTCAGGATTGGCTTTGCGCCCTTTCCACTGGCGACCGTTGATGTCGGCCGCAGAGCGCAGCAGCAGTTCGACCTGCTCAGCCTCTGCTTCAGGTATCCGGAACCCGTAGTAGTCGCGGTAGAAGGTCAGCTTCTCCAGCGGCACGAAGCTATTCGCGTCTGGCCTGCCCTTCCCATCCTCAACAATGATCTGCATGTGCTATCTCAACCTGGTTGAGCGCCGAGTGTAACGCCTGCTCGGGTGAACATGTCAGGCTCTGCATCCTTCAGTTGCGCCAGGGTCAGCGGCTTGAACGACTTGTCGAGCTGCAGCTTGGCAAACTTCTCCGGCGTCAGCCCGCCATCGCGGAACAACTTGCCGCGGACCGGCCCAAGAGCATGGTCTTGGAAGCTCGCCGGTTGCGTTGCCAGCCACTCGTAATAATTCAGGCCGGCGTCGACCTGGGCCCCGCCGTTATCGCCCACCGAAGCGCGCGTGGCGTCCTTGGCGAACATCTCCGAAAGCCTGGTGGTGGGCACCGTAGTTGATCGGCAGTTGATATGCGCCGGCGGCAGCGGGCCTTTACCCAGGTCGAAACGCATCCCATCCAGGCCCTTGCACTGCTGAGAGGTCTTGCGGTCGAGCGTCGACACCCAGCGGTAGCCCAGAACCACGTCACTGTTGGCCTTCAGCGTCTCCATTCGCGCCGTGGTAGCCACGTGCTGGATTGCCGTCTGCACCACGGCGGCAGCATTGCGGTTGCTCACCGCCAGGACGCCGTCAGTGAAGTTCTGCGCCGCGGTGCCGCGAATCGCCTGGATGATCTGGGCGTTGGTCTGGCCCTGGCCGAAGCCGAGCCGGATGGTGTTCGTGACGCGCATCGTCTCGGTCCGCGTCCAGCCGCTGACGAAGCTCTTCAGCAGCTTGCCGCCGTCGATGCCCTTTACCTGAAGCGGATAGGAGAACACCGCCGCACGGATCACCGTGTTGGTCGGCACAACTGCGTCAATTGAGAGCGCATTGCTCAGGCTTTTGGCCTCAAAGCTCGACTCATACAGCGCGATGTCGACCAGATCGGCCTGCACCAGGTCGCCGTAGGCCTTGTAGATGTCCAGCAACTTGCCGTCCACTCGAGCCAGGAACAGCTCAAGGCGGTCCCGGCTGTAGGTGGTCAGCTCCTTGCGGGTCAGTTGCTCCCGCACCAGCTTGTCGATCTGGCGCAGGTACTTCTCGAACTTTTTTACCTCGCCGGCCTTAAGTCGCTCCAGCATGACGCTATGGCGCGTCGTCTGCTCCAGCAGTTGGCTGTCCGCCTGCACCAGATTTGTCGATGGCATCGTCTTTGTCCAGGTTGATGCCGGCCGACTCGCGCTCATCGCTGATCAGTTCGGCTTCGTCTTCGTATGGGCGCTCCGGCAGCTTGCCGGTGGTGAGGTACTGCCAGTAGGTGTCAGCGCTGATCGTGCCGGCCATCACACCCTTGAGCAGCTCGGCGAGCACCTGAGCGTCGACCACTGGGGTCACGAACTCAGGGTTCACCTTGAACTTGACCTGCTTGGGGTCGTAGCCCTTCCACTCGGCGGCGTACCGCAGGCCCTGCTCCACCGCCTCGGCCACAGTGATGACGATGCTGTGCAGCGTGGCGTGCTGATCGTTCTGGCGTGTTTTGCGCGCCTCACCCGACTCGGTGCCGGCCACATCCATGACCTTGGCGCCGGCTTCAAGCGCGGCGTTCTTTTGGTCATCCATTGCCTTGCGGACAGCTTCGATGCCGGCGCCCTGAAACTCAAGGTAGCCGCAGGAGCCCGTCGGACCAAGATCCCAAGCAGCGGATGGGCCGGTGACGCTCAGCTCCACGTCATCCATCCCTGCAACCCACGGCTGTGGATGGCTGGTGTAGTGCAACGACGTGAAGTAGTCAGCGCTCAACTGGTAGGACTTCAGCGCGGCCCGTGCCATGGTCAGCAACGGTACCTCGTCGACGTCCGGCGAGTTGTCGGTCGAACCGCAGTAGATCACGGGCAGGTATGGCAGGCCTTTCACCAGGCGGTTGTCGGTCCCGGTGGTGCCAAGCGGTCTTTCGTCCTCGACCAGTCCCCCGCCCTCGTTGCGCACCGCTGTGTAGCAAACGTCGCCCTTCATGAAGAACTCACGGAACACCGTGTCGCAGTCATGGCTGTAGCGGTCGCCGCCCTTCTTGCGAAACTCGCGGAACACCGAGAGGACCAGATCCTGCCGCCCACCTTGATCGGCCGTGTCCCAGTTGATGGCGTTGCGGGTGGCGTACGTTGAGAAATACGGTTCACCGCTCTCGTCGATGTTCACCACCAGCGGCACCCGGCCGTGGGAAATGGCCTGGCGCACCATGCGGAAGAACAGCTGTTTCAGGCCGAAGCCATCAGATGTGGCGTTGTCCTCCAGCCCTTTCAGGCCTGCGGGTAGTTCGATCTCAGGGATAAGTCTGGATACCAGACCCATCATCGAACGCAACGAGTCACGCACCCAATGTTCGTACTGAGCCCGGTTCGTGTAGTTCTCGTAGAGGTACTTGTTGCCCGCGCCATCCAGCTTTTCAGCCTCAACCATACCGCTCGGCTTGGGCAGATTGCGCTCGTTGCGCTTCACGGCGCACTCACCCTCGAGCGCGTCGTCCATCATCTCCCACTCGGCGATATGCGCGTCGTAGTCGGGGTTTGTCGATTGCACTGGCATCAGGCCAAGCCTCCAATTCGGCGTGTTCCGCCTGTGCGTTTGATGCACGGCCACTCAACGTCGATGCAATAGCCAATCGCCGTGGTGATGTGCTGGTAGTCGTTTTTCTGGTCTTCCTGGAAGGTCGAGCCCATTTGAAGCTGGACCGTACTCAGGCCCTTGTGGCACCAGGGAGCGGTGACCGGGTTGATGAACAGGCTGGTCTCGCCCGAAGCGGTCAGGATCTTCGCCCGGACTGCGTTCTGCCGATCCTTGATGGACGGATGAGCCGGCTTGACCTTGCGCGTGTACGTCCAACCATTGGCCTTCAGCACGCCCTCGATGTCGGTGTAGTCAGAGGCGTGGCCGTGTTTCTCACCAGCCTTACCCGCCGGATCGCCATAAATCAGAACGTGCTTGTTCTTGTGATCCTTGAACTTGTCCACGAACTCAGCGGCTGACTGCTTCGATACCGCGCTGATCAGCACGATCTCATCCAGCAGATAAAGGTCTTTGCCGTCATTGCGCCGGACACCGATCGCGGACGAGAGCGGCGTGAAGTTCTGGTCGTGCATCCACATCAGCTGCTCATGAGGCTCAATGGCTGCATTCGTGGTGTTCGCCTTGCTGTAGTCCTCGTAGATCCGGCCAGACGCTGTTTCGAACGACGCTTCGAATTCCTGCTTGAACTGCTTGGCCGACATGGCCCGCTTCATTGCGTCCATTACGTCAGCCGGCAGAATCTCGGCCGACTTCCAGTGGAACACGCGAAAGTTCGGGTCATTGCCCGACTCAGCCTGCATGCAGAGGTCGTAATAGTGGTTCAGGCCGTCCGGCACCCCGAGCAACCAGCACCAGGCCCGGTAATCCGGCATGGTTGGGTTGACGGTGTTCAGCGCCGGGAGAATGTTGGCCTCCCAGGCGTCCGGCTTGATGTCGGCGAATTCGTCGATGCCACCGCCGGTCCAGGGGATACCCTCAATCCGCTGCGGCTTGTCCAGGCCGATGACGTGAATCTCGCTACCGTTGTCCAGGTAGATGATCAGGTCGGACTCTGACGGCCGGCGACTGTGCATGCAGCAGAGCGTGAAAGCCTTGAGGTCATCCCAGAAGATTTTCTTCGCCTGGGCATGCGTTGGCGCTGCCGCGAAATACATGCCGGTGTAAGCCGACGCCTGCTTCACCACGAAACGCTTGAACCGCTCAGTCTTTCCGCTACGACGGCCTGCGGGCACCAGTGGAAAGCGAATTCCTTCCGACACCGCCGCCACCAGGGCGAGTTGCACTGGGTGATCCTTCAGTGGGTACCAGCGGGACAGCTGGCGATCAAGCATCAGGTTGCCGGTGTTCGCGATCATGACGGCAGCCTCGCGATTAGATCGGCCAGCAGTTGGGCGTTGGAGTTGCCGCCGCCCTTCTCTATCAGCTTGAGCTCGGCCTTACGCTTCTCGATCTCAAGCAGTTTGATTTCTTCATCCAGCGACTTGTCCGGCTCAACGCGGCGATTGACATAGACGTCACCCGTCTCTTTGGCTGCTTGCTCGTAAAGCTGGGCAGTCAGCGCCAGGTTGCGCATGTTCTCGGCCTTCTCGGCCAGCCGCCCAAGGCCGCGAAGTCGGTACGCACGATTGGCAATGGGGATATCGGTTGTCTCTTCACGGAATCGCTTGCGAGCAGCGTGGAACAGGTCCACCCAGGTCTTGCCGAGCTTCTGCCCGGCAAACTTTGTCGGGTCGTGCGTTTCGCATTGCTGGCGGGTGATCTCAATCCCGAATTCTGTCTTGACCGCTGCTACCACCTGGGATGGCGTATCGAAGCAGGCCAGAGCCTGAACGATGAAGGCTTTGACCTCGCTTCGTAGTACTGCCATATGGTTGTCATCCGTCAATACCTGTCATGGAATCAGGCCGACTTGAGCAGACAGGTTCCGCAGGCCCTCGCAATGTTCAATTTCCCCACCTCAGCAGGACTGTTTGCTGCATCCATCAATGCTTGAACATCAGTGCTCGCACCATAGCGGCGGACCACGCCGACGAACTCTTCGACGTCGTGGCCCTGCAGCTTGATCTTCGGTGCACCGTCTTGGGTGAATGCTGGTTGACCGTACTTATCGGTCGCATGAGCCAGGTGATACAGCTCATGTTCGATCAGTGCGCAGAACTCAAGGTCGGAGCACTGGGCACAGTAGTCAGCAGCCAGAGTGATGATGAAAGCCGGCACGTCGCCGAACCAGTCACGCATCTGTTGTTCCATCCGGGTTTTCTGCCAACCACCAGCGCGGAACGCTACCTGCTCAGCCTGGCCCAGGACTGTCCTGCCCTGCTTCTCGAAGCTCGACGACGCCCACATGACCCGGATGTCTGCATCCAGTAAGTGGGCATGGTCTTCGTTGTGAATGCTGCCTGTGTCGGCAAGGATCTCGGCTTGGAGCCATTCCCATACTTCGGGCGCAGGCGTCAGGCGGATACCGAAATCGGACAGGTCAAGTAGTGACGAGGGAGGGTATGGCCTTTCCATCGAATGCTCCTTGCAGACTTCCAGGCCTAGCGGCTATAGGGGTTAATCCAGCGCCGTCACTAGCCCGAAGCCGATGAAGGTCATCAACAACGACCCCAGGACATGCGTGAGCACCGTAGCAGCAGCCCAGCCGAATCTACCTTCTTGCAGCATGAATACGATCTCAGCGGAGAACGTTGAAAAAGTAGTCAGCCCGCCACAGAAACCCGTGGTCACTAGCAATCGCCACGCAGGATCGAGATCTGGCATCTTGATAAAGAAGGCCATGGCGCACCCTATGATGAGTCCGCCAATCAGGTTAACGAGGAGCGTACCCAGCGGCATGTTTGGAAACGCACCATTGAATTTCAAGGCAAGCGCCCACCGAAGCACACAGCCGAAGCTGCCACCAATGATTACCGCGAAGAGAGACTTGTACATTCGAGACTTCCAAAGAGATCTGAGAATCCCTATGGAAAGACAGGCGACAGCCTACGCACCCTCCATAGGGTTTGCGTAGGCATCATCAGCCAAAAGGCGGTTATGAGGAGGAATGCCATCTCCTGAATGAATCATATGACAACCAGCATAAAGGCTCAATACGGCTAATCCTCGCCTCCCAGTCGGGTTGCTTGGTTGTCATAGGGAATCCTTAGTCCTGCTTGATGGTCACCGTGCGAACAGCTCCGCCAGTGTATATGTCTCGCTTCATGGCAGCGCGCACTGCGTCTTCTGCACTTGCGCCCATATCCATTGCGGCCAGGGCGTACTGCGCCCCACTGCCCATGGCATCCGGGTTCGCCGGGTCGAGATCCTGTTTCCATATGCCGGTCGTGTCGTCGTGGCCGATCATCATCAGCTTGCCACCGTCAACGGCATAACCTGAGCACTCAACAGGAACTGGCGATGCGGTGCCGAAGTAGGCAGCGATCAAAGCCTTCTCGTCGCATACAGTCCCCGACAGGAAGAAGCTGACGCCATCTACCACCTGACACTTTGCCGCGCTGTCGGAAACGATGCGGTCGTTCCGGGTCTGGCGGCCGTCATAGGCGATCACGCCGTCTTTGTAGGCAATGGTCGTCATCTGCACCCCTCAAGATTGCGCGCCACGATTTGGCGCATTCGAAAACGTGGCGCGGATTACTTTGTCCGGCGCTCGATACCACCTGGCGCCTTGTCACAGTGCAGGCAGTGCTCGCAGTTCAGCGTCCGGCACAGCCAGACCTTGACCCGTTGCCAATAGGTGACCATGAAGATGTGCCGGGCACCGGCCAGGGCCAGGGACACATGCAGCGTCAGGCCAGCAGTGGTTGGGCCGAAGAAGATGTTCTGGCTGCGTACCATCACAACGAAACCGGTGATGGCGATCGTCGAGTAGATCAGCTTCCCGAGGATGCCGTCCCTCACCTTACCGCTCAGTACGCACCAGGCGGCCCACAGCGCGATAAGGCCGCAGGCGATGGAGTTGATCAGTTCAAGATTCATGGTGGATTGCCTCCCCCGAACCGCTGGCGAATAAGCGCCCAGAGGTCAGCGGATTTGATGGCTCGATTGATGGCCGCCAGGAGCGAGCCGCCGAATGCACCCAACAGAAAGCCGATACCGGCGACGATCTTCGGCTCGGTCACTCCCAGATAGGTGCTGACCATGCTCGTCAGATAAATCGAGCAGGCCATGCCGGTGATCAGGAAGATCATCCAGGCACGCCAGTCGTTCAAGTCGTCCTTGTGCCACCAACTGGCGATCACGGCGCCAACTAGGCCCGCAATCAGCAATTCGAACCTGTCGATCTTGTCGAGCAGGCGCTGTAGATACTCCATGCGCTCGACTCCGTGGGGCATGTTTGAAATAGGTCAGCCCCGGCGGCACTCCCTACTAAGTGCGAAGGGTGTGGCGGGGCCGAAAACGAAAAAGGCCCCGCACGATGGCGAGGCCTTGAGATTGACCAGGTTTCCCTGAAACCAAACGAAAGAGGCCCCGTACTTGGCGGAGCCTCCTTTAGACCGGACTCATTGGTTGATTTCAACGCTGAAGACCGTTCGAAATGCAGTGTATGGGCACGATGAATAAATACTCTCTCATTTTCTCAATTAATGCAACGTTTCTTCGGATTCTGCATTGTGATTTATAGATGCAGAGTGAGCGGATCCAATGCGCTCTGTCCTTTCGAGAAGCGAAACGCCCGTATTTTGCCGTATTCCCTTCGCATGAATGGGTCGTACCTACTGACTCAATAAGTAAATGAAGTCGTAGGGTTAACGGTGATCTGATACCGTTTAGCCACATGGTCGTGATACACGAGGTTAGTCATGGACGCAAATACCCACTTCCCTGAGTACGAAGCAGAACGCTTAAAACGCGTTGAGGCCCTTTGCCCGCAAAATGAACAAGACGATGAAGTCTTCGAAAAAATGATTTCAATGACTTCAGAATACTTCAATGCTCCCATCGCCCTGATTTCTATTGTCGACAAGCACCGCCAGTGGTTCAGGGCACGGATCGGGATTGAGCAGCAAACTACACCTCGGGACGTTTCGTT
The DNA here is from genome assembly GCF_013385565.1 of Pseudomonas sp. E6002. Taxonomy (NCBI): domain Bacteria; kingdom Pseudomonadati; phylum Pseudomonadota; class Gammaproteobacteria; order Pseudomonadales; family Pseudomonadaceae; genus Pseudomonas; species Pseudomonas sp. E6002. The sequence continues at coordinate 279,134 of NZ_JACAPT010000010.1, read as the reverse complement.
CTGCGCACACTCTCTACGCGACAGGAAGGCGTTAGAGGTTTTGGATGCGCAGAATGATGAGCGCTTCAAAGATAACCCCATGGTCACCGGCGCGCCCTTCATTCGCTATTACGCTAGCGCGCCACTTCTCACAAGTGATGGTTTCTCTCTGGGCAGCCTATGCATAATAGATACTTCACCTCGACAACCAATGAGCACGCGAGATGCAGCAATGCTCGTTTATTTCGCTCAACTCGTTGTCTTGCGGATTATGGGTTTACGTTCCCGTAATTTTATTGATCAGCCAACCGGACTTTTCAACCGACTCAGACTGGAAGAAGATATTCGACTAGCAAGCTCTAGCGGCATTCAGCACGATCTATTTGCTGTGGACGTAATATCTCCAAAATTTTTGAATGACGTAGTAAAAGCGCTTGGTTACAGCTTTTCTCAAAATTTAATGCTCAGCGTTAAGGGTAGACTTCAGTCTTTATTACCTAAGAATTCTCTCTTGTACAAAATCAGTCCAACGCGTTTTGGGTTTCTGTTAGAAGGTGGCCATCCGGTGGAAGGTCTCTGCCTTAAGATTCTTTCAAATTTTGACGAGCCGGTTGATTGCCAAGGAATCCCAATACTCATGCAGACAGGTATTGGAGTATTGAAAATCGCCGATGCAAAAGAGAGGGACTGGCTACGGTTAGTCGTAGGGGCAGCTGATGACGCAAGGGTTCGAAACTTGGGCTGGGCGATGTATCAACCTGAGTTGGACGCAGCTCAGCAGCGAGCGTTTACCCTATTGAGCTCCCTGTCTGATGCAGTTCGGTCTGAAGATCAGCTGAGCTTAACTTTTCATCCGAAAGTCACATTACCTAGTCTAGCATGTGAAAATGTTGAAGCATTGATCCGGTGGAATCATCCTACGCTCGGGCCTATCAGTCCCGCAGAATTTATACCACTTGCAGAGAAAACTGCGTTGATGCATGCAATTACCTTCTGGGTACTTGACGCCGTAGTTGACCAAGCCAAGGAGTGGCTCGGCAAAGGTATTGAATTACGAATTTCCATGAATGTCACTGTCAGTGATCTTGAGAACTCTAAGTTCTTAAATAAAATTACAGAATATATAAACAACGGCGCCCTTCTGTCGAAAAATTTAGAGCTTGAATTCACGGAAAGCATGCTCATGTCAGACCCGAAGACAGTTATTGAGCAGCTTGAGCGCGCCCGCGCGTTAGGCATTGAAGTTTCCGTGGACGACTTCGGCACTGGCTACAGCAACTGGACATATCTAAGGCAACTGCCTGTGAGTACGGTTAAATTAGACCAGTCACTAATCAGCAACCTCAACACCAACGAAAAAGATAAACGGCTAGTTAAGACACTCATCGAGCTTGCCAGAGGATTAGGCTATAGAGTCGTAGCAGAGGGCGTCGAAACCCAAAGCATTCTGGACCTGATCACGCTCTGGGGGTGTTCAGAGGCTCAGGGATACCTGATAACAAAACCCCTGAAAGCGGAACCATTAGAAAAATGGCTGGCGCAAGGTGGTTTCAGCGCGGCATGTGATAGGGCTAGAACGCCAGGCACCGAGCCCATGTAGTCCATCAAAAACCGTCGGCGGGAAGCCTGTTACCACCTCCCGCCCATCTCAAAGCTGATGTCTTACAGGTCATCTGTACAGTTCATTGCCGCAGCAAATTATGATGCCATGACTTTCTCCATTAGCCCCTCGGCGTCAAGGATCTCTTGAGCGGCCATCAGCGCCTCATTCACCTGGCAATCCAAAGAATTTCGTATAGATGAACGCCAACGATAACGAGTTGACTCTGGCTTGCCGTCATTGTCCCAATTGGCAATGTCATACCAGGCCGCAGGCAGCACCGCGGCGGAGCGCTTGCCCTCGGCACCGGCAACTTGCGGGATGGCCCAGGTCAGCACCGCGCATTCCCGGAAGCGCTTCGGCGCCGGCGTTTTCACAGAGTTCAGCAACTCCAGTATCGCACCGTGTTTTCGTTCCTCATGCGTCGAGTACTTCGCCACCAGTGCCCGCCAGTGCGCCGGGGTCAGCATCTTGTGCAGTCGGCCGAACACCCAGCAGTCCTGGAGAAACGCGGCCTCCTTGCCGACGATCTCCCCCTTCTGCTTGGCGCATTGCACCTTCGGCTCAAAGTCGCAGCCGCCGGCGGAACTGATGGTCTCGGCCGCAAGGGCTCGAACTACTGCTGAAACAACGTTGCGATAGGTCATGCTGCAGCCCTCTTCAGGTCTCTGGTCTTTGCCCGGTAGTCGGCGGTCATCGCCTTCAACTCATCCACGGTGTACTTCTTTGCCTCGTGAGGGCCTTCCAGCCACTCGAGAGCCTCGGCGCCGATACGCTTCACCAACTCGATGCGGTAGTTCACGATGTTTCCGGAGAGCCGGGTGTTGCACGGCGAACACTGGCGGTGGCAGTTCATCGGCTCGAAGCGCAAGGCCGGATTGCTCCCCACGGTGCGGTAGTGGCCTGCGTCGTACTTACCCTGGTGGTGGCGGCCGCAGCTGACGCACGGAAGCTCAGCATCACGGGCGCGCACCCAGGCGTTGAATGCCTGCTGTGTGTCCTTGAGGTGATCCGCCCTGCTCTTCAGCTTCTCCTTGCGAACCTTGATGTCGCGGCGCCCTACTTCGGCCAGGGCCTTGCCGGCGATCGCTCGGCCCTTCTCCGACTGCCCGTGAGCAATGGCGCACTCGATCTCTCCGCATACGGCTTGCGCGGCGCGGGCTGGAGTGAACATCACCCGGCACGATGGGCAACGCTTGCGACGTGGACCCCCGGACGTGAGCGGGGTCTTGCGCTGAAGTGGTGTGCGCTTCATGCCGAAACCTCGACCAGACGATTATCGAAAGAGGTTTCACCAACTTCATGCCGGTAGCCGAACTTCGACTCAAATGCCTCGATGTCCAGATCGCACAGACATTCGCCTGGCTCCATGGCGGTATCGCTGAGCGTTGGGAGGTCCCGAACTGAGCAGCCGACTGCATCAGCAAGTCCAGCAGCGTTGTGGGCCTCGGCAGGGTTGTCTTGGAGCGGCGTCACTTCAAACCAAGTGCACATGATCCACCTCCTTGGCTTTCTGCTGCTCTGGGGTGAAGTCGCCGCGCAGGGGAATCAGGCAAGAAGGCGCGCACCAGCAAAAATTGACAGACTCAACTTCTCCAGAGAACTGGCACAACCCTTTCAAATTGTCTGCCGCGACCCGAATTGGAAATTTATCCATCACTGGACAGTCAACCTCGACCACCTCAACGCAGCGACCAATGTTTTCGGAACATTCGGGAAAGCTTTTCACGATCATCGCCAGGTCGCCCGGCTTGAAGTTATGGGTCATGCGACCTCCTTGAATGCTTCGAATTCGGCCATTTCGGTCAGGCGCTCTTCCGTGAGCGTTGGCCAATCATGCAGCACCAGGTAAGCGCAGCACTGTCGCCAGAAGTCTTGGAATGTCTCCTCCCCCATCGAGTCGTAGGAAAGGCTGCGGGGTGTCTTGCGGGTGAGCTGGCCCAGCCCAGGGATGTCGAACAGCTCCTCGTCGCAATACACACCCGACTCCAGTTGGAGGGCCTTGATCGCGTCATGGGAATGCTTGCCAGAGAACCGGTCGATGTTCTGACTCAGCACCCGGCCCAGGCCGTGGACCAAACCATTGAACCGTGGATTGCGCGGCTGTTTGAGGTCCGCACGGATCTTCGCGTTCATCTTGAATTCACGCTCGCGAAGGATCGACCGATCGGCGTCGGAGGACGGCACGAACGCTGCCACCTCTTTGCCGGTGGCCGGATCGACCAGGCGGCGCAGCACCAGGTAGACAGGCATCGGACGGGGTTTGGCCGGCTTGGTCATGGCTTCACTCCCGTCGTCTTGCTCACCTTCCCTTCCGCCTCAAGCTGACGCATGGTCGCGCGCAAGGTTTTCAGGTCCCAGTAGAACTGCAGGTATTTGCCGAGCAGGTTGATTTTTGCGTTAAGAACCACAGCGACGACTATCAGCATCATCAGCACTAAAAGAGAGCCGCCCACCAACATGGAACCGTAGCCGAGCCACAAAGCGATTGAATCCAGGGTCATGACTGCTCTCCCTTGCCCGTGGCGGCGCGTCGACCTTCGTGGAACGCCATTACCTCCTGCATTCCGTCATCCACGGCGAGAATCTCCCGATCGAAGTAGGCCTGGCTGTCGGTCTCGCCTTCTGGAGGCAGCTCGCCCGGTCCGGCCAGCGAGTTGTAGATCCACTCCATCGCGGCGGCAGGTCCCTTGCCATGCTCTTCCTCGATGAGAGCCGAACGCATGGCGAGGATGTAGCGGCCAAACAGCAGATCCAGTTCCTTGATGCGCATGCGGGCCAATTCGTTCTCGGCTTTGAGCTGGTCGCGCTCGGTGATCAGGGCCAGGACCGCGGCTGGCGTTGCTACGGGTGCGAATTCAAGAAACGCCACTTCTGCTTGGCAATAGCTACGGTCCTCTTCCCATGCTTCACCCGGCAGGTATTCGCCGGCAGCGACACAGGCCTCGGCCAGCCGCTTCAGTTCGGTGTTGTCGGTCATTGCGCTGCCCTCTCCGCTTCCAGTTCCTGAGACTGCCGGATCAGCAGCGCCCGGCGATCCGCCAACTCATTGGCCGCTTCAATCCGCATTTCGGTTTTTCGTTCGGCGCTGGCCTTGCGCATCTCCAGCATCGAGTTTTTGACCAGTTCCAGCTTCTGGCGCAGCACTGGTGCAGGTTGGGTAACGGCGCCGGTGAGCAAACCGGCAATGGCGCGGCCATCCTCGGTAACTGGAACAATGCTCAGGTCAGCCAAGTACTTCTGGCCGTGCTCTTGTGGAATGCGCTTCAGCTCCACAGCCTTGGTAACGGCCTGGATGCGGCGGTTGGAGTCGAAGCCCACGGACACGTGCCAGTTGACCGGTTTCGCATCCTCGCGGGCCTGGCCCACGAACCGCTGGTAGGCGTCGATAAACGCCATGCGCGCGCCGATTTTGTCCCCGCCATCCAGGATGGGTTTCGCAGCAGCCAGGGCCAGTTGGATCTCGTCGGTCAGCACCACGGTTTCAAATTCGTCGTTGGTGGTCATGGCGATGGCCCAGGCCTCGTCCTTGCCCGGGCGCCCATCGGAGGACTGGACGCGCTGCAGGATGTCGGCCATCGCCAGCTTGCCCTTCACCTCAAAGCGGCAGGCCTTCAACGCGGCTTTGACGACCGGCACCGGGTAGGCGCAAAGATCTTCGGCCATCATTGCGGCAGTGCCTGGGTTCATTTCCTGGCCCATGGCCTCGGCGGTTGCGCAGATGGCGGCGGCCAGCCCAGCAACCTGCTGGTCGTTCATTTCAGAGGTATTCATTGCGGTCACCTGCTTGGCGTTTGGCCAGAACCATCTGGGCGGCCTGCTCGGCTGCGGAGTGGTTCGCCTCGGTCCGTTCCATCTGGCGGGCGGTTGTCCCGTTGATGCGCTGCCCGGTCACCCACTGGGTGTGATAGCTCTCGGCGTTGGCCAGCAGTTCGTTGAGGCTGTGGCACTTGCGCAGTACAGCGGCGTCGCTGGTTTTCAGGAAGTGGGCAGCGACGTGGTGGGCGACATCCGCGCCGAGGCGGTCGACCAGTTGGCCGAGCTGGCCGCCAACCTTGGCATTCCACACCGGCCAGGTGCTGTAGCGTTTGCGGTAAGCCATGGCGTAGTTCGCCCAGACCTTGAACGTTTTGCAGGACTGATCTTTGGGGCCTGGCATGTCGGCGGGGATTTCAACACGTGGAGCGTCGGCACGATCAACCACCAGCACCAAGCCGCGGGACTGAGCCGGCTTGCCGGTGGCGTCCTGCAAGTCCTGACTGGTGTCCTGATTGGTACCCTGATGATTGGTATCCTGATTTGTCGGAGATTTATCCGACCCTTGCTCGGATTTTTTTCCGACCTTGCTCGGAGATTTATCCGAGGTAGATCGGATATTTTTCCGACCTTTGTTTTTTGGTGGGGTCGGATATTTTTCCGACCCATCCAGCTTCTGGTTCCACTCGATGGCCTTCTCGGTAAGGCGAAAAAGCGTGATGTTCGAAGTGCTGGAAAGCTCAATCAAACCGGCCTCTTCCAGGGCCTTCAGCATGCGGTAAGCGGTGTCTGGCTTGTCTGTGAGCAGCGGCAGCTCCTCAGTGATCTTTGCCTTGCTCAGCGCGAAGAAGACCCCGTCATCGGTCTTGATTGGCTTGGTCCAGCTCGGGCAGCCGTAGACGAACGCGAACAGCAGGGCCTGCTGAGAATTCAGCCCCCACTCCAGCGCCTTCACCTGGTTAATCGTGACGGTGTATTGCATGTCAGGCCTTCCCGACCTTAGCGGCCAATTCAAGGAAGCGATCCACGTACCAGTGGGGCTGCGTCTCGCGGGGGCATTGAGGGCTGGTGAGGTTCTTGCCGTAGGCCATGCCCTTCTCGGTCACGGACCAGAAATCCACCATTTGCTGTTTCGAGTTTTTGCGCTGGAGGACCTTGAGGAAGCCGTGGGCCTCCAGTGCGAGATTAAAGGCGCGGGCAGTGCTGGCGATGGCGTGATCTTTGATCAGGGCGGTGATTGCCTTAGTGGGCATCGAAGAGCCACCAGCGGCATCAGGGGCGGCGTCCACGGCGTAACCAGGAAGGAACTTGGCGTCCAGGCCGTTGTTGGCGGCGATCTTGGCCAGCATCAGCATCTTGCTGGAGTTGGCAGGCTTCAACAGGCGGTCGAAGCATTCCAGAATTGCGAGTTCGCCGATGATCTTGGGGTTGCTCGGCAGTGCGCGGGCGCGCTCACGATCCTCAAGCGCCGTCATGCGATCGAACACCAATGCCTGAAGCTCGTAGCTGTACGACATGGCGATCAGACAGGCTTCACGCTTGGGGAACACAAAGCACTTTTGTGCGCGGCTACGGGCATCAAGGTAATCGGCTGAAAATTTAGCCGATTGATCGGAGCCAAGAACACGCGGCACTTTGGCGATCAGGTTCTTGTGCGTCAGTGTCGGCTGGCCCTTCTCGCGCTTGGAGTTGATGAAATCCACCAGCTCAAGGCTGGACATGGAAACTCCGCGCGCCACGTTTTTAGATTGCGAAAAACGTGGCGCGAGATTGTTGGGGGTATTGCCTTGAGTTATCTGTTGCATTAGAGTTGCCTCAAGTGATGTAGCAATGAACCGGGCCGTGAACCCGGTTTTTTTGTGCCTGAGATTCAGGCGTTATAGGTGTCCGGCGCATCCGTGGTAATTTCGAATTTCCACAAACGAAGGCCAGGAGGCCGGACATGTCATTAATCGATACTCAAAACTTCAACATCACCTGCGGCGAGTGCGCCCACCAATTCCCTCATTCGGTCGGTTATCTGAAGCTCAATGACCGAATGACCATCTGCCCCGAATGCGGGAATCGCCACCAACTCGACAAAGCCGGGTTTGAGGCTGCCGTCGCTGACGGTGAAAAGCAGATCGATGACCTTCAAGCGAAGGTGCGGAGCATCGGAGAGAATCTGTTCAAGGGCGGCAAATAGCCCCTCAAGCTCGGAAAGGCCCGGCTCGGCGTTCAGTTGAAGTTTCAGTTCGGCTTTCATCAGGCGACCTTCACCGAGGCTTTCAGCTGTGCCAGAGCGCTCTCGGCATGGCCGATCTCGCGCAGGATTCGCGCTCGCTCAACCTGATCTACTCGGCCATCAGCCATCGCTGCATGCGTTTCGACGGTCACCTCGGCAAACTCTAGAGTTGCGCGCCCCAGCGCCTCATGAATGTCGATTGCCGAGGGCTGATCCGTCTTCATGATCGAATAACCAAACTCGCCAGCCAGTGCAGCCAAGGGGCGCATGTCATCCGTATGCAGCAGTAAGGCATACAGGTGCTTTACGTTGAACCAGGCGTTGTCGTAATTCGCGTTGGCACGCTGAAGCAGGCTCACAGGTGGCATGCTCATCAACGTGGCGAGATTCTTGGTATTCGCCTCATCGACGACGGTGTCGCAAGCCCTCAGAAAATCCTGCATACCTAAAACCTCGAAATTCTTTACGTGGCGCCCTGCAGGTGCAGAGGCGATCATTTGCTCAATGGAACGGCGGACAGGGATGTCAGGCGGCTGACTGGGATGAAACTCCCGCAGGCGGAAATGCCTCATCAAGAACGCACTTGGCTCCCAAGGCGTTCAATGCAGACACGATCAGTCGTGCCTCGCTGAGTCCCGGACAGCGAAGGCCGGACTCGTAATTAGCGAGGCGCGACTGATTCCACCCAAGCGACCGACGAAGGGCGGCCTGGCTAATCCCGGCTTTCTCTCGAATGTTTCGGACGTGGTTCATGGAAATCGCTCCTATAGCTCTTGGCCCAAGGATAAACACGCATCGTGTTAATGGCAAACACAATAAGTGAAAGCCGGGTATTTCAATACGTGATTGAATCCCGCGCATGACCGAATTAGCTGAGCGCATCAAACGCGCACGTAAAAATGCTGGAAAATCACAGGCTCAACTGGCTGAGGCTTGCGGCTGGTCGCAATCCCGAGTGGGAAACTACGAGGCCGGGACGCGAGAGCCGTCTTTTGCAGATATAGAATTGATGGCCAAGGCGCTACGCGTCGACAAGTCCGAGCTTCTGCTAGACACGCGGAATGAGTCGGCAGGCGCACCAGGCCAGGTCGCTGATCCATCTGCCCGCCCGTCCGCTGCTGAAATCGTGAACCAGATGCTGGAAAAACACGGCAAGAACCTCACCGGTGAAGCGCGGAGAATGATCGCAGACGCTGTCAGCGACACCGCGAGAGAGCTTAGGTCGAGCAACGTCATAAACGTCGACTTCTCTCGCCCTGGCCAGGTCGGTGACGAGGTGTGGATTGCGCACTACGACGTGCGCGCGGCGATGGGCGGCGGACAGATACCGCACGAATACCCGGAAATGCTTCAGGACATAAGGGTCAGCCCAAAGCACCTGCGTGACCTGGGTGTCACCTTCAAAGAACACTTTCACCTGAAGATGATCACCGGGTGGGGCCAGTCGATGGCCCCAACGATCAAAGACCGCGACCCGCTACTGGTCGACATCACCATCCGGGAGTTCACCGGGGACGGGATCTACCTCTTCTCCCACGACGAGATGCTGTATGTGAAGCGCCTGCAAAAGAAAGGCAAGGATCGCTTCAAGATGATTTCGGACAACAAGCACCACGACCCCGAGGACATTCGTGTCGACGACACCCACATCCTGGCTCGAGTGCTTTACGTGTGGAACGGACAACCGGTATAGCGCCATGCCCCTCACCAATTCGAACAAACAGCTGCGCAACGAGCTCAATTACCTTGGGCTGGGCCTCGAGCAAACCGCGGGCGGCATAATCAACATCACTAAGGACTGCCAAGATATCGATGTTGCAGCCGTCCTAAAGCTGGTAGCGAAGCTATACGATGATGCGGATCGGCTCGCCGCCCTCGCAGACGAGGTTGGTGCTGGACTGATAACGCGAACCGAATCTGAGTAGGATCGAAGAAACAGCAAGGAGACTGCATGCCCCTCACCATGCCAAACCAGCAACTGCACCGCGACCTTAAAGAGGCTTCCGCCCTGCTCAAGTGGTCAGGCGTCGACCTGAAGCAGGCTGCTGTAAAGCTTTCTGATGCCGGCCAGGAAGATGACGCTCGCGAACTGATAGCGATCGCTATGAGGTTCCAGGAGGTCGAGGAGCTGATGGATGGGTATGCGGATGAGGTGAAGGCGGGGCAAATAGTCCGGAGCAAGTCCGAATAGGCGCATGGTTCGATGCGGCGAGATGTTGTAATAGTAAACTTATTTCTTATAGCTTTTCGCACAAGAAGGGAATCATAGTGGTCGATACAGTTGAGGAAAGTTTGCCTGATGAGTCGCAAGTTGCTGACGAGCCAGCAGAACACAAAGCTTTGAAGGTGCCCAAAGATGCTTTTGAGGGGTTTCTTGAGCGGATGAGGCCTGGGAGGACGTGCTCATTCTGCTCCTCCGGTAAATATCAGGTTGCACCATCTCCGACAGGGGAAACTGCTGGTGTGGTTGCGACTCCTGTTCCTAATTTACCTAAAATTGGGGTCTGGTTTTTCGCCGCTAGCTGCGATTTTTGCGGCGATACAAGATTTTTCCACACGGGGATATCCTTTAAAGCTATGTCGAGTGACCACCCATGAGCGCTGTTATGGAGTCATCTAGATATTTTGATTTGGTGGAAACTGAAATTCCTACTCAGGGGAAGGTCTCCTTTGCGCATGGTTTTTTCATGACTGTTGAAAACATAGAGGTTTCTCATACAATTAGGTTTTCGCCAGTTGATGAGCGGTTTCGCATGTATACTGAGTGGGTAGCACCCAACGCAGCTATGGAGCGAAAGAAGATGATTAAAGCCTTGCTTCACATTGACTTGATTGATATCCCTGTGATGATTGGGTCGGCTTTTTTCTTCAGCTCGGTGGCCGGTGTCTGCTGGAGCGTTGCGTCAGCGGTGCCGTCTCCAGTCGGCTTGGGAATCGCTGCATCCATCTGTGGCTTAGCGATAGGTAAGTATGTTTCTGCGAAAGCAAGGAATGCTTGATGACCGTTTTTGAAGCCGCGGACATTGTTTTTAAGAATCTACAACCAATAAATTCAGCTGTGGGCTTCTTAGCTGGAATGATCCTGTTCGGCTGCTATAAATGCGATACGTCGCGCGCCTTTGAATGCGTGGCAAAGGCATTCACTTTCACGACTCTGCCAAGCGGTTTCGCATTTGTATTCACCTCTGGCTATCCAGCTTACGTTTCCAAGATTCCAGACGTAACAGCTGCTTTCTTTGTTGGCGGGTGCGCACTGGTCATAATGCCGTTTGTTGTCAGTAAGAAAATTTCCGAGGCAATGAATCGCACCCGATGAAATAGCCTGTTTTTCTGGAAATGCCCGGCTAAGCGCCGGGCTTCTTGTTTCTACCCTTCGTCGTGCCACCATTGAGCTGGCAATCCGCGTGAATGCAGACTGGCAACGCTGAAGGATTGGCAGCCCCAGGTGTTATAGAGAGCCCGCCATCGTGCGGGCTTTTTGTTGTCTGCACGCCCCGCCCCTTTGATGGTGGCTGTACGCCACGAATGGTAAAGTGCGGGCTCAATTCAACGGATCAGGTTTTTGATATGGATAGCGGAAGCCCCGTGGCCGGCTTTGTGTTTCTTATGGCCGCCTTCATCATTTATTTCACTCCCACCTTCATAGCTGCAAAGCGCAAGCATCGCAACGGCAACTCAATTTTTTTGGTGAACCTGTTGCTGGGATGGACGGCGCTTGGATGGATCGCTGCGCTAGTATGGTCAGTTTCGGCGAATACAGAGCAAAGGGAGACCTCTGAGGTTGGAGCCTCATCTGACAGAATTTGCCCGATGTGCGCCGAGACCATCAAGCGCGCAGCAATAAAGTGCAAGCATTGCGGCGCCGATGTATCAGCAAAAGATGACGCTAAACCCTCTGCCGAAGAGAGCCATTCGTGGGGTACGGGCGCTGCAGATGTCAACTCAGGAGCAGTCTCGATACCTAGCAGCAATGCGTTGTTTGTCGCACTATGCTCTGCGCTTGTGGCGATCATTATCGGCGCCATTGCGTACAGATTGATACCGACCACTCATGCGCCTACGCACACTTCCGCGCCCGCTACTTTTTCTCTGGCAGCGGACGACCTGGTGGTTTTAGACAGCTCAGCTTTTGGCTGCGCTTCCGCTACTGACTTCAATGAGTCCATGTTTCACTATAATCGCTCAGAATTTACAGCGTGGGCCGACAGAACCTCCGGAGAAAACTGCTTTCTCCAAAAAGACTTAGCAAAGGGCATTCGCTGGACCGTGCTTCAGGTTCGTGACGATCTTGTACAGGTAGGCTTGAAGCGCCCCACAGAGTACGCGAAGGAACCAAGAATCGGTCAGTCTACGTACTGGACTCTCGCAAGGTGGGCATCCCGGGGCAAATAGAAGTCACGCACAAATTTGAATTGTTCAGCCCGCCAAGCGCGGGCTTTTTTATGCCCGTCAGAAAGGCGCTGCCTCTTCTTCTGGCTGAAACTCGACCTCTCCCCTCCCCGCTACCTCGACTTCCTGCTGCTCCCATCTCACCGTCACGCTACCGTCGTCATTGAGCGTCAGTTCAAGCTCGTCGGTATCAGCGATCACGCTCAGCACCTCTTCCCACTCCCGATCCCCATCCGTGTCCAGGCGATGAATCGTCACCCAGCGCTGCGCCTGCGCGACCGGGTGATTGATCATCGATGAGACGCGTAGCGCAAGGCGCTCCATACCACTCATTTCCTGCTGTGCTGCCGGACCTGCCTGCTTCTTCGCCATGAAATCAACCCCCGTTAATTTGCTGTATATCCGTACAGTATTAAAGAATCATATCCCACACACCCCGAAAACGTAACCGAGAACTGGTGTGTTAATTCGCAAAAATAAATCACATTTCGTGTTGACGAAATAAACACGATGCGTGATAGTTCATCCATCGCAGCAACACACAGCCACTGCGAAGGGCCTCCGCCCGCCGCTCTTTAAAAACCTGAAATCTTCGCGGATCGATCCCCGGAAACGGGAAGCCCTTGAGGCATCGCCAATACGGCGAACAGCGCGAAAAACAAATTCGATCCCCATGCCAGCTCTGGAACTGGCCGTGCTCATCAAATGTGAGTACGCGAAACCACGCAAGCCGGTCGGCGAATAACACCGTCCACGAAATGTGTGACGCCGGCCAGAGATATGAATCGGGCGATGCGCGTGGTGGAGATGAAACACCCACAGATTTACTGATGCCGCTTCTATGAGGCGGCATTGGAAATCAACGGAGGAACGCATGAGCCAGCTCAATAGAGAGGACTTTTTGTCCTCGGAGATTTCCAGCTACGAAGAGTTGTTGGCCAAAAGCCTTCAGCTTCAGGACCGCGTAAAGGAAACGACTGCCTCCCTAGAGGCCGCATATTCCGGCGTGATCAACGCCAAGCATGTGTTTGAGGAGATCAAGAAAGAAAACATCGAAGAGCTTCGGGTGTTCAGGCAGACGGTTACTCGCGAAGCCGCCGAGATCACCCAGGCAATCAAGCAACTGAAATCAACCCTCGATGCAAAAAGCCTCTCAGAACTCAGGGAGTACGTTGCCCTCTGTGAGCGCCTAAAGGCCCTCCAAGACGCTGGCTTCAAATTCCCCGGCTGAACAACCAGCGCCACGACAGCCTGTCGCTAACTGCCCGATCCACCTGCGTGCCGAAGCGCAGGCTGTATCGGAGATCGCTCGGCTGACTGTCACGAGATAGCAGGGTGGCCACCTTTACCCGAGCCAGAGCGACGAACAACGCGGCGAAGACGGTTTACTCGCCAGCCAGACTCGAGCGATCTCCCATGCAGACTTGATAGGTGGCCACTGCCTTCCCAGTGAGCGAACGATAGGAGCTGCTGCCATGAAGTAGGCCAACGATTCACCTGCGTGGCGCGGTAAGCCTGAAGGCTGCGCCCAACAACCATACAGGCAGCGGACAGTAGGCCGTCGATGTCACCGCGCATCAGCCGGAACTCCGGTAGGCCACCCCAGCGCACCAGGACAACTTGACGCTGCAAACCCAGGCCGTCGCCAGTAGCGGGCCTGGGCACCCTTCTCTCACCTCTATTACATCAGCACTCCTCCCCCGCGCCCATCGGCAACCAGCGGGAGGAAGGAGTGTTGACGAATACAGGTGAACCAACAAATGGAGCAAGTCATGAGCACTCAAGACGGAGGGCCTGCCTTCCCGGTCGCTGACTACGACCACATGGTTTTTCAGCCGGCAACGGTCGCCGAAACGAAGCGTGATCTGTCTGGCATGAGCCTGCGCGACTACTTTGCGGCAAAAGCCATGCAAGGCATGAGCGCGAACCCCTACTACGACGATTACGAGTTCGACACGGTCGCAGAAATGGCCTACGCACAGGCCGAGGCCATGCTTGACGCCCGTTCCGCCTAACCCCAAACACTGGAGGTCGCCATGCATAACTGTACTGAAACTCAAGCGGTGTGCCGAGGATGCGGCCTCAAGTTACGCGGGTCGCCGTCATGGAAAGCCGGGCTTGCCTACCACCCCGAGCCGAAAGGTGAGGTCCACCGCTGCCACTACGGCGGCTGGGTCTGCTCCAGGCGTTGCGATGTGCGCGCCTGTGTTGAGCTGGAAGGAACCATGCCTGGTTGCGGCTCGGTGAACGGCTATCGGCGGCTATCGCCTTACGCAAAAGAGAGCATCGAACGCCATTGGCCGGAGGCAGCATGAGCGCAGCATTCAAATTATGCCAAGAGCGTTTCGACGCTCAGTTGCCTCAAGAGGTAGGCGAGGCGAATCCGGAGCAGGAGTGGCTGGAACACTCGGCGGAACAGCTGGTGTGCGGCGTCGATATCAAGTGGAAGCGCCGCCACGGCCAGCCGCAAGTGGTGACGTTTGATCGGTACTGCACCTACCTGCAAGGCATCCTGAACCAACGCCAGATCGACGGCCTGGACGAGCGCGACTCACTTGCCCGGCTGTTCCTGTCGTCGATCCTCGGCGGCCAGGCAGATTCACGCGGACACGCAGCTGACCTTATCGGCCAGCCCCGCCCCATCGAAGCCGCAGAGCGCATCGCCATGGATCTGCTCAAGCCCTACGCCGCCGAAGCCGTAGCAGCAGAGCGGGAAGCTGTAGAGGACGACGTGGATGCCGACCTATGAGCCCTCACGTCGCGATAACCACCGCCCTTCTCGCTCTTGAGCATCCGGACACGACAGATCTGGCCGAGTCGCTGACTGAGGGCCTGATTGTCCGCCACTTCACTTCCGGCGCCATCAATGCCGAAGAGTTCCATCACTACAGCGCCTGGCTGCTGAAGATCAGCCGGCAGCGCAAGGAGGCTGCATGACCACGCCAATCGTGAAATCGCTGGCTGATGAGCAGCTCGACGACATCGAGTGCCGCATCGCCATCTTGGGCTTCGGCCTCCCCTTCAATGAGGTGATCGGCCGCAAGCGCGAAGACCTGGTGCGGGACTTGCCCCAGCGCCTGGCGCCGACAATGAAGGGCGGGCGGATCGCGGTGAGGGTTCGGCCGTGAGCTTCTTTGAAGACAACATCGAAGACGGCAGCCACTGCATGAGCTGCTGCGAGTTCATCGGTGAGGATGTTGGGTATACGCGGTGTTGCCGGAACTGTGGTGGCGAAGGCAGCGAGCCAAACCCAGAAGGTCACAAGAAGCGCATGAAGGCCGAAGCCATGCAGCGTTTCGATGGCTGGCTGGCCCGCACCGGTATATCCCACAAGAAGCACAACAGTGGCTACCACGTTGTGCTGACGCTACCCGACGGTCGAATGATCGACTGCTGGCCCAGCACGAAGAAGTGGCAGCTTCGCGGGCAGCGCATGAGCCGAAACGGTAAGGCGCTGCACGAATTGGTGTTGCAGCAATTGAGGCCCTGGCCATGACCACCCACCAACGCACTCGGCGCCTACTCATCTGGCGCGGCTCCTTCTCTGCCCTCTCCGTCTGCACCTTTCTGATGTTGCTCAGCGCGCTCGCTGATCGAATCACTCAATAAACAACACCTTCAATCGCTGCGAGCATCGCGGCAAGGATTCCCCATGTCCGCACAACAGCAAGTGATCACCATCGACGACATCAGCGCCGACAACGCGCCGGCGATTTACGTTGCCGGTGGCCTGGGCCAGTTCTTCGACGCGGTGAAGGCCGAAGTCACCGCCGAGGTTCCCGATCTGACCACCCGCAAGGGCCGAGAGCGCATTGCTTCTCTGGCCGCAACGGTGAGCAAGTCCAAAAAGGCAGTCGAAACACCCGGCCGCGATTACCTGAAGCGCCTCAAGGAAATGCCCAAGGTGGTCGAGGCTGAGTTACGCGAGTTCGTGACCAAGATGGATGCCCTGCGCGATGCCACCCGGCAGCCGCTGACGGATTGGGAGGCAGCAGAGTTGGCCCGCACCGACAAGCATGTTGACGGTATCCAGGCGATCAAGGATCTGGCCGCTTTCGAATCCACGCCGACCGCCGCTCATGTCGCCGACCTCATCGCCCAGCTTGAGTTGGTCGCAATCAGCGAAACATGGGAAGAGTTCCTGGCTGAAGCCGCCCAGGTGAAAGACCAGACCCTCGTAAAACTGCGCGCCCTGCTGGCCGAGCGCACCCGGTACGAAGCGGAGCAGGCCGAACTGGTCCGGTTGCGCGCCGAAGCTGAAGCACAGGCCCAGCGCGACCGTGACGCAGAGATTGCCAGGGTTGCCGCCGAACAGGCGCGGCTCCAAGCCGAGCAGAAGGCCCAGGTCGAGCGCGAAGCTGCCGCCCGTCGCGAGCAGGAACTGCTGGACCAGGCAGCCGCGACTCAACGCGCCGCTGCACAGGCAGCACTGGACGCCGAGGCAGCCGCCGAACGCCAGCGCCTACAACTGGAGCTGCAGGCCGAACAGTCCCGCGCAGCAGCGGCACAGGCCGAGACGAACCGCATCGCCACTGAGCATCGCGCCGAGCAGGAACGACTCGCGGCCATTCGACGGCAGGAAGAAGCCGTCGAGCAGGCACGACTGGCAGAAGTAGCCAGGGCGAACGCAGCCGCTGACGAGGCCCTGCGCCAGGCGGCAGCGCGTGAGGCTGACCTTGAACATCAACGGTCAATCAATGGCGCAGCGCTGAAGGCATTTGTTGCCGGCGGAATGACAGAAGAGTGCGCTAAGCAAGCCATCAAGTTGATCGCCCAGCGGAAGATCCCCGCCATTTCAATTCAATACTGAGGTCGCCATGAGCAATCTTGCAGTGAAGGACAAGGTCGAGCGCTTGCCGGCCGTGCAAAGCGAATCCGCCACGATCATGGCGATCATTCAGCAGGTGGCCACCGACCCGGCCGCTGATATCGACAAGATGGAAAGGTTGATGGTGATGCATCAGCAGCACCAGGACAGGCTGGCGAAACAGGCATTTGATGCCGCAATGGCCGAGATGCAGAAAAAGCTCCCGGTGATTCGCGAGCGTGGCGCCATCCGCGACAAGTTCAAGAACGTGCAATCGACCTATGCCCTCTGGGAAGACATCAACGAGGAGCTGAAACCCATTCTTGCAAAGCACGGGTTTGCTCTCTCGTTTCGCATTCCCCGCGGCGCGAATGGTGTCGAGGTTGAAGGCGTGCTGAGCCACAAAGAAGGCCATCGAGAAACCACATCGATTTTGCTTCCTGCTGACACTACGGGCAGTAAAAACGCCGTTCAGGCGGTCGCCAGCTCGGTCAGCTACGGCAAGCGCTACACCGCTGGCGCGCTGCTCAACTTCACGACCACCGGTGAGGACGACGACGGTCAAACCGCAAACCAAAAACCCGCCGCCCCGGCCGAGCCAGTCATCACCGCTGGCCAGGCCGCGCAGCTCGACGCTCTGCTCAAAAAGTGCAGCCAGGTGCTGCAGGACAACTTCGCAGCTAAGTACGGCTGCGCCGCCAACGTCTTCAAGTCAGAGTTCGACACCGTGTCGGCTCGAATCACCAAAGCCGCCAGCCGGACACAGGAGTAAGCCATGCAGATCATCACTGAAATACAGCAGGGCTCACCTGAGTGGCTGGCACTGCGCCTGGGTATCGTCACCTGCTCCGAACTGGAGTGCCTGCTGGTTAACGGCAAAGGTGAGGCAGGATTCGGCGCCGGTGCTTTCACCTACATGAATACCTTGATCGGCGAGCGCATCACCGGCGAGGCTGCTGACCCCTTCCAAGGCAACCGCCACACCGAGCGCGGCCATGAGCTTGAAGGCGTTGCCCGGAAGCTCTACGAGGATCGCGAAGAGGTTGAAACGAACCAGGTTGCAATCATCCTCAACCACGGCGCCGGCTACTCGCCAGACTCTCTGGTCGGGCCCAAAGGCCTGACCGAGATCAAAACCAAGCTGCCGAAGTTTCAGGTTGAAGTGATCCTGTCCGGCGAGATCCCAAAGGAGCACGTCGCTCAGTGCCAAGGCGGCTTGTGGGTCTCCGAGCGTGAGTGGATCGACTTCGTTTGCTACTGGCCAGGCATGCCTCTGTTCATCAAGCGCGCCTACCGGGACGAAGCGATGATCCGCAAGCTTACCGAGCGTGTGAAGACCTTCTACGAAATCCTCGACGAGCGCATGAACCAGGTCCTGGGGATCGCAGCATGATTAGCAACCACCTCAGCCTGGTCGAGGCGCTTCGCCCGGCCTCGGATGAACTGGCGGCCCAGGTCGCCCAGTTCCTGGCCAGCGGCGGCCAGATCGAAGAAGCGGCGCCCGTCGGCTACAAACCGAAGCCCATCACCTACAGCAACCAGATGCCGCCGGCGCCGAAGCCGTTTGTTCGGCGGCGGGTTGAGTCGGCTCCCCTTCCAATGGCGCCGCTCGATATTCGTACCCAGAAACGCCTGAAGCTGGTTGAGCGCATTCGCGAGCTTGCCCCCACTCACGCAAAGGTAGATGTAGCGGAAGAGCTCGGGATTGACCGGCGCACGGTATCCACCATCGGCCAGGAGTTCGGGATTACGTTCAAGGCTCCAACCCGGGGCGGCGCTCGAAACCTGGTGCCCCGGCGAGCGGATGCAGCCAGCGATGCGAAATACGCTGAGCGAATCCGGGCATTCCTGGAGCTGGGCCTGACCCGGCGCCAGTGCCTTGGAAGGCTGGCGATGGGATCGAAAGCCTTTGAGCGGATCATCGCTGCCCACGGGATCGACTACCCAAAAGCAAAACCGGGGCGAACTAAATGCGCCGCATAGCCCGCTTCCAACAACGCAAACGCCAAACCTGGCTCGCACTGCCGACCAGCCGAATAGAAGAGGTAGGCCATGGCAGCAGTACCGCAGAAAAAACGCTCCGAGAAAACTGCCAAGAAGCGCGTGGCGAATGCCGAAGAGGAATTGAGGCTCAGGGTTCGCCCCGGCACCCGGCAGGCGCTGGCCGACTTGATGGAGTGGTCAGGCATTACTGAGCAGGGCGAGGCGATGACGCTGATGATCCATCACCTGCATGCGCTGGGCGCCAAGTCAAAAGCCTTACTCGATCCGCCGCGCCACGAATTCACGATATCCGAAAACGTGGCGCGGGAATTCCGCAATAAAAGCCTACTCGCCATTCAGCACGACCCGGGCGACGAGATCATCGAGCCAATATCTTGATGCTAAGCAAGGCTGTCAGCGGCGTCGGAAATAAATCTCCTCAACCTGTCCTCAGATAGCTTATCAGCCGTGGTGTCGTACATCTCAATTAGAGCCGCCGGGACAATTCGGGCTCCAACTGTTGGCTGTTGCTTTCCTCGAAATCCTGCCTCTGAGTGCGCATCAACGGTAAAAGTCGTCACATTCAAGTTTGCGTGCTCAACCATGCTTCTAAAATACATCAGTGCCGGGACTACGTGGTTAAACCAATCCTCGGACGGATTGTCGCTACCTAATGCAGGGTAACGCCAAGCAGATCCTCCGGTATTTTCCCATCCGAGCCGTTCGAACGCAGCGTAAATTCTGTTGCGGTCATTCGTGTCCGCGACAGAGGCGCTTTCGATATCAAACGTAATAGTTATTGGCATTTTTCGCTCCTTGATCCGGCTCCATGCCGGTCACCCGTAATACCCCAACCCAAACCAAATTGCCACCACCGGTCAAGGAGGGCGGCGCCTACCCGAGGTAAATGCAATGCCCGTACTTCACAGCGTGATCCACAAGATCGACAAGAAGCCTGACGGCACCCCAGCAGTTTTGCACTTGGCAGCCGCCGAGCAGGTAGAAAGCGCTTCCCATGACAACCTGATCAGCCAGTTAAACGAAAGCTACAACGCAACCGCCGGCAAGGCCTGGGGTTTCTTCCATGCTGAATCAGGCGCTTACCCCCTCAGCGGCTGGCTCAGCAATTACCTGGCCGGCGGCTCCACCTTCTTGGAGTTCAGCACCACCGCGGTCGAACATCTGACCAAGCTGATGGAAGAATCGAACCTCAGCACCGGCGGGCACGCGCTCTTCTGCCACTACCAGCAAGGTATGACCGATTACCTGGTCATCGCCCTGGTGCAGGAAACAGAAGCTGTGACCATGACCGAAGAACTCCACCTGATGACAGTGAAGCGCCTGGACCTGGACCACATCCGCCTGGCCGCGCGGATCAATATCAGCGAATGGCAGAACAACCCACAGTCGAAGCAGTACATCTCGTACATCAAGGGCAAGCAGGGTCGGAAGTTCAGCGAGTACTTCCGCGACTTCATTGGCTGCCAGGAAGGGATCGACGGACCGGGCGAAACCCGGACGCTGCTGAAGGCGTTCAGCGACTTTGTTGAAAGCGAGGATCTGCCAGAAGAGTCGGCACGCGAGAAGACCCAGGCGCTGGTCAGCTACTCCATGGCCCAGGCCAAACTGGGCGAGCCGATCGCTATCGACGAACTGTCGGGCCTGATCGACGAGGACCAGCCACGCAGCTTCTACGACTTCATCAAGGCCAAGGACTACGGCATTTCCGAAACCCTGCCGCTGGACAAGAAGACCCTCAACAAATTCCGGCGGTTCACCGGGCGGGCTGAGGGTATGTCGATCAGTTTCGAGGCGCACCTGCTGGGCGACAAGATCGAGTTCGACGAAGCGGGCGGCACCCTGACGCTGCGAAACCTGCCCACGCAGTTGACGGATCAGCTCAAGCGCGCAACGGTCTGATCAGAGCTATCCGTGCCTCGAAATCCTAATTAGCGCAAACGTGGCGCGAGCCTTTCATAGCGAAAGTCTGCGAGAATTACGCAACGATCCATGCGACGAATATTTTTCTACAGCCTGAGTTCATAAGCTGGGTCAGTTCATTATTTTGAACCCCGCTTTACCGCAGCAGTCGTGATTTTATAGAGGGCAAAAAGCCCCGATTGGCATATCGCCTAAAAACCTTGTGTGTGCGTTCGGAGTCAATGATGACCAGTGAAAGTTTCGACTTGCCAGTCGCAGCGCTGCGTCCTGCAGAGAAAATTCTCAGAGATATAGAAACGGCTGGATCACTAATACTGGCGGTGAAATACGGCGCGAAAGCTCATGGCTTTGTAATCGGCCTGACTTGCGCTGGCGTCATCACTGGAGAGCAAGGTGAGGTGCTTCTCCTCCAGTTTGATCGAGCAACCGAGCGTAAGCTCAGAGAGTTGTCGATGTAACTCACGCATTCGTTCCTCGATATTCTGCGTGTCTAGACGGGTACGATGGAGTGTCGCGACACCTAGTAGTTACGGAAAGGTGTCGCAGATCATCAGGGCGGCGGGATTGAAGTCGCTCGCCGACGACCCTCCAGACCCAGAAGACGAAGTCACCACGCCTCACTGACTGTCCTTCAGTCCTGCCAGTATTTCGAGACGAAGTTATCAGCCGCCAGCTTGCCAATCCAGACAGCTTCCTCATAAGAGGACCAGCCAATCTGCCGGGTCGCCGCGACGATGATGTCGTTGCCGACCTTTGTCAGAACGATGAGCTCTTGGGGAACCGGATTGTGCTGATCGCCCCAGTTAAAGGCGATCACGAAGGGCACGCCGTGAATCGGGTCGTCGTAGTCAACTGGCGGCGTACGGTCAACTAAGAGTGGCATCTCGTTTTCCTTGATCCGGCTCCATGCCGGTCACCCGTAATACCCCATATCAACGAATCAAGCCAGCCGGTGTGAATCACCTATGTCACACCCTCTTGCTCAGACTCCATAAAAAACGCTTCGAGAGGAGCGTTCATTCACTCTTACTTTTGCCCATTGGCGACACTTCGACCACGATCAAAACCCCAGTCAATGGCTTCTTGGACAGTCATGCCTTGAGCATTGTCGGTGTAGTCCTCAAGGACGGGCTTTCCTTCGGCAGTGTGGACGCCAACAAAAAGCTGGATCTGCCCGCTGCTTAGCTGCCGGCCGCAAGCCTCAATAAAAACCCCGTTCGGCAGCGTCTCCTCCTTGCTCGAGTACGGCACGCGCGCTGCTGCCCAATCGAAATACGCTTTTGTTCTTTGACGTGTCATCGGCGCCATTGCCATTCTCCTTGCTCAAAGTTGAGCAACGAGTAAGGCACATCATTCCAGTTATCGCCAATCGGAGAGGCATCCACTATGTCCGCACAACAGATCGACGAAAAGAAGCTTGAGCGCGCGATCCGCAAAATTAAGCACTGCCTGGCACTTGCCCAGAGCGCCAATGAGAACGAATCCGCAACGGCACTCCGGCAGGCCCAGGCATTGATGCGCGAGTACCGGCTGACCGAGATGGATGTGAAGTTGAGCGACGTCGGTGAAGTTGAGTCGACCCTGTTCCGCACCAAGCGCCGACCGGCGTGGGATCAACAGCTGAGCATCGCTGTAGCAGACGCATTCAGCTGTACAACCCTGCGTCGCCGCACGTGGAGTAGCGCTAAAGGTCAAGTCATTGAGTGCGCGAAATTCGTCGGCGTTTCTCCCGCCCAGAACATTGCGCTGTACGCATATGAGGCGCTGCATACCAAGCTCACCCAGGCCCGAAAGGCCTACTGCTCAGGAGTCAGATCTGGCGTTCATCGCAGTCAGTATTCGGCAGAAACTGCCGGCGACCACTTTGCACTGGCGTGGGTCTGGGAGGTTCAGTCGAAGCTGAAAGCGCTTGTACCTCAAGGCGACGACGACCCGCTCGGCCGCGCCGCCACCGGTCACAACCTTGTTGCGATTCAGGCTCAAGACAAGGCGCTGATCAGCGAATATCTCGCTACCAAGGAGATCGGGGAATCCAGGAAAGGAAAATCTGTAGAGTTGGATCTTAACGCCCAAATCGCTGGAATGCTTGCTGGCAGCAAGGTTGAACTGCACGCCGGTATCGCGCGCGGTGGTGAGGATACCCTCGCGCTATCCGCAATCGCCTGATCCCCCCTACCCTCAACCGCCAGGGGGGGTGGCCAGACCGGAACTTACCATGCCCGCAGAAAACCTATAGACCTGCGCCAGCAATCATCTTGGCTCCGAACTCGCGCCCAGCAACCTGCGCCAGGCCACGATCAACATAGGTTCGGTCACCCGCAACAACCGGCACCACCACCTCACCACCACGCTTTACCTCGACGTTGATGCGCCAGGTCTCCCGGCCGTCCTCGTCCTTGTCGCACTCCATGTAGTTCCAAACCTGAAAGCCTTCGATCTCATCGTAAATATCGTGCTTGGTCATGGTCCAGCCCATTTAGAGGAGGGGTCATCGTAGCACCACACCCCGGGCATGGCCCGGCAAGGACTCCCCATACCGACAGAAAAACAATTCTTCGCCGAGCGTTAGTGAATCTGGTTTACAGATTTATCCAGAGGGTTTTCAGGAGAGTTAAGAAAAGAGTTCCAAGCCTCGAAAGCATCGTGATGGCGCAGAGTTGCGGCTTCCCAGGCAGCCCCTACTACTTCCTTAGCGGAAACCATCATCATCATTTTGCTGGTGGCCGCGTCGAGTTCGATTAAGAGCTGGTGAGATTTGAATCTGAAGTCATCTATTCCGCTCATAAATTCGCCTTGCGGCGGTTATTGCCGGAGGCCCCGGAATGTTCCCACCGAAGCAGTGACATCTAATTACATGTGCGCACTCAAATAGAGCGATGAGCGGTCACGTGGACTACTCAGATATCGATCGAGGGAGCTTTGAAAACTTACGCGTATTCAGAGATTTTTCCCTGGAGGTAGTCCAGAGTTCTTTTGCTCTGGATATGCCCCACTCCATCGCTTGCGTCATTGTTTGGCCAGGCCGTGAGTCAAACGACTCCTCAAAAATCATAATTCCTTTCGGAGCGTATAACCCAAGAAACAGCTGCACAGCGCCTGTGCTTGAAGTCCGCACCTGAACGTTGACCTGAGCGCCGTCAGCAAGACGCTCATCTTTGGTTCGGCAATGAAGGTGCGGATTTGCCCAAGTCCAAAAGGTTCTACCGCGAGTGAACATTTCCGAGCCCCCCAAAGCGCCGGAGTATGGGCCTATTTCGCGGCTTTGAGTGCGATGTACTTATATATTTCTGCTCATCCCCTCCCCCTTTAAAGTCAGCCGCTATAGCGGCAAGGACGAAGTCATGCCTGAAGAAAATGGAAACCCCTGGAACGGCGAAGGATTGCCGCCTGTTGGAACGACTTGCGAAGCGCTCAGCGCTCGGACATCCACGTTTCGGCAATGCGCAGTTCTGGCTCACCGCGGCGGAATGGCGGTAGTTAGTTTCCTCGATCAGGAGGAATTGCAGTGGGCCACAGAGTTTCGATCGCCCAAGCAGATCGCGGCAGATGAGCGCCGCGCAGAAATCAAGCATATTCAAGCAGCTAGCGTCGTGAATTGCGGCCCCTACATCACTGAAAACGCAGCCGCAGCAATCTACGACGCCGGCTACCGCAAAGAGGTGTCGCCATGATCGCCCCCCTCTGGTTCGCCTACGTCTTCATCTACAAGGGGCCTGAGTAATGGCCTGCTACCGGATCTACGACAAGAACCGCAAGCCGACGGGGCATCTATGTGGCGACCTGGGCCCGCACTGTGCTGAATGCGGTGATGTTGGGACTCAGCTTTGCGACTACCCGGTTGGAGACGGCAAGACCTGCGACAGGCCGGTCTGTGAGTACCACGCAGCCGAGGTAGCGCCCAACGTCGACTACTGCCCTGCACACCACGCCGAATGGAAAGCCTTTCGCGATGCCGATGGCGTGAAGCGCGAACTCGAAAACGTCGTCCCGTTCAAGGGCGCCTAACCCCAATCCCCCTACATGCCTAGCCTTGTCAGAAGGTACTTAAACGTCGAGCTTGGAGTGCTCAAATAATGAGTAGGCATCTTGGGCTTGAAGGAGATCGGCATGTAGAGCAGCGAATGCCTTCTTGTCAGCCGCCTTCCACGGATCAGGAACACGCTGGAGAAAATCTTCCAAACGCTTGCTCGCGCTAGCCACTTGGCGAGCCAGATCAGCGATTTCACTCCAGTAAGTACTCATCCGCACACTCCTTTATGGGCGCAGGAATATTGACACGCCTCAGAAAGGAAACTCAAGAACAACACCTTGTCGAGGTTGACTAGGGCAACTGACTATCAACCCAGCGCTCCGCGACCGACATCGCTTCGTCCAGGGCGGCAGGGTAATCGGCCCACGGCCCAGCCAACTCAGCTGCGACTTCACCCATTCCGTGTATGTCCACGGGCTCGATGATTTTCGCAGATGTAGGCACCGGGTCGTTAGGTCTTTTCCAGACGAACTTGAGAAATACCGTGTGACCTCGGTACTCATGAGCGATCGGCACATCTAGGTTGTGTGACACGCGTCCTCCCACAGACACAGCAAATTGAACACCTGTTGTACACCCATCTAAAGGGTTGAGAAACCCGAGCAAAAAGCCATTACTCCATTCCCCTACATGCCTGCCGGTGAACGGCGGGCGAGGTATGCACGCATGAAAAGCTCGGCCACCAAAGATGTTCTCGATGAAATGACAAAGGATGAACTGGTTGCCTGGATCAGGAACCAGCACTTCTTCCGCCCCAAGCGAAGCGAAGTTCTGTATCTGCGCTGGGAACGGCAATCCGCCGAAGTTCTCGACGAGATGCAAAAGGAAAACCGGGCGTTGGATGGTGTGGATTTCAAGGCGCGCGATCGGCTTGCGGTCCGATTCAATGATTCGAAAGACCCAGAAGAAAAACTTCGGCTTCTCAAGCAAATCGAGCCTTACGACAAGGCCATGTCAGACCACATCAAACGCTCACAGGCCATCGATAGGAAAAGCAAAAGAGTCGATGCCCTCTACGAGCAGATCGACGTAGAGCGCCAGAAAGAGAACCGCCGCCGGTCAGCGTAACCCCATCTCACCCACCGTCTGCCGCCCAGCGCGGCAAGGACACCACATGTTCGCATTCAAACTCACCCTGATCCTGCTGGGCGCTTTGCTGTACCTGGTCGGCAGCGCCGGCTGGTTCTTTTGGCTCGGCCCACGCCTTCTGGCGGATGGCGAAACAGCCGACATCCTCTACGGCTTCGCCGGCACCTGTGGCTGGATGCTGATCACCTTCAGCCTGGTCATTCACATCATCAAGACAGCCCGGCCCACGGCGGCCGGTGGGAGGTAGTTATGGACGGTATTCACTTCCTGTCGCATGAAGAGGTTTGCACGCTTACCGGCGCGAAAACGAAAGTCGGCCAGGTGCAAGTTCTCAAAAGAAACGGCATTCGCCACACCATCAAACGCAGCGGGTGGCCTTGCGTCATCGCATCGGCACTCACTGGCGAGGCTGCCGGCGTGATGGAAAAACCGAAATGGCAACCGCGGCTGGTGGGGTAGATGGGACGAAAACCAACCCGGCCTGGGAGCATTCCCCGGCTACGCGAAAGGAAGCGTGGCGACACGACGTATTACCTTTACGACACAGGCGGGACGCCACGCAAAGAAATACCATTGGGCAAGGACTACGGGCTGGCAATCTTGGAATATGCAAAGCTCGAAAAAAGCCGTATATCCCAAGCCATGGCGCAGGATGTACTGACTTTCGCCTATGTCGCTGAAAAATACGTGCTGGAAGTTGTTCCAACTAAAGCGCCGGCGACGCAGAAAGACAACGCCAGAGAGCTGAAGCAGTTACTTGCCTTTTTCAATGACCCACCGGCCCCGCTGGAAGCTATTGAACCCCATCACGTTGCTCAGTACTTGAGACATCGAGGAAAGACCGCACCTGTTCGTGCAAATCGCGAGAAAGCATTGCTCAGCTCGATCTGGAACTTCGCCAGGACCAGCGGCTACACGTCCTTGGCCAATCCCTGCGCCGGTGTTAAAGGCAATAAGGAAAGCGGACGTGACATCTACGTCGAAGATGAAATGCTCGCGATGGTGTATTTGCACGCAGACCAGCCGCTAAAAGACGCGCTCGATCTGTTCTACCTGACAGGTCAGCGTATCGCTGACACCCTCAAAATGGATGAGCGCGATATCAGGGAAGATCGCCTGGCTGTGCAGCAAGGAAAAACCAAAGCCAAGCGACGAATTGAGATCGTTGGGGAGTTGAAGGTTGTTATCGACCGAATACTGGCCAGGAAAGACAGTCATAAAATCCGGTCCAGCAAACTCATTGTTATGGACAACGGGCAGCCCATGACCAGCAGTATGTTACGGGGGAGATTTGATGCTGCGAGAGAAGCTGCCGGCGTAAAAAAGGCAGACTTTCAGATGCGGGACCTGCGCGCAAAGGCTGGTACCGATAAGGCGGAATCAAGCGGAGATATTCTGCAAGCCAGAGATCAGCTTGGGCACACAACCGTGGTGATGACAGAGAACTACATCCGCAAACGCATCGGCAAAAAAGTTACGCCGACGAAGTGAATTGCGGAAAGGAGAAGAATATTGCGGAAAAAAACAAAGAGCCAGCCAAGTCCTAAAACCCCGCAAACCCTTGAATATGATGGTGCCCGAAGCCGGAATCGAACCGGCACGCCCTTACGAGCGGGGGATTTTAAGTCCCATGCGTCTACCAGTTTCGCCATTCGGGCGGTAGCGCTATGCAGCAGGCCAAGCAGCGTTAAAAGCCCTTGAGCGTTGCAGCAGGCTAGGGAATATATAGATCCAGCCCCCTCGATGCAAGGTCGGGTGCGGGCTTTTTCAAACAATCAAGAGGCGCCCTGGCAAACAAAAAAGCTCGCCAGATCAGTCATCTACAGATTTTGCAGGCGGGAGTGGGCAATGGCGATACCGACCGCTTCACCAGGTGCCGCACCCGTGCCCCACGTGCATCAGGAAAAATAAGTCATTACCGCAATAACCACTGAAACCCAAACCAGGGTCATCAAAAACGACAGCGCAGCCAATGTCTTGCCCATTTGCCTACTCGCCCCGATGAAATCACTTCAAGGAACCCTCCCAGCGCCGCTTGAGAATAGCCACGCACGACGCAGTTCGCCTTCAACCTCCCACGAAAATCGTGGATACGATACTCCCCGCAAAAGGTTAGTTCCTTCAGCAGTCCCGCCCACAAGTTACTGAGCCGCGGTTTATTCCCTGATACCCCAAAATGATCATCCCCGGCTTTCCTGCTCCTGCGGCGCCCCGGCCCATCTGATACGCTTTTTTCTTCTGCATCTGCCCCTGTATCGAAAACCGCCCTGCCCTGACAATACACCCACTCCCGACACGCCCGTGGAGCCCGGCAGGAACCGTCCTGCCGGCCCGTTCATTTCGGAGGCCTTATGGCTAAGATGGCATTTTTCCTGTTCGGTTTTCTTGCGCTGACCATCGCAATTGGTCTGCTGGCCACCATCTCACCGGTCTAGGATCCATGGCCTGCTGACGCAACCCGCTGGAGGTCAGAGGGCGTGTCAGCCGGCAAAAAACATCGGATACAACGACAGCACCAACAGCGCCGCCATCGACCAGTTGAACACCCGCAACCAGCGTGGCTCGCGCAGTACATTGCGCAAGCCGCTGCCACAGCCGGCCCATACGCAAACGCTGGGCAGGTTTACCAAGGCAAACACCGCAGCAATCAACAGCACGTTGGTGACATAACCCTCGGCAGGCGTGTAGGTGGTGATCGCGCCCAATGCCATGACCCAGGCCTTGGGGTTGACCCACTGGAAGGCCGCCGCACCGAGAAACGTCATGGGTTTGCGCTTGTTATCGGTGTCATCGGACATCGCGCTGGACGTTGCGATTTTCCAGGCGAGGTACAGCAAATACGCCGCCCCCACATAACGCAATACGGTGTAGGCCCACGGCAACGCCTTGAACACTTCGCCCAGGCCCAGGCCCACGGCGATCACCAACAACATGAAGCCAATGCTGATCCCCAGTGCATGGGGGATCGAGCGAATAAAACCGAAGTTCACCCCGGACGCCAGCAACATGGTGTTATTGGGGCCGGGCGTAATCGAGGAGACAAAGGCGAACAGCGCAAAGGCTGACAACAGGCTTGAAGACATGAACATGGGCAACATCCGAACGAAGTACTGTGGCCAAGACAGTAGAACGTTGCGTCGGTATTCGCCCCGTACAGCTACCGGGAGATACGGGCATACACTTCATCAGGCCCGGGCATTCAACAAACAGTAATAGCGCACATGCACTGCCAGCTATACACCAAGCGGTTCCTTGCCCTGTGCCATTAATCAGCGGACAGCGACGAAGTGATTTGCGCAATCGCCTCCTGATCCAGGCAGTCCAGCGTGCGGTATTGGTTGATAATCGATGTCTCCTTTTCACTCAGGTCGTCCTGGTTGATCGCCGCCCTCTCCCCCGTCAGCACGTAAATCACGTCTACCCCCTTGCGCCGAAGGGCAATCAGGTAATCGGACTTGGGCAGCCGCACTCCACTTTCGTAATGCACCTGGGCATTGGCGGCGACACCGCCAATCGCACCAAACTCCTGCTGGGAAAGCCCAAGGACCTTGCGTTCTTCTTTCAGGCGGGCGCCGAGCTTGTCGTCCATGGTGGGTACCTCAAACCGTGTTTAACATCCACCATACGCTTATACGCAGGACCGGAGTCCATTCATATTGACACTAACGGCGAATGCACCTTGCATCACCTGGACTCATTGCTCAGGATAGCGCTCTTGAGCTGAACATCGGCAGGGAAGCAGCAGGTTACCGAGGCCGACAACACATGACGCTCCATGAAGATAGCCCGCTGCACATAGAGGTGTGCCAGCGCCAGAAACACCTCTGGTTCTGGCTCCCAATTGGTCTTTTGATGGTTTTCTTGACGGTTACCTCGACGATTTCCCTGGGTACAAATCCGCCGGAATGGATGTTTGTCGCACTCAACTTTGGCTGGGCAATCGTCGCGCTGACACTGCTGGTGAAGCTATCGGGTATTTGTTGCGCCAAGTGAAGCACCCAGGCGTTTCAGCTTGCATCGCGAATCACTGGGCTCGTGCCCTCACCTTGATACGTCGTCAATGCCAGACAAACAACGTGAAACAACTCACATTTATGGAGTTTCACGGTTGAAGGTCAAAATTTGACCAAATATATTTCGCCCCACCCGAGCGCTCACCTTTATACGGATATTGTTCTGCGCCTGCTCGGGCCCCCGGAGATGCGCAGGCAATAAAACATTGAGGTTTGCCATGCGTCTTTCCAAACTCGCCCCAGCCGCCGCCCTGTTCAGCCTGTTCACTTTGCCCGCCCACGCCGCCGACCTGTCTGCCCTCACCGGTGCCCTGTCATCTGCCTTGGGGGGTGCCGGCAACAGCAACAACACCGTCAACGCCAACAGTGCCTCCTGCCAGCAACAGATCCGCGACCTGCAGACCAATATCAATGCGGCCAATGCCAAGGGCGATACGTTGCGCGCGACCGCGTTCCAGGCAGCACTGACACAAACCAACAAGAGCTGCAGCAACAGTACCTACAACACTCAGGCACAAGTGGACACTAACCCTCAACGCCAGCAAAACGTGAACAAGGCTGCGGATGCGATCAACGCAATTGGCGGTTTGTTCAAGTAAGTCGGGCTGCCCTGCGAAAAGGCCCGCGATTGCGGTTTTTTCGCCCATCGTACTTACCGGCAGACAATAAAAAACCCCGTAGACGTTAATCTACGGGGTTTTCTGGTGTGGAGGATTGTCGTCCCCCTTCACCTTAGCCAATGGCCGCCGACAGCTGCCATGTTCGCTTATTTCTTGGCCCAGTTGAGGATGTACTTACCGTAAGCACCTTCAAACCCATCGACGGCAATCGAATAGGTTTCACCCTTCTTGGCTGAAAAAGTCACAGCACTGGTTACATCATTTTCCGACTGGTTATTGTTCGTGCCGGCCACCGGCATCGAATTCAGGCTCGTGCTTTTATAAACGGCAAGCACGGTGTCGAATTTTGAGCCTGTGGTATCAAATGTGAAGCTTGCGTCTTCTGGGGAAGTCCATTTGCACCAGACCGAATGGTAAGGCTTGGCAAAAGGAATATGTCCAGACTCACCAGCCTGGCTGGTGGCTAGTGTAGTGTCGCCGGCAACTGTACCTTTAACACCCTCGATAACCGTGGCTTGCGAGAAATCATCTGCGCAGCTCAGCGAGCTGCTTGTGCCGTTGAGGCCCTGATAGATCAGCGTGCCGGCTCCGAGCACGACAACAGCAATGGCTATTGGGAAAATAATGCGTGGTACGGCCATGACTCTTCCTTTTGAGGCGTATAGTTTCTGAACTGCTGCCATAGCAAGCGCAGCTTTAAATGGAAAAATGAATATCGGCTGATTAACGCCCACGAAATCATGCCATGGACGTTAAAAATGGCACATCAAGCTATAAATCTCAGGAAACAAGGGGATTTTCTCTCGACCAGCCTGCCCGCCAGAGGCCCCTCGGTCACGAGGGGTGGCGATATTAACATGATGCATGCACCTGATCATCCAACTCCTGTCATCCCGTAGATGTCTTTAGGGGTGTGAATGCGATACAGGTAGAGATCAATTTAAAAATCAATAAATCTATGCCGTCTCCCGCTCAAAAATGGAAGACGGAGTTCAAAATGGAACAGCAAATAAATTATTTCCCTTGGCATCCGAAGATTGCCGCAAGCGATATACCTCATATTCAAAACGTCAGCGTGACCGCAATCGTGTCGGTATAAGTGCCGGCCGGCAAACCCACCTTGCCTGGGGATTTACCGTAAATATTCACGGTTTGCGCAACCCCGGTGCTGGCCGCCAGATTGATAGTGCCGTTGTTGGCAAGAATTTGCGTGTGGGCGGCGTCGGTGTAGATGTCATAGGGCGCAAAGTGGCCGGCACCGTCTGCCAGGGCACGCGTTCCACCGGTGGATTTGCCATCATTGGCGCCGGACGTGATGGTCAATACCGGCGAAGTACCCGCCGAGCATTGAATAGACAAAGGCGCCCCGCCGCCGCCCAGCACTTGCCCATCAGCCTCTGTATACAGGGTGTTGGCGGTACCAAAGTTCAACGCACCGAAATTCAAGCCTGTGGTGCCTCCCACGCCGTTGACCAGGCAACTATTGATCAATATCAGCGACGCACTGATTTGCCCGGTGACGGTGGTCGCGGCCTGGGAGCCGGACACCCAGGCCAGTGTTGTCAACGCCAGTAAGACTCTTGAGATAAGTCCATTCATGAAGCTCTCCTTATGACTTGCCAACCCAGCGCGCCGGTTCAGGTCCCTGAGGTGGACCCTTGACACTTGTACAAGGATGGCCGTTGCGTAGAAGGTTAGTCAGTCAGGAGGAAACTGCCAGCCCGAGGCCAAATCGCTTTCACTTGCAGGCGGTTGCCTGGAGAGCTTTTCGGCCTTGTACCCGCAGGAGTCACTGGCCAGTTTTCGCTCCGTCGCTGCACGTCAGCGAACGGGTATCGGAACCGGAAATTACAGGTAGCTCCCTATCGATGATAAGCCTTCCGGTAGGTTGTGGGGCTCACGCCCACGATCGAGAAAAAGTGCTGGCGTAACGACAGGCTTGTACCAAACCCGCAAGCGTCAGCGATCGACTCGACGCTGTGGTCGGTTGTTTCAAGTTGCAGTTGGACGGCCTTGATTCGCTCATTCGTGAGCCACTTGCCAAACGTCGAGCCGGTCAGTTGCTTGAAGTGCCGGGTGAAACTGCGTCGACTCATCGCCAGCCTCGTCGCCACCTGATCGATTGACAACGGTTGTCCCAGGTTTGCCCGAAGCCAGTCCAGCAACTGGCCGAGACGCTGGTCGCTTGCGCCTTGAGGAACAGGCTGGCTGATGAACTGGGCCTGGCCTCCGTCGCGATGGGGGGAAACCAGCAGTTGACGCGCCAGCGCGTTGGCAACCCCCCGCCCATAGATCCGCCTGACGATATGAATACAGCAATCGAGCCCTGCGGCCACGCCTGCAGAGGTCAGGATTTGCTGCGCCTCGACATAGAGCACTTTGGGGTCCACTTCAATGCGTGGGAAATCTCGCGCCAGATGCGCCGCCCACGCCCAGTGCGTGGTTGCCCGCTTGTCGCACAGCAGGCCCGCATGGGCAAGCACGAACGCCCCCAGGCACAGGCCGACCACCAGCGCGCCCCGTTCATGGGCTGCCTGAAGCGTTTCGAGGAGTGCGCACGGCGGCCTTTCGGTGACGTCCCGCCAGCTGGGAATGATGACGATGTCAGCTCCTGCAACCTGGTCCAAACCATGGTCACAGTGGATCGCGAAACCGGCGTTGGTAACCAGCGCCCCCTCTTCGCCCGCGCAGACCACCAATTCAAACCAGGGCGAATCCCCCACTCGGCGATCTTTACCAAATACGAGGCACGGCACAGAAAGGTGAAAGGGGCTGATGCCGTTAAAAGCGATGACTGCAACTTTCACACTTTTTTTCATAGGGCGGGCCTGATCGAGATTGGCCCGATTCTAATGAAAAATGGTCATTGGGCCAATGGTGTGAGTTCCCGGATGCGTTCACTCTGATCGCAGCTGCATTTCACCGGGAAATGCGCAAATCAGAGCTCAGGGCCTCAATGAACATCGCCACCTTTTGCACGCTGGGAGCACTTATGACCACTCTTTCGATGACCGCACCGGCACACGCCAGCGAACCGGTGCCGTCCGTCCCCTATACCACCGAGTCCACTGGCTATCATTGGTCCAGTGTGGACGGCGTGAGGGTTTTCTATCGCGAGGCCGGCCCCAGGGACGCGCCGACCCTGGTGCTGCTCCATGGCTACCCTTCGTCCTCGCGCATGTGGGATTCGCTGATCCCGCTGCTTGCTGACCGGTATCACGTGATCGCACCCGACTACCCCGGGTTCGGCAGAAGCGACGCGCCCTCGCCCGCGACCTACACCTACACGTTTGACCATCTGGCCGACACCATGAGCAAGCTGCTCACGCAATTGCAAATCCATGAATACACCCTGTTTATGCAGGACTACGGCGGCCCGGTAGGCTTTCGGATGATCCTCAACGCGCCGCAAAAACTGCACGGCATCATCATCCAGAACGCCAATGCGTATGACGAAGGCCTGGGTGCCAAGTGGGCGAACATCGCCAAGTACTGGAAGGCTCCCGCCGAACATCCCGAACAAGTCGATGGGTTCACGGGGTACGAAGGCACGAAGCAGCGCCACCTGGGCACCAGCCCTCATCCCGAGCGTTACAACCCTGATGCCTGGGAAGACGAGTTTGCCGCCTTATCCCGCCCGGGCCAGCGGGCGATACAGTCGGCGTTGTTGCTGGACTACCGAAACAACGTCGCCTCTTACCCTAAATGGCAGCAATGGTTGAAAGACAACCAACCGCCGATGTTGGTCATGTGGGGAAAATACGACCCGTCGTTCATTGTGCCGGGAGCCATGCGCTACAAGGATGATGTGCCGGGGGCCGAGGTTCATATTATGGACGCGGGGCATTTCGCACTGGATGAAAAAACCGAGCAGATCGCCAGCCTGACGCGTCAGTTCATGGCGCGTATCACCGCCGGTAAATAGTAAAGAGTGGGAGGCCCGCGCCCGACTGATCGTCGGGTAACCCTGCAGTTCGTCGCCTCAAGCATTCCACTTCACTCAATCTCGAATACTGTATACACATACAGCACTCGAAATACCTCCTATGAATATCGACGAAGACACCTGCGGGTGGCTTGGCATCCCCACGCCTCTCGAAATGCACAAACAACACGCCCGGCTGCTCGAGAACGAGATCCAGGAACTGAACCTGCAACTGCGCAAGGCCCGGGCGGATATCTTCGGCCTGGTCGCGATGCTGACAGAAGCACAGGCAAAGAACGAAGAGTTTGCCGGATACCTCAGGCTGCGCGGTGCCGAAGCTGCAGCGATGAGGAAGCAGATCGCCAACCTCACCACTTCAGATCGACTCAGCACGCGCGAGGCCGAGAGGCTGCGCAGTGTGCTGAACGAACTGATGTCTCACCCGAAAACCATCGTCTAAGCTCAGGTTTCAGGTTGAGGGCTTGGCCATGTGCGGAAGACTTTCCCAGTACAGCGCCATTCACGACTTCGTCGCGGCGCTGAGCATGCAATGCCCTGGCGAACTCCGTGGGTGAGTTGCCGCTGGGAGAAAATCGACCTGCAACCGAGTGGAAGCTGACGCTGTTGATGACGGCGCTGAGGATCGCGCCAATCATCGTTTGGCTGAACGCAAACGCAGCCAAACCACCCCGACCAGCCCCAACGGCACCCCCAGGCTGAGCCATGAAAGCAGGTCATAGACGCCGTCACCGATCAGCGCCGAGAGCAATCCGAACAGGCTTAGAACAAAGAGCAACAGCGGCCAGCGAAAGATCATCCACAGTCCGCGCCTCATGATCGGCCCCCCATTTCCGGCCCGCTGGCATGCAATTCATCCAAGCGTTTTTGCAACGGTACCTTGCGACGGCTCAGCCACAGGTAGAGCCCACTGCCGAGGATGACGATGCTGATGAGATCGAGCAGCGTCCAGATGATCTTCAGCGGCACACCACCGTAATCACCAAAATGCAGCGGCTGCGAAACCAGCAAGGTTTTCACGTACAACGGCATCTCACGCATGTCGGTCAGCTCGCCGGTACTCGCATCCACCAGGGCCGGCTTGAGCAATCGCGCAGTGAGCGGCGTGGTGCCGCGCATGAACACTGCGTAATGGTGCTGGCTGCTGAACTGAGTACCGGGAAAGGCGATGAAGCTGGGCTCCATGCCTGGCGCCGCCTTACGCGCGGTATCCAGCGCTTTTTGCAACGACCCGAGGCGCTCCAGCGGCGGCGCATCCTTGTAGGGCGCGGTCATCTGCGCCAACTGGTCACTCTGCCAAAAGTCGAAAATGGGCAATGCCAGCGTATTGATGACGCCTGTCAGCCCCACCACCAACACCCAGGCGAGGGTGACGATGCCGAGCACGTTATGCAGGTCCAGCCACTTCAAGCGTGAACTGCGCCCGTTGCGCACAGTGGCGAAGTCCAGCTTGCGCATGAACGGTGTGTACACCACCACGCCGGACACCAGCGCCGCGACCAACAGCAGCCCCATGAAACCGAGGAACAGATAACCGGGCAACCCCATGAATAAATCGGTATGCAGGCGCAACATCAGGTTCATGAACCCTTCGTCTGGCGGCACCGCAGGAAATAACTCGCCAGTGCGTGTATCGAACGACTGCGAATGCCCCTCGATCGGTGGCGGCATAATGCTCGTTGCCGTGTACACCGTACCGAGCGGACTTTCCGGATCGAAACCGACAAAACGCACGACCTCCCCCGGCTGCGCCACCAATGCACTGGCAATGACGGTGTCGTAGTCGATTCGTGGTGTATCGGCGGTCAGCGGGCGCAGGGGCGGCGGCGGCTCGAAGTAGTGCTCAATCTCTTCATGAAAGATCAGTGGCAGCCCCGTCAGGCACAGCAACAACAGGAAAACGGTAGCGATCAGGCTGGTCCATTTGTGGACCAGAAACCAGATACGCAAGGTGCGTGCAGTCATGCTCGGTGTTTTTCCTTAAAGCGCCAGGCTCGCCGCGCGTCACGGGGCACAGCGAGCCCCCAGGCGGTATCAGTATTTCCAGGTAACGGAAGCTACCAGGTTACGCGGGGCGCCGTAGCTGGCGGTCGTGGCACTGTTGTACAGCGATAGCAGGTATTTGCGATCGGTGACGTTGTTCAGGTTCAGCGACGTGCTCCAGTTGCTGTCGATGTCATAGCTGGCCATGAAATCGAGCAACGCGTAGGCGTTCTGGTGGATGGCACTGTTCGTGTCGTTTTCCACTGCACTCTGCCAGCTTACCCGTGTACCGATCTTGGCTTGGGGCAAACTTGGCAAGCGATAGGTGAGCATGCCGCGCACGCTATGAGTTGGCACATACTTACGGGCCTTGTCGCCATCGTCGTTGTCGATGCGCACGTAGGTATACCCGGCGAGCACGTCCAGGCCGGGTAGCGCTTCGCCAGAGGCTTGCAGCTCTACTCCGTGACTCTTGTAATCCATGGGGTCGTAAACGGACCGGCCACCCACCAGGCCGACATACTCCGCGACATTCTGCTGTTCGGTCTTGAACGCCGCGGCGGTGACGTTGAGGCGGTCATCCAGCAAGCTGCCCTTCACACCGGCTTCCATGCTTTTGCCTTCAAGCGGAGCAAGCAGTTTGCCGTCCCTGCCCAGGTTGTACTGAGCGCTGTAGATTTTCGTCCAGCTGCCATACACGCTCCACTGCTTGTCCAGGTCGTAGACCAGGCCGGTGTAAGGCGTCACCTTGCCATGTGCGCGGGTGTAGTAGTCGGAACCATAGCTGTCGCCGGAAGCGTCCAGGCTGATCATCCGCGCGCCGGCGATCCAGTGAAGATCATCGGCCAGACTGAATCGGGCACCGGCGTACACGCTTTTCTGAGTGTCCGTGAAATTCTGCGTATTGGCGTCGCTGGTAAACAGGAACGACGGATGCGCCAGATTGCCCGCCAGCACATCCGAGAATGAAACGTCGTAGTAGCCATCTGCAGCCGCATCGTATTCCCGGGCCTTCTGATGGGTGCGGCCATAGGCGGCACCGAGGGTCAACTCATGCTCTCGGCCAAACAGGCTGAACGGGCCGGAGACCTTGGCCTCGCCCAGCAACTGATGAGCCTCGCTGGTGGTATTGGCGGCAAACACTGAGGCGTCATCACCGCTGACCCCGGCGACATACATCATGTTGGTGTCTTGCTTTTCGGTGATGCCCGTGGCGGTGACCGTAGCGTTCCAGCCGTTGCCAAAATCATGCTTGAGCTCAGCGAATGTGCGCTGGGTACGCAGGTTCCAATAGGTCCATGGCTGGCCGATGCTGGAGCTGCGGCTGCCATAGTGAATGGCGTTGCCATCGTTATCCACCAACGGCAAGTTACCCCAGGTGCTGCCGTTTGAATTGCTGTCGTGCTGGGAGAAACCCACGGTTACGGTGTCGGCATCGGACACATCGAACGCCAACAACCCGGCAGCGACGTTGCGCTCATGGCTGTATCGATCCATCCACGAGTTGCCCTTGTCGTGGGAGTAAATGAAGCGGCCGCGTACGTTGCCGGTATCCGTCAACGGCCCGGAAACGTCCACGTCCACACGACGGCCATCCCATGAGCTGACGCTGGTATCGATTTGCGCCTGGAAGGTCTCGGTCGGACGTTTGCGTACGAAATTGACCGTGGCCGACGGGTTGCCAGCCCCGCTCATCAAACCATTGGCGCCATGCAGGATGTCGATCTGCTCGAACTCGGCCAAGTCCTGATCACCGACCAATACGGTTCCCACGAAGGGCATGCCCACGCCATCGTATTCAAAGTTGTTGATATCGAAGCCGCGCGAGGTGAATTCCGTACGATCGGTTTCGGTTTGCTCCACGGTCACCGAGGGCGCAGCACGCAGCGCATCCTTGATGCCCGTGATCTTGAAGTCATCCAGGGCTTGCCGAGTGATGGTGGTCACGGCCTGCGGGGTTTCCTTGTCCGTCAAGCCCAGACGGGTAGTGCTGGACGACGGGTTGCTTTTGTAGCCCACGGTTGGACCGTCAATAGGTTCACTACTCGCTTCGATCTGGGTAGTCGGCAACGTCAAGTCTTCGGTGGCGTGAACGAGGGACGCAGCGCTGCAAGCGCCAGCAAGCAACAGACTGGCAGAAAAGTGATGTTTCAAAACGAGGATTCCTACGACGAGTGGGTCAAGCGCGTTAACATTTCGAGAATGCTAATAGGAATCTAACTCAATTACCAAGTTATGTCGGACATTTTTTTCACATTTCGAAACATTTACTGTCGGGTACATTTGGCTACATTTGTCGTTTGAAAATGGGAAGGCGCGGAACACTGAAGATTCGCCGTTGAGAAGATTTCGGCCGCGGCTCAGGCCGCGAGATTGAATGAGGGCGACTGATTCTGCACCGAGTGGCTCCGATTCCACATCGAGCCATGTACTACCCAGTAGATTCGTCGGGAGCTGAAGCTGATGAAGCGCGAAGGCCTGTCAGCAACCTCACTCCAGTAAGAACCCATCCGCACACTCCTTTTTATGGGCACAAGGGTATTCACATGCCTCAGAAAGAAGGTTCAGGAACAGCGTCTGACTGAGATTGGCTGGGGAGCCAGGGCGCTAGTACCGTAGTCGTGGAAGGAATCGCCGGGGTCAATTCATGAACTCCGGCCGAAGACCGCAAAGAAGATTGATGCCTGCGTTGGAGCTATCGCCAAACGACAAAATGGAAAAGATCCGGGTGGCGGTTCTTTTTTTCGAGCTCAATAAAAAACCCCGTAGACGTTAATCTACGGGGTTTCTAAGAGTGGAGGCCGAGGTCGGAATCGAACCGGCGTAGGCGGATTTGCAATCCGCTGCATAACCATTTTGCTACTCGGCCTCAAACGATCAATGCCTTACAACCGACATTCACCGCATACAAACTTGAGTGGGCTATGTGAAGCTTGCCTCTACTCTATCTCATTGAAAACATTGAAGTTTTTAATGCTTCAGTGCGTTCGATGGGCGCAATTATGTACTCATTTGCCAGGGCTTGCAACCCCTTGATTTCAAAAAATATTCTCTCAAGGGGCAGGCATTCCTGGTGGGCTACCCTACCGCCCGGCTTCTTCCTTGTCACGGATAACCTGCAATTGATACTGCGGGTCCGCCTTGATCTGCTGTTCGGTAAACGGCAGCGGGTTGAGTTTTTTCTCGGAAAACGCCTGGGTCTGGTCCTTGAAGTATTTCGACGCGGGGTCGCTGGACAAGGAGAATGCCAGCACACCTTCGGCATTGGGCCCCTTCTCGTCGAACGTCACGATCTGCAAGTAGCTGCTGCCGCTGACTACCTCGCGCTTGCCATCGGCCCGAGGCACGCTTTGCATGGCGTTATAAACGCCCAGCTCTTGCGGGCCGCCGTGGATCGGTGTCTGGCCCGAGACCTGAATATCCCCCCAGCGGCTGTCCGCCGTCAGCCCGCGCTTGGCCACGTCGGCGGCTGACGCGAGCATCGCTTCATGCAGTGCCTTGGCCACGTTTGCCCGATCGACCGCCAGCCCACGTGGTGTGGTCAGGGGTTGTGCCGGATCGAAACCCACCTTCCACGCGTCCGGCGCTTGCGCCAGTTGCTCCGCCAGGTTGATGAAGTGCACCAGGCCCAGGCCGCTGTCGAGGTTGGCGCGCTGGTCCCAGTTTTTCAGGCTGTCGCACACCGATTTCACGCTGGCATCGGCACCCGCGCAGAACTTCAGCAAGTCCGGCATCACCTGGCTGGCAAGATACACCTGGTTGTCCATGACCATGTTCTGCAGGTCGGCGACCTTGATCGGTTGCTTGTCGAGCTCCTGCAAGCGTTGCAAGGCAAAGCGCGCACGCGGCCCCAAGCCGATCTTGTCCTGGCTGATAACGGGCGAGAACCCGGTCAAGGGTGCCTTGGGGTTGACCAGCCAGGCCGAGTCATTGGAGTGCTGCACGTAGTCGGTGCGCTCCAGTTGCGGCAGTTGCTCGGCGGGGAAGATCCCGGCCTGGGCGGCACGCGGGTCCACGTCCCAGGCGCAGGCGCTGCGAGAGCCGTCGAGCATGATGAATTGCAGCCCGACCCGTGGGTCACTGCACTGTGCGAGCTTTTTCGCGCTGACGTTCGGCACCACCGACAGGTTCATGTACAGGCTTTGACCCTGGTCATCCGCTGCCACCGTGTTGACCCACGGGATACCTTGCAGGGTGTGTACCGAGGTTTGCAGTTCCTTGAGGTTCGCCGCGCGGTTCATCGCGTACCACTGTTGCAGCACACGGTCGTTGCCCAGGTTGGCATCCCGCAGGCTGAAGGCATATTTGGCGTCCCAGTCGAGTTTGCCCGGCCATTGCACGATGGGGCCGAACTGCGAGCTGTAGACCGTGCGGGACTGTTCCCGGGTACCGCCGTCGGCAGTTTTTACCGCTACCTTGATCGTGGTTTTATCCATGGGCACGGACTTGCCGTCCAGCAAATAGCGAGTCGGGTCCTTGGGGTCCAGAGTCAGGCGATACAGGGTGAAGTGCTTGGACGTATCAACGGTGTGCGTCCACGCAACGTGCTGGTTGAAGCCGATATTGATCACCGGCAGGCCCGGCAACGCAGCGCCCATCACATCCAGCTGGCCGGGGATGGTCAGGTGCATCTCGTAGAAACGCATGCCGCCCACCCACGGAAAATGCGGGTTGGCCAGCAGCATGCCGCGGCCGTTGAACGAACGGTCACGCCCCACCGCCACCGCGTTGCTGCCACGGTCCAGGGCGAAACGTTGCTGGTTGGCCGCCGCGACCTCAAACGCCTTGCTGTCCACCTGGGCGACGGTGTTGGGCGGCGTGGCCCCCACCAGGGCCTCGGCAAATTGTCCGACGCCACCTTCCACCAGCAGCCGGCGGGTCAGCTTGACCAGGTCTTCGGCCGTGATCGGCCGTACCCAGGCCGCCTGGCACTGCGCCGGCAAACCCTGGGCAGTGCGCTCCTTGAGGTAGTGGTTGTAACCGGCAACATACCCTTCAATGCGCTGCTGCATCGCCGGGGGCTGGGCCTTCCAGAATGCCGCAACGGCCTGGGGGGTGTTCAGCCAGGTGAAGAACACGTCGTTGGCAAGGTTGTTACGCCCTTCCAGGGTCGCCTGCTCGGGACCAAAGTACCTGGCACGCTCGCCATTGACCGTTACCACCTCATTGGCCAGCAGGCACAGGTTGTCCTGGGCATAGGCATAACCGATGCCGAACCCCAGCCCACGCTCATCGTTGGCCCGGATATGCGGGACACCAAAGCTGGTGCGACGGATCTCGGCGGTGGCCTGTTGCTCCTGCACCCGCGCCGTGGCCGAAAGACTCAGCCCCAGCAACGCCCCTGCCACACACATCCTGAACAACCCGTTGGAAATAATCACGCAGACTCCACAGCCAAATTAAACACCGCGACGAGGGACAGCTTCGCCAACACCTCAGTTAAGACGTAAATACCGGGAATAATTTTAGCAGCCGCAGGCGTTTATTCGGACAGGTCGGTATGTCTCCAGGATGTTACCGACAAAATTTCTACATCCCCCGCTTCATGATTTGTGCAGCTCGTACGTCTTATTAACTAAGAGCGCCATCATTTTCCTGATCAGGCTCTGATAAGGAGTTTCTGCATGTACAACTCGCAACTGCCCACGGAAGGACACTCACCCATGCATGACGGAGGTTTTGCCACCGGCAACCAGGCGTTCGGCAAGGCGCCGGAACATGGCAACCAGCGTATTCGTCATTTGCTCAAATGCTTTGGCCTGCGCACCAGCCTGATCCGGCTGAAGGTCATCGACGCCCTGCTGACCGCCGCCGACAACCAGCGCACCCTCGGCGTGCGCGGCGTGCACAGCCATTTGCTGGAGCTGGGCATCCCGTTGTCGTTTCTAAGCGTGCGCGAGGTGCTCAAGCGCCTGTGCACCGAAGGCGTGATCATCCTGAACGCCGACAAGAGCTACAGCCTGCACGAGCAGGCTGCCAAAGTCCTGGAAGGCCGGGCCTGACTCAAAGGTTGGGCTTGACCTTGCGACGCATCACACCGTTGATCACCACCACGGTTACCGCTACCGCAATCGCGATGTACTGGAACGTCTTTTCGCTGATGACCCCGTTGTTCTGCAAGTAGGACAGGCCAAACATCGTCCCCAGCACCAGCAGGGAGATCAGAATCGAGTATTTCAAACGTTGCTTTTGGGTCATGACGGGTTCCTGAAGCTAAAAAATTGTGTCCACTTTGTATCGACTACCACACCAAGCACATACCTGTTAGCGGGGATGGATTGGGGTCGGCGGGGTCTCATGTTACAGGCGATGAAAAACTTTGGCTTGCCCAACGCCTGATTGAACCTGAGAGCACCCTAGAGGATTTTGAAATGCTTCGTCGAATCACACTGCTGATTCCCTTGCTGATCATGTTGAGCATGAGCGGCTGCATTATTTTCCCCCACGGCGGCGGCGGTTGGCATGACCATCGCTACAGCGAAGGCGGACCGGGGTATTACCATCGCTGATCGGTCATCCGTACATTTTCTGACATCTTGAACACTTTACAGGCGGAGCCATTCCCCCTGCTTCCGACACTCAGCAAGAGCGTCCAGGAAGCAGGGAGGTTTTCCTGAAAGGCGCATTCCTGAATGAGCGTGCCTAAAGGTGTTCACGATGATAGTCAGCAACTCGGTTCCTTCCTCCACTGCATACCCACCACCGCCCCCTCCTCCGATACCACTCCCCGATATACCGTCATACCCCGATGAAATATTGCAAAGCGCAACGGACATTCCGGACCCCGCGGCTGACACACCGCCCCCCAATGGCCCGAAAGCCTTGGAGACCGCGCTGGCTGACCGAAAAAACTGGCAGGCACTGGCGCAGCAGCTCACTCATGTCGCCACGTTGGCAGGACCGAACGCGCCGTTTCTGGTGGTGCGATCTGCGCTGGGAAGCACGCTGACGGACCTCGCGCCCAACTCTTCTTACCCCCCAAATAGTGCTAACGCCGTGAGTCTTGCAAACTTTCTCAAGGCTATGGGCCTGCCCGAGCCAACCACCCATGATGAGCTGATGACCCTGGCGCGCACATCGCTGACACGTTCCCACCCCCATCCATGGGGAAATCTGGGCGGCGCCTTGTCCTGGCCCCTGCCCTTGAGCACACCTCAGCAGAACGAACTGCTCACCGCCGCCAGAGAACATGCCGCTGGCGCTCCGGATGTTCAGCAAGCAAGCCAGCAGCGGGGGCTCCTGGAGTTTCTGAACGGTAACCTGCCGCTCTCCAGCGACGCCTCGAGCGATCCGGCCAAAACGCTGGAAGCCCTCATCCGTTCCCCCCGAGGCCAGGCGCTGGGAGAGGCCTTGCAGACCAACCTGGAGAGCATTCCGACTGATAGCAGTGTGAATGATCACGTACTGGCGGCCATCAACCTCGATCTGGATCAGGAATCCATCACCCAACCGCATCGCAACAAAGTGGCCGGATTCGACCTGTCACATAAACAATATTGGGGCAAACCCACCTCGGCGATCGTCGCCGGCCTGCGCGAGCACTTGAGTGATACCGGCAAAACCTCACCTGCCAACGCCTCGCTGGGTACGCATCTGCTGTTGATGCGGGCGGCGCCGCAGTTGCTGATCAAGGATATTCCCGACAGCGTGGTCTACGGCAGCCTGGCCTGGGCCAACCTGTGCATCGCGGCGGCCGCCATCGAAGCCAGGTCCCCTGGCAGCGTAGCGAACATGAGTTTTGCCGAAGTGATGATCGCCGCCGACTCAAGTGGGCCCGCGCCCGAAGCTGCCCAAACTGCGGCATTGTTGGACTGGGCCGTGGTCAATGGGGTGCTTGAGGCGAAAGACGACACGCTTTACGAAAAACCAGACATTGATACCGCCATGGACGCGTTCAACTATCAATTGGGCAAGCTGAAACACGCCTCCGGCTTGCTTGACACCCCGATGCCCAGCCGCAAGCAGATGGCGCTGGACCTGCTCAAGGAAAAATTTGGCGAAGGCGTCCCCTTTGAAGAGAAGGTGTTGCTCAAGCCCAACAAAACCGCCAACAAGACGATCCCCACTCGCGGCCCTTATTCCATGCTGGACCTGACCATGCAAGGCGAGAAAATAACGGCATCAGACTGGGAGCTCAAACCTGGAACGCATGGCGTCGATCTTGATGCCTTCGCCGCCTTTACCCATGGCCCCGGCTTTAAAGTCCCCGACACCTTTGACAAAGCCATCAGCCAGACCATAAGCGACTATAAAACCGTCAAGAAATATTCCATCTTGAATGCCCTCGCCAACCTTCCACCGGAGGACAAAGAAAACTTGCGGTTAGGAAAGCTGAACTTCTACAAAGAAAAATCCTACAGAGTCAGCTGGACACCATTCGCGGGAGAAACCCTCTTCCATACAAGCAAAAAAATACTGGTCACCACAAAACACCAGAACAAGCCGTCCACCTATGAGTTCGATACCGAAAAAGGCAGC
The DNA here is from genome assembly GCF_013385565.1 of Pseudomonas sp. E6002. Lineage (NCBI taxonomy): Bacteria > Pseudomonadati > Pseudomonadota > Gammaproteobacteria > Pseudomonadales > Pseudomonadaceae > Pseudomonas > Pseudomonas sp. E6002. Next base: position 234,299 of record NZ_JACAPT010000010.1, on the reverse strand, counting down.
ATCAGGAAAGTCAGCAACGCAATTATCACTCGCCAGGACCAGAAGATCGCCAACGAAGTAACCCGAATAGAAGAGCTCTCCACCTTCGATGCCAAGCGCGACTATATAAAGCAAGAGAACCCGCTCGAGGGATCCAATCCCAACCTGTTCAGGAATTTCCGGGCGGAGTACCTTGCGGATTCAATCGTCGAGGGGCTCGATCTGGAAACCTTCAGGCAACAAGCGGCCGGAAGTACGCCGGATGAGCATAGAAGGACGGTCGCCAGCACCATCGGCAACTTTTTTCTCGACCTTGTTCCGCTCAGGTCGGCCATCGTCAACTTCAGTAATGGCAACTATAAAGATGGGTTCTCTGACCTGGCATTTGATGTGTTCGGCTTTCTCACGGCAGGTGCAGGCGTCGCCGCGAAGGTCGGAAAAACCCTGAGCACTGCCAGCAGCGCGGCCAGCAAAGCCCTCAAGCTGAGCAAGATTTTCGGGGTTACCGCACTCTCGGAACTCAATCCGCTGAGCGGACTTGGCGACCTGGTAGTCGGCGCGGGAAAACTCGCCATCGACGGCGCAAACGCAGCCACCCAGGGCTTGAAAACGCTCAAGGGTACAGCGAGCAACAGCGAGCTTGCCGCCGCCGGCACTCGATATGACGCAGCCGCTACCGGCTCATTCCAGATGGGCGAGCAGACGGTCGAGGGCAGCGCGGTGCAGATCAAGGGCAAGTGGTACGCTTTCGACGCACAAAAGCACCAGCCGTACGGCAGCCCCCTGCAAGCGTTCAGTAGCGCTGATACGCTGGAGCCCTCCCCCAACGCCTATGCCTCTTCGAGCAAGAGCACTCACCGGTTTAACCCGATAAACACTGTCAACCGCCCACCTCGAATCAGGAAGCCGTTACCCGAGGGCCAATACGTGGAAAGTTTGAAAGGCAGGCTCGAATCATCCCATTTCAAATCCGACACACGCCAGGCAACGCTGGATAAGTTTCGGGTGGAAATGGAGGATTATTACGATGCGATAAAAGACGGAGGCCTTCCGCCGCGCCCTACAATCCCCGATGTTCCCGTACCGATCCCCGCAGCCGATCTGATCACAAAGGCATTGAAAGCATCAAACGGCGTGGTGTTTGGAGAGTCTCACTCGCAGATGGCCAGCTTTAAAATGCTGTTCGACAACGTCGATACGCTAAAAAACCAGGGTGTAAAAAAAGTCTACTTCGAAGGGTATATCGACTACATCGGTGGCCCCGTTGATGATGGAATCGGAATGCTCGGAAACAGCAACACTCGCCGCACGAATCCAACACTGGAGCAACTCAAGAAAAAATTTGAAGACAATGGAATAGAGCTTTTACCCCTCGATCACTATTATCTGACGCGACATAGATACGACAAATCCCGTGATCGCACCCGCACTGGCGTCAACTCTGAAAAGCGGCTCAAGGAGTTCAACTACTACGCTGCGGAAACCATCCAGGCAAACTCGGGCACCGAAAAGTGGGTCGCGTTAGTGGGGAGCGCGCACATGAACACCTCCGAAGGTGTTCCGGGCCTGGCGGAACTGACGGAAAGCATCGGCATCGGGGTTTTTGACAACAGGAACATGACCCACAGCAGCATCGGGCTTAAAGCAAAAAACCCTGCGCCAGACCCGAACCGGCCATTACAGCCCAACGATATTCCAGGCGACCTGCGCATCTACGTGAAACCCTGAGCACATCGCAAAGGCCCGGAAAGCCTCCGAGCCTTTGCATGAGGTGTTCACCCTCCATGCACCCAGCGCTGATGCAACCAGCGCGCAAACGCATCCAGGGCAAAGCCCAACAGACCGATCAGCAGCACCATCGCCATCAGCTCGGAATAGGCTAGCCGGTCACGGGTGTCGAGGATGTAGTAACCCAGCCCGGCACTGACCCCGAGCATCTCGCACGGCACCAGCACGATCCACAGGATCCCGATGGCCAGGCGCACGCCGGTCAGCACGTGCCCCATCACCCCGGGAATAATCACCCGGCGCAAGGTTTCCCAGCGCGTGGCGCTCAGGCTCTTGCTCAGTTGCAACCAGCGCGGATCGAGCTGACGCACACCCGCCGCCGTATTCAGCAGAATCGGCCACACCGCTGCGAACGCCAGCAGGAAGTAGATCGGCTGGTCGCCCACGCCCATCAACATCACCACGATGGGCATCCACGACAGCGGCGAGATCATCCGCAGAAACTGGAACGCCGGCGTGGTCGCCGCCTCCAGCTTGCGCGAACTACCCACCAGCAAGCCCAGCGGTACACCAATCAGCAATGCCAGGAACAGCCCGACGAAGATCCGCTTGAGGCTCACGGCTATGTTCAGGTACAGCTCGCTGCGGCCCAGCAACTCCCACAGGCTGGCGAGGGTCGCCGACAGCGAAAACCGCGCAGACAAACCGTCCGCGCTGCCAAAGACCTTCACCCCCAGCCACCAGAGCAACAACAACCCCGCCAACCCGCTCAAGCCAAGCAACCAGCCCGGCAACCCCAAGGTTTTGCCGTTGTTCAAACGCCAATCTCCTCGTTTCGCTCAAAGCCCTCAGGCAAGCCGAAGGTCTTCATGCCGCCCACCGCCGCGATCGCATTGCGCACGAAGCGGTCGTCCACCAGGTCCTTGGCGACAAACGCGGGGTCCAGGTCGGCGAGGAATTTCTTGTCGCCCTCGATGAGCGTGTCTTTCAGGCGGCGTACCAGCTCCTCGGTGTAGCTGGGGAATGGATACGGCTGGAAGTCGATGCGATGCTCATCCCAGTTGGCGTGCTGGATCGCGCCGTCAGCCAGGTAAGCCGCACGGTCGCTGGCAGCCGGCGCCAGGACTTTGCGCAGCACCGGTTCGGCATGCGGGGTGTAGCGGTTCTCGCCGTCCTTGGACAGCAGCTTCACCGCCTCTTCACGGTTGTCACGGGTCCAGACCTGGGCCTTGACGATCGCATTCACCACCTTCTGCGACCATTCCGGGCGGTTGGTCAGGTCGTGCTCGTGCATGAACACCACGCAGCACGCATGGTTGCGCCACACATCGCCGGTAAAGCGCTGTACACGGCCCACGTTGAGGTTTTCCGCCAGGGCGTTGAATGGCTCGGCGACGATGTAGCCGTCGATGCGCTTGCTGGCCAGGGCCGGCGGCATGTCCGAGGGCGGCAACACGATCAGGTTGACCTCGTTGGCGGCAATCGCACTGCCGGCGGCACGGGCCACCGGGGTCAGGCCGTTGTCGCGGAACAACTGCTGCACCACCACGTTGTGAATCGAGTACCAGAACGGAATCGCCACCGACTTGCCGCCCAGTTGCTTCACGTCGGTAATGCCCGGCGACACGGTCAAGCCCGAGCCACCCACATGGTTCCAGGCCACGACCTTGGCCGGGACCTTGCTGCCATACCGCGCCCATACGGTCATCGGCGACAGCAGGTGAATCACGTTGACCTGCCCGGAAATGAACGCCTCGATCACCTGGGCCCAACTGCGCAGCAGCACCGGGCGCTCGGCCTTGATGCCTTCGGCCTCGAACAGGCCATTGTTGTGGGCCACCAGCAACGGCGTGGCGTCGGTGATCGGCAAATAGCCGATGCGTACCGGTGCGTCCGGCTCACTGGCCGCCCGGGCCTGCAAGCTGCTCAGCAGTGGCAAGGCTCCGGCGGCACTGAGCACGGCCGAGAGTTTGAGAAAGTCACGGCGCGAGTGAGTGAGGTCATCCAGACACATGGCAAGGCTCCAGCAGTTCAGGGGGTTGGGGGTCAGTGCGGCTCGCCCGCCGTAGGGTTTTGAGAATCTCGATGCGCAGGGTGCCGATGGCTTCCACCTGTTCTTCCCGCGGTTGCGGCAAGTCGATGCGCCATTCGCCGAGGGTCCGCGCCGGGCGGTTACCCAGTAGCAGAATCCGGTCGGACAACAGCAGCGCTTCGTCGATATCGTGGGTGATCAGCACCGCCGCCGAACCTTGCTCGCGATTGACCTTGAGCAGCAGGTGCTGCATGTCGGCACGGGTCACTTCATCCAGGGCACCGAAGGGCTCGTCCAGCAGCAATACCTGCGGCTGGCGTGCCAGGCAACGCGCCAGCGCCGTGCGCTGGGCCATGCCGCCGGACAGCGCCGCCGGGAATTGCTGGCGGGCGTGTTCCAGGCCTACGGCGTGGATCGCATGGTCGACCCGGCTGCGACGTTCTTCAGGGCTGAGGTGCGGCTGGCGGGCAAAGTCCAGGCCGAAGGCGACGTTCTTTTCCAGGCTCAGCCACGGCAGCAGGCTGGGGTCCTGGAACGCCACCGCCACCCGCGGGTGCGGGCCATTCAACGGCTCGCCCAACAGGCGGATGCTGCCGCCCTGGGGCGCTTGCAAACCGGCGAGCACCCGCAGCAGGCTGGACTTGCCAACGCCGCTGGGGCCGAGGATCGACACCACTTCGCCGGGCTGCAATTGCAGGTCGAAACCTTCCAGCACCGAATTGCCCGCATAGCCCAGGCAAATTCCCTGGGCGTGCAATACCGCCTGGCTCATAGGTTGGCCTGACGGTTCAACTCGGTGCGCAACTGCACCAGGCTCGGGGTCACGATCGGCACAAATGCCGACTCGCGCCAGCGCCGGGCAAAACCGCTGCCGTGGGCCGTCAGGTAGGCCTTGCCGCCGCTGGCTTGCAGCTCCAGTTGCACAGCGCTGGCAGCGATTTCCGCGAGCGCGATGCGCAGGCGGAACAACGGTACCGGCTCAGTGCCGAAGCGGCCGGCCAGCAGGCCTTTCTTCAGGTCGTTGACCGCCTGCTCCAGGGAGGTACGCAACACTTCCAGCTCTTCACGCAATACGGTGCGGCTGGAGCCCAGGTGATTGGCCACCTCCGCCAGCGAGCGCCGCGCCAGGCCGATGGACATGCCGCATTGCAAGCCCAGAAACGCCGGGCGCACGGCCGGCAGGAACTTGCGTGCATCCTCATGCAACAACCAGTCGCGGCTCAGCTCCACGGCTTCAAAGCCGAGGGCCGCGGTATTGCTCGATTGCAGGCCCAGCAGCTCCAGGTCGCGGGAACGTTGCAGGCCGGACACCGAGTCCGGGATCGCCAGGATAAACGGCGCGCCGCCCTGGGCATGCTCGATGGCGGCAGCCACCACAAACCCGTTCTTGCGCAGGTTGGTCACCCAGTGCAGGCGGCCATTGAGATTCCAGCCGTCGTCGGTCGGCTCGGCGCTGATTTGCAGCGACTCGATGCCAGACAAAAACTTCATCGCGTTGGACAGCCCGGTCGCCCCGGCCAGCTTGCCGCTCAGCAGGTCCGGCAGCAGTTGCTCGCGCAGGCGCTGGTTCGGGCTTTGCAGCAGGTATTCGATAAACGAGCGTTGGCCCCAGCACACAAACGCCGACGCCAGGGAATGGCTAGCTACGTCGGCGATAGCTTCCACCGCGCCGGTGACATCGCCGCCCAGGCCACCGAGGTCCTTGGGCACACCGATACGTAATACATTGGCCTCTGCCAGCCGTGGCAGCACTTCCTGCGGATCGCAACTGCCCACATCCAGGGCCTGCGCTTGAACATCGAGCCAACGGCTCAAGATTGGGTCAAGCATTCATGTTTCTCCTTGTTGCAGCATGTTTACCATCGCGAACGCTTGCGCGCCTTCAGCTAGCCGGTTTTTCCCAACGGTATTGCGCCAGTTCCGGGTTCAACGGGGTACGGGCAAACACGTTGGCGAAGTTGCACAGGGTGGCCAGGCTCACACCCAGAATAACCTCAAGGGCATGACCGTCGGTGTAGCCTGCCTCACGGAACGCGGTGTAGCCGGCGTCGCTGACATCACCGCGGGTGGCGATCACTTCACGGGTGAACGCTGCCAGTGTCTCATAACGCTCGTTGGGCAGTTCACCGCGCTGGCGCAGGGCGTCGATCACGTCTTCCGGCAGCTTGGCCTTGTTGCGCGCTACGGCAGTGTGCCCGGCGACGCAGAAATCGCAACCGTGATTGGTGGCGGCAATCAGTTGCACCACTTCGCGGTCGGCCAGGCTCAGGTCAGACTTGGCGTTCAGGCCCGACACGGTGATGTAGGTTTCCAGGGCTGCCGGGGCGTTGGCCAGCACCGCCAACAGATTGGGGATGAACCCGGAACCCTTCAGGGCATTTTCCAGAAAGGGCTTGGCCGCCTCAGGAGCGGTTTCCAGGGTTAGCATCGGTACGCGGGACATGGAGTGGTCTCCTCATGGATTCGTGTACCAAGTCTGTTGGTTATAAAAAATCCGCTCAATAGTCTAAAGTAGCGATTACTTGCTCTAGAGTCTTTCCGTTAGATGAATTCGTCCAGTTCACTCGTCGATTGGTTATTAGATAGCCTTGAACTCAACACCAGCCTGTTTCACGTCGGGCGTTACTGCGGCGACTGGCACGCCAGCACCCATGGCCTGGCAAGCGCGAGTTTTCATCTGGTGGTGCAAGGGCAGTGCTGGATGCACATCGACGGCGACTCGACCCCTTACCCATTGAACAACGGCGATGCAGTCTTCCTGCTGCGAGACCTGGCGTACCGCTTGTCCAGCGATGGCACCGCCACCGGCGCCCAGGAATGCCCGCGCAAACCGATGCTGCCACTGGACAGCCAAGCCAGTGACGGCGTGGGCCTGGTGTGCGGGTTCTTTCACTTCCAGTCCGGGCTGTCGGCGATGATTGTCGACACCCTGCCCGCCTGGATCATCCTGCGGGCCGGTGATCCATCGCTGACCGCCGCGCGCAACCTGTTCGAACTGATCCTGCAGGAATGCGAGCGCACGCCGGCGCCCTCGCCCGCCCTGCTGGAGCGCCTCTGCCACCTGCTGTTCCTGTATGTGCTGCGCCAACAGGTGCTGGACAACACCGATCTCGGCGGCCTGGCGGCGCTGGCTCGGCAACCGGCATTTGCCAACCTGCTGGAGCAGTTGATCGCACGCCCGGCCGAGCCCTGGACCCTGGAAAGCATGGCCGCCTGCACCGGCCTGTCGCGCTCGGCGTTCTTCAAGCGCTTCAATGAACTGTGCGGGCAGTCGCCGGGGCAAGTGCTGTTGATGATGCGCGTGCGCCACGCCTGCCAGCTGTTCAAGCAGGACCAGACGGTGGCGGACGTGTCCCTCGCCGTGGGTTATCAATCGGTGGCGGCGTTTACCCGGGCCTTCCATAAGGTCACCGGCTTCCAGCCCGGCGCCTACCGCAAGGCTCAAGGTTGACGCAGCAACCCATTGCCCGGCCGGGCACACAACTCCACCAGCCAATCGACAAACACCCGCACCCGTTGCGACAGCTGGCGATGCGGCGGGTACAGCGCCGTCAGCGGTAACCTGGGCGGCGGCTGATGCGCCAGCACCTCCACCAGCGTGCCCGCTTCCAACTGGCGAACGGCGTGGTAGTACGGCGTCTGTACCAGGCCGTAACCCGCCTCACAGGCCGCCAGGTAACCATCGGCACTGTTGACCGACACTTGCTTGGGCAGGTCGACCAAGCGGATGTCGCTGCCGATCTGAAACTCCAGGCCATAGCGTTTGCCGCTGGTGCTGGAGAAATACTCCACCACTTGATGGCCGGCCAACTCATCCAGCGTCGATGGTACGCCGAACTGCTGCAAGTAGCCGGGGCTGGCGCAGGTCACCTGATCCATCATCGCCAGCGGCCGGGCCACCAGCGACTCGTCCAGCGCCAGACCGCCGCGCAACACGCAATCCACGCCTTCGCGGATCAGGTCCACCGGGCGGTCATTGAGGCCGATTTCCAGATCGATCTGCGGGTAACGCGTGGTGAACTCGGGCATTGCCGGAATTACCAGGAAGCGCCCGATCCCCGACGGCATATCAATGCGCAACGTGCCGCGCGGGTTGCGCCGGCTGGTGGAGAACACCGCCTCGGTTTCCTCAAGGTCCGCCAACAGGCTCACGCAACGCTGGTAGTAAGCGGCGCCGTCCAGGGTCGGGCTGACCTGGCGCGTGGTGCGCTGCAACAGTTGCACCCCAAGGTGCGCCTCCAGTTGCTTGATCAGGATGGTCACCGAGGCACGCGGCAGTTGCAGGCTGTCGGCCGCCCTGGCAAAGCCGCCCAACTCGACAATCCGCACAAACACGCGCATGGCGTTGAAACGGTCCACTGGCTGGTTTCCTACCTGGATTATTTAGAATTTCATAATAGTGATAGTGGTTTTAGCCGGTTTATCCCGCTTTTGTCGAGGGCAACAATGGAGCCCTTCCCACACAGGAGCTGGACCCATGCACACACGTCAACTCGGCAAAAACGGCCCTCAGGTTTCCGCCATCGGCCTCGGCTGCATGGGCATGACCGATTTCTACACCACCGGCACCGACACCACTGAAGCCATATACACCCTGCGCCGCGCCCTGGAGCTGGGGATCAACCTGCTCGACACCGCCGACATGTACGGCCCCCACACCAACGAAGCGCTGATCGGCAAGGCCATCGCCGGCAGGCGCGACCAGGTGTTCCTCGCCAGCAAGTTCGGCATCGTGCGCGACCCGGCGAACCCGGCACTGCGTGGCGTCAACGGCCGCCCGGAATACATTCGCGAGGCCATCGACGGCACCTTGAAGCGCCTGGGCGTGGAAACCCTGGACCTGTATTACCAGCACCGCATCGACCCCGAAGTGGCGATTGAAGAAACCGTTGGCGCCATGGCCGAATTGGTCAAGCAAGGCAAGGTGCGTTATCTGGGCTTGAGTGAAGCGTCGGCGGCTACCCTGGAGCGCGCCCACAAGGTGCATCCCATCAGCGCCCTGCAAAGCGAATATTCGTTATGGAGCCGCGACCAGGAAGACAACGGTTGCCTCGCGGCGTGCCAACGCCTGGGAATCGCGTTTGTGCCCTACAGCCCACTGGGCCGAGGCTTCCTGACCGGCGCGCTGAAAAGCCCGGATGACTTTGCGGCGGATGACTATCGCCGGTTCAGCCCGCGTTTCCAGGGTGAAAACTTTGCGAAGAACCTGCTGCTGGTGAAACAGGTACAAGCCCTGGCTGCCGACAAGGGCGTGACCGCCGGGCAACTGGCGTTGGCCTGGGTGCTGGCGCAAGGGGATTACCTGATCCCGATCCCGGGGACCAAGCAACGCAAATACCTGGAAGAGAACGTCGCGGCATTGGAGGTCAAGCTGAGCCCGACCGAGTTGGCGGCGCTGGAGGCCATCTTCCCGGCCAACGCCACAGCCGGGCTGCGCTACCCGGAAGCGGTCATGCAGATGCTGGACAAATAATCCTGCCACGCTGGATCGGGGCTGGCTCGCCAGCTCCGCTCCTTGAATCCCTGCCCTGGTTTTTCTTGCACGATAGTGCCTCAAGCTCGCCCGTCCCAAGCCGATAGCCCTTCGAAGCTCTAACAAAGCCGCGTCGCACAATAACGCTTCGTAAGGACGACCCCATGCCCTCATTGCGCTCTATCCAAGCCCGCTACACCCTGTTTCTGGTGCTGTTCGTCCTGTTGTTATTCGTCTTGACGGTGGTGGGCATCGGACAGTTGGTGGCCCCCAAGCTGCGCCACACCGAAGAACAGGTGGCCCTCAATCGCATTGCCGAAGTGGCCGAGCAGATCCAGGGCGAACTGAACAAGGTTCAGGCCCAGCAACGCAGCATCACCCAAACCATCCCGCTGCTGGACAGCGACGCCATCGACAAGGTGCTGCCAGGCCTGGTGGACCAGTACGGCGAATTGAAAGTGTTTGGCGGCGGCATCTGGCCCCTGCCCAACCAACGCACCCCGGGGCGCAACAAGCACAGCACCTTCTGGCACCGCGATGCCTCGGGCAAGCTGGCGGTGAACACCTTCTGGAACAGCGACGCGGCCCCCAACTACTACGACCAGAGCTGGTACAAGGGCGGCCTCGCTTCGCCCCGCGGCCAGTGCGCCTGGGCGGCGGCCTACAAGGATGACGCCAGCCAGGAGCCACGCACCAACTGCGCGATGGCGATCCAGCGTGACGGCGCAGCCTATGGCGTCGCCACCATCGATGTGACCCTGGGCTTCTTCAACGACCTGGTGGCCAGCAAGGAAAAAGACCTCGGCGGGCAAATGCTGATCGTCGAAGGCGACGGCAAGATCATCAGCAACAGCACGCGCATCAGCGGCCCCGTGGTGTTGAAGAACATCAGCGAATTGGTCGGCACCTCGGCCTTTGCCGCCCAGGTCAGCGCCGGCCTGGCTCATCGTGATCAAACCCTGCAACGCAGCGAGTTCGACAACCAGGGCGTGGCCAGCACGTTTTTCATGCGCCCGATCGAGGGCACGCCATGGTTCCTCGCTACTGCGCTGCCGACTTCGCTGATCACCGCCCAACGTGATGACGTACTGGGCACGTTGGCGATGCTGCAAATCCCGATGATCCTGCTGTTGGTGCTGTTGGCGGTGTACGCCATCCGCCAGCTGGTGCACCGGATGACCGCCCTGAAGACCAATATCGACGCACTGTCCAACGGCGATGCCGACCTGACCCGGCGCATCACCATTCGCGCCGAGGATGAACTGGGGGCGATTGGCCATTCGGTGAACCGCTTTATCGTCTACCTGCAAAACATGATCGGAGAAGTGACCCTGGCCACCGGCGCCATGTCGTCGAGCCTGGCGCAATTGCAGCAGACGTCGGCCCAGACCAACCAGATCCTGGTGCGCCATGCCTCGGAAACCGACCAGACCGTCACGGCCATCACCGAGATGAGTTCCACCGCCGACACCGTGGCCGAGAACGCCGCCGAAACGGCTGCGTTCACCCAGCGTGCCAATGAGCACGCCGACCGTTCGCGGGTGGTGGTCGGCGAAGCTTCCCGCAGCGTCAGCGCGTTAATCGGCGAAGTCTCCAGCGCCACCCACACCGTGGAAAACATGCGCCAGGACGCCGCCCGCATCACCGAAACCCTCGGCGTGATCGGCGCCATCGCGGGCCAGACCAACCTGCTGGCACTCAACGCGGCCATCGAAGCCGCCCGGGCCGGCGAACAAGGCCGGGGTTTTGCGGTGGTGGCCGACGAAGTCCGCGCCCTCGCCGCCCGCACCCAGGCCAGCACCTCGCAGATCAATGAGATGCTGGCGCGCCTGACCACGGGCGTGAGTTCCTCGGTGACGGCCATGGAAGCCACCCAGGCCAGCTGCCAGTCTGCGGCTGACGCCACGGCCCGGGTGAACACGGGATTGGACGAGATGGCCGGCTCCGTCAGCCATATCAACAACCTCAGCACCCAGATCGCCACCGCCGCCGAACAGCAAAGCGCAGTGACCGAGGAAATCAACCGCAGCATGGTGCACATCCGCCACATGGTCGAAGAGCTGGTGCAAAGCGGCCACGCCACGGAGCACAACACCCAGAGCCTGCTGGATGCCAATGGCCGGGTTATTGCATTGATGGGTCGCTTCAAGGTGCGTTGAAAAAATAGCCTGAAAGCTCCCGTGCAATGCGCGGGAGCCGGACTATTCTGACAGTTCGCTCCGCCACACAGGAGGTGTGTCATGCACGCAGTTGAGCACCCGATCCGTCTGGAGCGGATCAGTCAGGAACGCTATATACAAGCCTCTATCGACGATGTTTACGACTACGTTACCCAACCGGATCGCTGGCATGAATGGCATCCGACATCCCTGGGCGCCGACACCGGTATCGCCGGCTCATTGCCTGCCGGTCATCGTTTCACTGAAACCATCGACCTGCTGGGTGTGCGGGTTCCCATGAGCTATCGCGTGCAGATTGCGCAGCGACCGCGGGAGTTCAAGACCGCGTTCACCTCATTGGCGGTCGATGGCTGTATTCATTATCTGCTGCAAGTACAGGGCAACGGCACGCTGTTCAAGCGCATCCTCACCTATGAAACCGAACTGCAACTGACCACCCTGCATGAGCGCATGATCGCACTGTCCAACCAGGCCCTTGATCAGCTCAAGCAGCGCCTGGAATCCCCGCCAGCCTGACAAAACCGTCATATCCCTCTCAGTTTTCCGACAGCACCAGGCGGTTATTCTGGTGCTGTCGGTTTTTCGTAAAACCTCGTAACAATCCCGGGAAACCCTTTTCCAAAAAGCAGGGAGAATGCCCCGCTGTTGCCCTTTATCCGATGAGATGACGATGAAAACCACCCTGCGACTGGCCGCACTGTCGGCCCTGCTCATGAGCACCCTGGCCCAGGCTGCCGAGCTGATCCCGATTGACGTGCACCGTGATGCCAACTGCGGTTGCTGCAAAAAGTGGATTGCCCACCTGGAGAGCAACGGGTTCAAGGTCAACGACCATGTGGAAAGCAACATGAGCGAGGTCAAGCAACGCCTGGGCGTGGCGCCGCGCCTGGCGTCTTGCCATACCGGCGTGATCGACGGCAAGTTCGTCGAAGGCCATGTGCCAGCCGACCAGGTCTTGGCCCTGCGCAAGCGCGACGACTTGCTGGGCATTGCGGCGCCAGGCATGCCCATGGGCTCGCCTGGCATGGAGATGAACGGCAGCAGCGATGCCTATCAGGTCATCGGCCTGACTCGCGATGGCAAAGACGTGGTAGTGGCTGACTATCCGGCACGCTGATTGATGCTTGCCGGTTACCTGGGACTGTTTTTCGCCGCCTTCGGCGCCGCCACGCTGTTGCCGATGCAATCGGAGGCGGTGCTGGTGGGGCTGTTGATCAGCGGGCACTACAGCCTGTGGTTGCTGCTCGGGGTTGCAACGGCCGGCAACGTATTGGGCTCGGTGGTCAACTGGCTGCTGGGCCGCTCGGTCGAGCGCTTCAAGGATCGACGCTGGTTTCCGGTCAGCCCCAGGCACCTGGAAAACGCCCGTACTCATTACCAGCGCTGGGGCCATTGGTCGTTGCTGCTCAGTTGGGTGCCGATCATTGGTGACCCGCTGACCCTGGTGGCCGGGGTCATGCGCGAACCGTTCTGGCGGTTCCTGGTGCTGGTGACCCTGGCCAAAGGGGCGCGCTACGGGGTACTGGCCATGCTCACCCTGCACTGGATTTAATCTCCCGTTAATCCCCTCGCCACAGCATCCGGGCACTGTTCCCGGAGCTCTAACCATGTCCAAGATCCGCTCTCTGTGCGTCGCCAGCCTGTTGCTCGGCAGCGCCCTGCCCGCCTTCGCCGCCGAAGAAGGTCCGACCTACGGCCCCGAGCTGCAAGGCTTCCAATACCCGTACCCGGTAGAGCACTTCACCTTCCAGTCCCAGGGCAAATCCCTGCAGATGGGCTACATGGACGTGCCGGCCAAGGGCAAGGCCAACGGGCGCAGCATCGTGCTGATGCACGGCAAGAACTTCTGCGGCGCCACCTGGGATGAATCGATCAAGGCCCTGAGCGACGCCGGCTACCGGGTGATCGCTCCCGACCAGATCGGTTTCTGCACCTCCAGCAAGCCGGACAATTACCAGTACAGCTTCCAGCAACTGGCGATCAACACCCATCAGCTCCTGGAAAAACTTGGTATTCAGAAGGCTACCCTGCTCGGCCATTCCACCGGCGGCATGCTTGCCACACGCTACGCCCTGCTCTATCCGCAGCAAACCGAACAACTTGCACTGGTAAACCCTATTGGCCTGGAAGACTGGAAGGCCATCGGCGTGCCCTACCGCAGCGTTGACCAATGGTACGAGCGCGAGTTGAAACTGACCGCCGAAGGCATCCGCAAATACGAGCTCGACACCTACTACGTCGGCCGCTGGAAGCCTGAATACGACCGCTGGGTCGATATGCTCGCCGGCATGAACAAAGGCCCCGGCCACACCCAGGTGGCGTGGAACTCGGCGCTGATTTACGACATGATCTTCACCCAGCCGGTGTACTACGAGTTCAAGGACCTGCAGATGCCCACCCTGCTGCTGATCGGCACCTCCGACAACACCGCCATTGGCAAGGACCTGGCGCCACCGGCGGTCAAGGCGAAGCTCGGCAACTACGCGGTGCTGGGCAAGCAAGTGGCCAAGCTGATTCCCCACGCCACCCTGGTGGAATTCCCGGGCCTGGGCCATGCACCGCAAATGGAAGAGCCGGCACAGTTTCACAAGGCACTGTTGCAAGGGCTGAACGCCCTTTAATCCAACCTTTTTCGAGGCATGCGTGAATGTCGGTACAGATCGCAGTGATTGATGATTGGCAGAATGTGGCCAGTGGCGTGGTGGACTGGTCAGTCCTGGCGTCGGTCGGCCAGGTGCACTTCCTCCACGATTACCCGGCGGACACCGCCACGCTGATCGAACGCTTGCAGGGCTTCGAGGTGATCTGCGTGATGCGCGAACGCACCACCTTCGACCAGGCTCTGTTGCAAGGCTTGCCCAGGCTCAAGTTGCTGGTGACCGGCGGCATGCGCAACGCCGCCATCGACATTCCTGCGGCCAAGGCCCTGGGTATCCAGGTAGGCGGCACTGACAGTTACAAGCACGCCGCCCCGGAACTGACCTGGGCACTGATCATGGCGTCCACCCGCAACCTGCTGGCCGAAGCCAATTCCCTGCGCGCCGGGGGTTGGCAAGTGGGCCTGGGCGGCGATTTGTACGGCAAGACCCTGGGGATTCTCGGGCTGGGCAGCATTGGCCAGAAGGTCGCCAAATTTGGCCAGGCCTTCGGCATGCACGTAATTGCCTGGAGCGAAAACCTTACCCCAGAGCGCGCTGCCGAAAGCGGCGTGACCTGGGTCAGCAAGCGCGAGTTGTTTGAACAGGCAGACGTGTTGTCGATTCACCTGGTGCTCAGCGACCGCAGCCGCGGGCTGGTGGACGCCGAAGCGTTGGGCTGGATGAAACCTACAGCGCATCTGGTGAACACGGCACGCGGGCCGATTGTCGATGAGGCCGCCTTGATTGACGCCCTGGCCAATGGCCGGCTGGCGGGCGCGGCACTGGACGTGTACGCCCAGGAGCCGCTGCCAGCCGGGCATCCATTCCGCCAGTTGCCCAACGTATTGGCCACCCCTCATGTGGGGTACGTCAGCGAGCAGAACTACCGCCAGTTCTACCAGCAAATGATCGAAGACATCCAAGCCTGGGCCAAAGGAGTGCCCGTTCGCGCACTAAGCTAGTGCACACATTTCACCTCCCACTCCCCCCCGTAGCAGCTGTCGAGCCTCAGCGAGGCTGCGTCGGGCGCACTGCCGATCCTGAACCGGAGCGCGCTCGACAGCTGCTACCGGGCTCATGAAAAAAATTTGTCCTACAAAAATACCCCACAGACCCCACAGGCTCTGGGATCTGTCCTAGACTCATGACCGATGGGTCCGATCCAAAACAAAAACCCCGCAAAAAATCGAAACTTTCCAACTCTGCCACAGGTCAGGTTTAAGGTAAGGCGAGTGCTGACGGTTCATACCGAACGCCCGTCCATCCACTCTATTTAAGACTCCAGCACAACTGGCATAAGGCTTGCCAGTCTGTGTAGCGCTTGTGCGCCTGGCCGCAGGACGCGGTCAACCTTCGCTGATTGCCATATGCCATCAGCCGACCAGAACTCGGGAGAGAACTATGATCAGTGCCGCTGTAGATACTCAGGGAGAGCGTTTTAGTCAGCCGGTTGGCGGGCCGACCTCATTGGCCGACCTTCCCAACACGGTGCGGCCGGTCCCACGTGTGAATCCCAATCGCAAAAAAGTGCTGTTTGTCACTTCCGAACTGGCCGACCTGGTGAAAACCGGCGGCCTGGGCGACGTTTCCGCCGCCCTGCCCCGCGCCATGGCGCACCTGCACGATGTGCGCGTGCTGATCCCCGGCTACCCGCAAGTGCTGGACAGCGACAACCCTATTCATATCATCGGTGAGCTGGGGGGCCACGCCGCGCTGCCACCGTGCAAGATCGGGCGCATGGACCTCAAGGACGGCCTGGTTATCTACGTGCTGATCTGCCCCGAGCTTTACGAGCGCGAAGGTACGCCCTACGGCGCCAACAACGGCCGCGACTGGCCCGACAACCATATCCGCTTCGCCCGCCTGGGCCTGGCCGCCGCCGATATTGCCGCCAACCTGGCGCAGATCCACTGGTGCCCGGACCTGGTGCACGCCCATGACTGGCCAGCAGGCCTGGCGCCAGCCTATATGCACTGGCGTGGGTCACGCACTCCAACGCTGTTCACCATTCATAACCTCGCCTACCAGGGCGTGGTCAGCCTGGCCTCGTGCCCGGAGCTGGGCATTCCCGAACACGCCTTGCAGCAAGAAGGCATGGAGTTCTACGGCAAGCTGTCATTCCTGAAGGCCGGAATGGCGTATTCCAGCCATATCACTACGGTCAGCGCCACCTACGCCCAGGAAATCACCACCCCCGAATTTGGCTGCGGTCTGGATGGCTTTCTCGCCAGCAAGACCCAGCAAGGCTTGCTCAGCGGCATTCCCAACGGCATTGATGAAAGCTGGGAGTCGTCCACCGACCCGCACCTGACCCACCCTTTCAACATTGGTGACTGGGAAGGCAAGGCACAGAACGCCGCCCACGTGCGCAACCTGTTTGGCTTGCACGACTCCACCGGCCCGCTGTTCGCCGTGGTATCGCGCCTGGTCTACCAGAAAGGCCTGGACCTGACCGAGGCGGTCGCCAGTTTCATCGTCGAAAATGGCGGCCAGATCGCGATCATCGGTCGCGGCGAGCCGGAAGAAGAGCAAGCCATGCGTGCCCTGGCCCTGCGCTTTCCCGGCCAGATCGGCGTGCGCATCGGCTTCAACGAGACCGACGCGCGCCGGATGTTCGCCGGCAGCGACTTCCTGTTGATGCCATCCCGTTACGAACCCTGCGGCCTGAGCCAGATGTACGCCCAGCGCTTCGGCTCGTTGCCGGTTGCACGCAACACCGGCGGCCTGGCCGACACCATCGAGGATGGCGTCACCGGCTTCCTGTTCAACGAATCCACTGTCGAAAGCTACGAAGCGGCCCTGAGCCGCGCGTTCAAGGTCTTCGCCTTCCCAGGCTTGCTCAACGCCATGCGTTGCCGGGCTATGGCCGCACCGTTCAACTGGTGCCAGGCAGTGGAACCCTATGCCGAACTTTATGAGCAACTGGTAGCGAAAGCGCTGGGAAGATCGGGGAAACAGTAAAAAAGAGGTCTTCATAGATGCCGTCACGGACTCTGGAAACCTGGCCCCACGGCGCGATCATGCTGGATGCGGAACACACCCGCTTCGCGTTATGGGCGCCAGACGCGTTTTATGTCAGCGTTGAATTTGAGGAAGGAAAATCGGTAGCGATGCTGCCCCAGGCCGATGGCTGGTTTGTGGTGCAGCTGCAATGCCCGCCGGGCACCCGCTACCGCTACAACATCGACGGCGAACAGGACGTTCCCGACCCGGCTTCCCGGGCACAGGCCACGGACGTTCACGGCTTCAGCGTGGTGGTCGACCCCCTGGCCTATCAGTGGCGCCAAAGCCACTGGCAAGGCCGGCCGTGGCACGAAGCGGTGATCTACGAGATACACGTGGGCGTACTGGGGGGCTACGCCGAGGTCGAGAAACAACTGCCGCGCCTCGCCGAACTGGGGGTCACCGCCATTGAGCTGATGCCCATCGCGCAGTTCCCCGGCGAACGCAACTGGGGTTACGACGGTGTCCTGCCCTACGCTCCCCAATCCTCCTATGGTTCGCCCGAGCAGCTCAAACAGCTGATCGACAGTGCGCACCACTATGGCCTCGCGGTAATCCTCGATGTGGTCTACAACCACTTCGGCCCCGACGGCAACTACCTCGGCACCTACGCCAAGGGTTTCTTTCGCGAAGACGTGCACACGCCCTGGGGCGCGGGCATCGACTTTGATCGCCGGGAGGTCCGGGATTTCTTCATCGACAACGCCCTGATGTGGCTGCTGGAATACCGCTTCGACGGCCTGCGCCTGGACGCCGTGCACGCCATCAACGATCCCGAATTTCTGCAGGAGCTGGCGCAAAAAGTACGCCAGCAAGTCGACACGGGGCGGCATGTGTGGCTGGTGCTGGAAAACGAATTCAACCAGGCCAGCCTGCTGGAAAGCGGTTTCGACGCCCAGTGGAACGATGACGGCCACAACGCCCTGCACGTGCTGCTCACCGGCGAAACCGACGCCTACTACAGCGATTTCGCCCAGGACCCCACGGGAAAACTGGCGCGCTGCCTGAGCGAAGGATTTATCTACCAGGGCCACACCACGCGCCACGGCCACACGCGCGGCGAGCCCAGCGGGCACCTGCCGCCCAGCGCCTTTGTGCTGTTCCTGCAGAACCACGACCAGATCGGCAACCGCGCCCTGGGCGAACGCCTGCATCAACTGTGTTTGCCCCAGGCCCTGAGCGCCGCGACGACCTTGCTGCTGATGTCGCCGATGATCCCGCTGATGTTCATGGGCGATGAAGTCAACGCCGAGGAGCCGTTCCTGTTCTTCACCGACCATCACGGCGAACTGGCCGAGGCGGTACGTGAAGGCCGGCGCAATGAGTTTGCCGACTTCGCCGCGTTCAGCGACCCCGAACGCCGCGAACGCATTCCCGACCCCAACTCCCTGCAGACCTTCCGCCGCTCGGCACCCGCCCTCGCCGACTGCGGCGACTCGCAGCTCTACCGGCACCTGTTGAGCCTGCGCCACCAACATATCGTGCCGCACCTGCCCGGCAGCATGGCCCTGGGTGCGCACGTGCTGGCGGAGGGCGCGGTCACGGCGCGCTGGCGCCTGGGCAATGGCAGCCTGTTGCAGATCGACCTCAACCTGAGCGCCGATTCTCTGAACTACCCGGCTGCCGAGCACCTCCTATTTGTGACGCAGGCCAGCGGGGCCGAACAATTGGCTCCCCTCAGCGCCCGCGTCAGCCTCACCCATTCCCCTGTTGGAGAGCACCCTTGAGCGACGCGCAATTGGAAATACTCGCCAGCCGAGCGGGCCTGGCCGTCGATTGGATCGACGCGAATGGCCGCCCGCAACATGTAAAGCCCGACGCCCTGCGCGCCGTGCTCAAAGGCCTGGGCCACCCGGCCGACAGCGACGCCGAGATCGAAGCCAGCCTGCTGGACCTCGAACGCGTGCAACAAGACAAGCACCTGCCGCCCCTGATGACCGTCGACAGCGGCGCCGGCCTGGACCTGGCGCGCTACTTCGCCCCCGGTACGCCGTGCCAGATTCACCTCGAAGACTCCAGCGTGCTGGACCTGAGCCTGGACGAGAACGCGGTGTTGCCCGGCTCGATTCCGGTCGGCTACCAACAAGTGCATATTGCCGACCAGCATTTCACCCTGGCCGTGGCACCGACGCATTGCTACACCGTTGCAGAAGCGGTCGACACCCAGACTGCCCGCGCCTGGGGCCTGAGCGCCCAGCTGTATTCCCTGCGCCGCAGCGGCGACGGCGGCTTTGGCGATACCCAGGCCTTGGAACAACTGGCCCGCGCCGCCGCCGAACGCGGCGCCGACGCCCTGGCCATCAGCCCGATGCACGCGATGTTCAGCGCCGACACCGAGCGCTTCAGCCCCTATTCCCCGTCCAGCCGCCTGTTCCTCAACAGTTTGTACGCGTCCCCCGGCTGCATCCTCGGCGAACGTGCGGTGCAAACTGCCATCGAAGCCAGCGGGCTGGCCGACGAATTGAATGACCTTGAGCAACAAAGCCTGATCGACTGGCCGGCCGCGGCCAAAGCCAAGCAGCGCCTGTTGCGCACCCTGTATGACGACTTCCGCCAGGGCGACCACCCGCAACATGCCGACTTCCTGAGCTTCCGCCAGGCTGGCGGTGAAGCCCTGGAAAACCACTGCCGCTTCGAAGCCGTACAAGCCGAACGCGCGGCCAACGGCGAGAGCCTCGACTGGCGCCACTGGCCAGAGGACTGGCACAGCCCGCAAAGCCCGGCCCTGGTGCAGTTTGCCGAAGCCAATCGGGACGAAATCGGCTTCTACGCCTTCAGCCAATGGCTGATTGCTCGGTGCCTGGAACGCGCGCAACAAGCGGCGCGCGGCAGCGGCATGGGTGTCGGCCTGATCGCCGACCTCGCAGTGGGCGCCGACGGCGGCGGCAGCCAGGCCTGGAGCCGCCAGGATGAACTGTTGGCGGAACTGACCGTGGGTGCGCCACCTGACATCCTCAACCGCGCCGGCCAGGGCTGGGGTATTTCCGCGTTTTCCCCCGAAGGCCTCAAGCGCAACGGCTTTCGCGCGTTTATCGAAATGCTGCGGGCCAACTTCGCCCACGCCGGCGGCTTGCGCATCGACCATGTGATGGGCCTGCAACGCCTGTGGGTGATCCCGATGGACGCCTCGCCACGGGACGGCGCCTACCTGTATTACCCGGTGGATGACCTGCTGCGGCTGTTGGCCCTGGAGTCGAGCCGCCACCAGGCGATCGTCCTCGGTGAAGACCTCGGCACCGTACCCGACGGCCTGCGGGAAAAACTCATCGCGCGCTCAATCCTTGGGATGCGCGTGCTGCTGTTCGAACAAGACCACGGCGGCCAGTTCAAGCCGATCCTCGATTGGCCGGACAACGCGCTGGCCACCACCAGCACCCACGACCTGCCGACCCTCAACGGTTGGTGGCACAGCCGCGATATCGACTGGAATGTCCAGCTGGGCCTGATCGATGCACCCACCGTCGAGCAATGGAGCGAACACCGCCTGCGGGAACGCCAGGCACTGCGCCAGGCCTTGAGCCAGGACCCGCAGAACTTCATCGACGAAGTGCGCAACGAAACCGACCACGTCATCGACGCCAGCGTGCGCTACCTGGGCCACACCCGCGCACCCTTGGTATTGCTGCCGCTGGAGGACGCCCTGGGGGTCGAGGAACAATCCAACCTGCCCGGCACCACCGACACCCACCCGAACTGGCGCCGCCGCCTGCCGGGCGATGCCGCCACCCTGCTCGATGACGACAATGCCGCCCGCCGCCTTGAGCTGCTGGCCGTGGCGCGCATCCAGGCCCAAGAGCGTGACCGATGAAAGCATTGACGCTACGGGCTACCCAGCGCCTGCAATTTCATAAGGGCTTCACCCTCGACGACGCCGTGCCACTGGTGCCGTACTTCGCCGAACTGGGCATCAGCCACCTCTACGCCTCGCCATTGCTGAGCGCCCGCGCCGGTTCGATGCACGGCTATGACGTAGTCGATCCCACCACCGTCAATCCCGAGCTGGGCGGCGAACCGGCGCTGCGGCGATTGGTTGCGGCGTTGCGCGAACATGACATGGGGCTGATCCTCGATATCGTGTCCAACCATATGGCCGTCGGCGGTGCCGATAATCTGTGGTGGCTGGACTTGCTGGAATGGGGTCGCCTGAGTCCCTACAGCGAATTCTTCGACATTCAATGGCACTCGCCAGACCCGCTGCTCAAGGGCCAACTGCTGATGCCGTTCCTGGGCAGCGACTACGGCGAAGCCCTGCAGTCGGGTGCCCTGCCGCTGCGCTTCGACCCGCAGCACGGCAGCTTCTACGTCGAGCATTACGAACATCGCTTCCCGATCTGCCCGCGGGAATACGGCGAGCTGGTGCCCGTCAAGTCACTGGCCGATCGCTTCAGCAGCCTGGCCTACCAGCCGGACGCCTATCCCCAGGCCGCCGCGCTGAAACAGGAACTGATCGAGGCCGCCCGCGATCCCGAAACCCTGAAGGCCATCGAAGCGAACCTCGACCTCTACGACGCCCGCCAGCCCGAAGGTTTCGCCCGCCTGCACCACCTGCTGGAACAACAAAGCTATCGCCTGGCCAGCTGGCGTACGGCAGCGGACGATATCAACTGGCGGCGGTTCTTCGACGTCAACGAGCTGGGCGGCCTGCGGGTTGAACGCAGCGCAGTGTTCGAAGCGACCCACGGCAAGATCTTCCAGCTGATCAGCGAAGGCCTGATCGACGGCCTGCGCATCGACCACATCGACGGCCTCGCCGACCCGCGCGGTTACTGCCGCAAGCTGCGCCGCCGGGTGGACTCGCTGGCGAGTGGGCGGCACTTGCCGATCTTCGTCGAGAAGATCCTCGGCGAAGGCGAAACCTTGCGTGAAGACTGGCGCGTGGACGGCACCACCGGCTACGAATTCATGAACCAGCTGTCATTGCTGCAACATGACCCGAAGGGCTTCGAACCCCTGGCCGAGTTATGGACCCGCCACACCGAACGCCCGTCTTCATTTATCGAAGAAGCCTGGCTGGCCCGGCAGCAGATCCTCAACGGTTCCCTGGCCGGGGATTTTGAAAGTGTGGCCCAGGCCCTGCTGCAAGTGGCCCGGGACGATGTGATGAGCCGCGACCTGACCCTGGGTGCAATTCGCCGCGCGTTGCAGGAACTGATCGTGCATTTCCCGGTGTACCGCACCTACATCAGCGCCCGGGGCCGCAGCGAACTGGATGACGTGTTTTTCCTGCAAGCCCTGGCCGGTGCCCGCAGCACCTTGAGCGAAGGCGACTGGCCGGTGCTCGACTACCTGGAAAAATGGCTCGGCGGCCAACCCTGGCGCGACCGCCCCCTTGGCCGCAAACGCAAGATGCTCAAGCACGCCTGCGTACGCTTCCAGCAACTGACCTCGCCGGCGGCGGCCAAGGCCGTGGAAGACACTGCGTTCTACCGCTCGGGTGTGTTGTTGTCGCGCAATGACGTGGGTTTCAGCACCGAACAATTCAGCGCCCCGCTGGAAGACTTCCACGCGGTCAACCAGCAACGACTGCGCACCTTCCCCGACAACCTGCTGGCCACCGCCACCCACGACCACAAGCGCGGCGAAGATACCCGTGCGCGCCTGGCCGTGCTCAGCGAGGCCGCCGACTGGTATGCCGAGCAGGTGGAGCAATGGCGCCCCCTTGCCGCCCGCCTGCGCAGCGATGCCAACACGCCGTCCGCGGGTGACGAACTGATCCTCTATCAGGTGCTGCTGGGCAGTTGGCCGCTGGACCTGCACCGCGACGATACCGAGGGCCTGGCGGACTATCACCAGCGCCTGTGGCAGTGGCAGCAGAAAGCCCTGCGTGAAGCCAAGCTCAACAGCAGCTGGAGCGCACCCAACGAGTTGTACGAGCAAGGTGTCGAAGCGTTCCTGTCACGGCTGCTGCTGGAGGACGCCGGCAAGACCCTGCGCGATGCCATCGGCGAGGCCGCCCAGGCCATCGCCCCGGCCGGCGCGCTCAACGGGCTGGCGCAATCCTTGCTTCGCCTCACCGTGCCGGGCGTGCCGGACCTGTACCAGGGCGATGAGTTCTGGGACTTCACATTGGTAGACCCTGACAACCGCCGCCCGGTGGACTACCCCGCACGGCGACAGGGGCTGCACACGCCGCCGGACATCGGCGAGCTGATGTTCAACTGGCATGACGGGCGTATAAAACAGGCGTTGATCAGCCAGGTCCTGGGGTTGCGCAAGGCGCATCCGCAACTGTTTCGCCAGGGCACGTACGAGCCTCTGGAAGTGGTGGGCGAACACGCCGAGCGGGTGGTCGCTTTCTACCGCGAATACCAGGGCAAACAGCTGCTGGTGGTGGTGCCACGCTGGCCTCACCGGCTGCTTGAAAACGGTGTGTATCCCCTGATCAACGCGCAGATTTGGGGCGATACCCGGGTCCGATTACCGTTCGCCGCTCCAACCCAAAATTGGAAGGGACTTTTCCGAACAGGCGCAGTCACACCAAACAAGGAGCTCATGATCAGCGCTGCCCTGGGGGATTTCCCGGTCAATGTCTTTATCAATCCTGATGATCAAGAAAGCTGAAATTTTCTGTGAGGAGCATTGCGATGAGTACTGAAGACAAACGCATCCGCGAATTGGCACATCAGATCTGGGAATCTGAAGGTAAACCCCATGGCGAGGACGCACGACACTGGGAAATGGCGCGCAAACTGGCGGAAGCCGAATCGCTGACGCCATCCAAGGCACCGAAGGCCGCCGCCAAGGCCAAGCCAAAAGCCAAGCCCGCAGCGGCAGCGCCCAAACCGGCAGCCAAGCCAAGCGCAGTGCCGGCGGCGAAGAAGCCTGCTGCGAAGAAGCCCAAGGCCCCCTGACCCAAAGATCCTCCTGCAGGTGCGCCCGCACCGCAGGAGGCTATCCAACTACCGATATCTACCCGGCATCATGCCGGAATGGCCCCGTTCGGCCCGGAAAAACCCTTTTGCAGGAGCATCTCAATGAGCAAACCCAACAAGCCCAACTCGACGCCGGAAAACGAGCCGTCGCGGATTCGTGAAGGTTTGCCCTTCCCTCTCGGCGCGACCTGGGACGGTCTGGGGGTCAACTTTGCGCTGTTCTCGGCCAACGCCACCAAAGTCGAACTGTGCATTTTCGACGACAGCGGCGAAGTCGAGCTGGAGCGCATCGAACTGCCGGAATACACCGACGAGACCTTCCACGGCTACCTGCCCGACGCCCACCCCGGGCTGATCTACGGCTACCGCGTGTACGGTCCCTATGACCCGGCCAACGGTCATCGCTTCAACCACAACAAATTGCTGATCGACCCCTACGCCAAACAGCTGGTGGGCGAGCTCAAATGGTCCGAGGCCCTGTTTGGCTACACCATCGGCCATCCGGACGCCGACCTCAGTTTCGACGAACGCGACAGCGCGCCCTTCGTGCCCAAGTGCAAAGTCATCGACCCGGCCCACACCTGGGGCAACGACCAGCCAGTGCGCACGCCGTGGGATCGCACGATCATTTATGAAACCCACCTGCGCGGCATCACCATGCGCCACCCTTCGGTGCCTGAGGAAGTGCGCGGCACCTGCGCCGGGCTGATGGTCGACGATGTGCTCAAGCACATTCGCCAGTTGGGTGTGTCATCGGTCGAGTTGCTGCCGGTGCACGCCTTCGTCAACGACCAGCACCTGCTGCAAAAAGGCATGACCAACTACTGGGGCTACAACAGCATCGCCTTCTTTGCCCCGGACCCGCGCTACCTGGCCAGCGGCAAGATCGCCGAGTTCAAGGAAATGGTCGCGCACCTGCACGAAGCCAAGCTGGAAGTGATCCTGGACGTGGTCTACAACCACACCGCCGAAGGCAACGAGCAAGGCCCGACGCTGTCCATGCGCGGCATCGACAACGCCTCGTACTACCGCCTGATGCCCGATGACAAGCGCTTCTACATCAACGATTCCGGCACCGGCAACACCCTCGACCTGAGCCACCCGTGCGTGCTGCAAATGGTCACCGACTCGTTGCGCTACTGGGCGACCGAGATGCATGTCGACGGCTTCCGCTTCGACCTGGCAACCATCCTTGGCCGCTACCGCGACGGTTTCGACGAGCGCCACAGCTTCCTCGTGGCCTGCCGCCAGGACCCGGTGCTGCGCCAGGTGAAAATGATTGCCGAGCCGTGGGACTGTGGCCCCGGCGGCTATCAGGTCGGCGGTTTCCCGCCGGGCTGGGTGGAATGGAACGACCGTTTCCGCGACACCGTGCGCTCGTTCTGGAAAGGTGACGACGGCCAACTGGCCGACTTCGCCGGACGCATGACCGCCTCGGGCGAGATGTTCAACCAGCGCGGCCGCCGGCCGTACAGCTCGGTGAACTTCATCACCGCCCACGACGGTTTCACCCTGCACGACCTGGTGTCCTACAACGACAAACACAACGAAGCCAACGACGAGAACAACCAGGACGGCAGCAACAACAACCTGTCGTGGAACCACGGTGTCGAAGGTCCTACCGACGACCCGGAAATCAACGCGCTGCGCCTGCGCCAGATGCGCAATTTCTTCGCCACCCTGCTGCTGGCCCAGGGCACGCCAATGCTGGTAGCCGGTGACGAGTTCGCCCGGACCCAGCACGGCAACAACAACGCCTACTGCCAGGACAGTGAGATCGGCTGGATCAATTGGGAACTGGATGAAGACGGCAAGGCCCTGCTCAAGTTCGTCAAGCGCCTGATCAAGTTGCGCCTGGCGTACCCGATCCTGCGTCGCGGGCGCTTCCTGGTGGGCGACTACAACGAAGATATCGGGGTCAAGGATGTCACCTGGCTCGCGCCGAGCGGCGATGAAATGACCATCGAGCAATGGCAGGACAGCCATGGCCGTTGCCTGGGCATGCTGATGGATGGCCGCGCCCAGGAAACCGGGATTCGCCGCCCGGGGGCCGATGCCACATTGTTGCTGGTGGTCAATGCCCACCACGACATGGTCAATTTCCGCCTGCCACCGGTGCCGGATGGCGGCTTCTGGACCTGCATGCTCGACACCAACCAGCCGGCAGTGCGTGGCCAGGAACGCTTCGATTTCGATCACGAATACGCCGTCACCGGGCGTTCGCTGCTGCTGTTTGAATTGCAGCATGAGGACGAGGTGTGACATGGCCTTGCATGAGTTTCTTCGCGGCTACCGGGATTACCCGGACCCCCAGGCCCTTGGCGCTGCGCTGAGGGCATTGGTGGAGGAAGGCCTGGACCAGTTGCCCTTGCCGGGCAGCGGGCAAACGTTGGAACGCTTCAGCCGGCTGGCGCAAGTCGCCGGCCATGACCTGCGGTTGTGCAAGTTGTTTGAAGGCCACACAGACGCCCTGGCGATCATCGCTGAACTCGACAGCCCCTTGCCGCCGGTTGGCAGCACGTGGGGCATGTGGGCGGCCGAACCGCCCACCGCCAAGGTGCGGATCCGGCGTGACGGCCAACGTGTGCGGCTGGAGGGCCGCAAGGCCTGGTGCTCGGGCGCGGCGGTGGTCAGCCACGGCTTGCTCACGGCGTGGGATGAAGAGGATCGCCAGCAACTGGTTGCAGTGCAAATGCACCAGCCCGGCGTAACCGTCACCGATGAGGGCTGGGCCGCCGTGGGCATGGCCGCTACGGGCAGTGTTGAAGTGCTTTTCCAGGACGCCGTTGGCCTGGCCATCGGCAAGCCTGGGGACTATTTGGCGCGCCCCGGCTTCTGGCAAGGCGGCATCGGCATCGCCGCCTGCTGGTACGGCGCGGCACAACGCCTGGCGGAGGCCTTGCGCGAGCAGTGTGCAAAACGCCCGGAGCCCCACGCTCTGGCGCACCTTGGCAGCGTCGACAGTGCCTTGCACAGCGCGGCCTGTGTGCTGCGCGACAGCGCCACTCATATCGACCGGCAGCCCAAGGCAGATGCCCGGCTGCTGGCACAACAGGCACGGGCCTGTATCGAAGAAACCGTCGACCAGGTGATTCACCATGTCGGCCGAGCACTGGGCGCCGGGCCGTATTGCAAGGACCCGCATTTTGCCCAGTTGATGGCCGACTTGCCGGTGTACCTGCGGCAAAGTCATGCCGAGCGCGACCTGGCCGCCCTTGGTCAACAAGTCGCCGATGAGCGCCCAGGGAGATGGGAACTATGAAGATCAATCCAATCGTCGGCCAGGGCACGCCCTTGCATGTGTGGCAAAGCTCGTCGCGACTGGCCGAGCTGCCTTGCGTAGACATTGCCGAACTGGTGCCTGAAGGCAGCCGCGCCGTGATCATCGCGCCACATCCGGATGACGAAGTCCTTGGCTGCGGCGGCCTGCTGCAAGGCCTTGCCGCGCTGGATCGCCCTATCCTGCTGATCTCCGTCACCGACGGCAGCGCCAGTCATCCCGGCTCGCGCCGCTGGCCGGTGGAACGCCTGAGCGTGGTGCGGCCGCAAGAGTCGGCGCAGGCCCTGCACCGGCTGGGATTGCCGTTGCACAGTCTGAAATGGTTGCGGGCCGGGTTCAGCGACAGCCAGGTCGCCGCAGGTGAAGAAGACCTGAGCCGCTTTATCGAGCGTTACCTCAAGCCCGGCGACGTGGTCTTCACCACCTGGCGCGAAGACGGCCATTGCGACCACGAGGCTGTGGGCCGTGCCAGTGCCAAGGCGACCCGGGCGGTGGGCGCAACCTTGCTGGAGTTGCCCGTTTGGACCTGGCATTGGGCAACCCCGGAAGACAGCCAGGTGCCCTGGGATCGCGCTCGTAAAATTCTCCTGACACCTGAAGCCGTGGCCCGTAAACGGCACGCCATCCATGCCTTCGCCAGCCAGTTGGAAGGCGACCCGCAGATCGGCCTGCCGCCGGTGCTCGCGCCCTATGTGCTGGAGCGCCTGCTGCAACCTTTTGAAGTGGTGTTCGTATGAGTGTCGCCACGCCCTATTTCGACGAGCTGTTTGCCGGCAACGACGACCCTTGGGCCTTTCGGCAACGCTGGTATGAACAGCGCAAGCGGGCCCTGACCCTGGCGCTGCTGACCCGGCCGCGCTATGCCTCGATCTTTGAACCCGGCTGCGCCAACGGCGAGCTGAGCTTCGAGCTGGCCCCGCGCTGTGACCGCCTGCTCTGCTGTGACACGGCGCTAGCGGCGGTCAGCCTGGCACAGGCGCGGCTGCGGGGTTTCAGCCATGCCACCGTGCAGCAGAGCCGCCTGCCGCAGCAATGGCCCAGCGAAACCTTCGAGCTGATCGTGCTCAGCGAGCTTTGCTACTACCTGGACCCGAAGGATTTCGATGGGCTGATCGATCGCGCCCTCGCCTCCCTGACGCCTGATGGACAAATCCTCGCCTGCCACTGGCGCCCGATCATCGAAGGCTGCCCGCAGACCGCCGAACAGGTGCATGCGCGCCTCGGCCAGCGCCTGGGCATGCCACATCTGGCGCAGCATCACGAAAGCGATTTTCTACTGGATTTGTGGAGCCGCGACGGCACCACGGTTGCGACCCTGGAGGGACTGCGATGATCGGCATCCTGATACCCGTGCATAACGAAGAAAAACTGCTGCCCGAATGCCTGAAAGCTGCGATGGTCGCCGCCAGTCATCCGGGCCTGCTGGGTGAAGAGGTGCAGATTCTGACAGTGCTCGACAGCTGCAGCGACCGCAGCGCCATGATCGCCCGCGAATACCAGGTGCACAGCCTGGAAGTGCAGGCGCGAAACGTGGGCCACGTGCGCGGTGTGGGTGCGCGGCACCTGCTTAACAACGGCGCGCGGTGGATTTCCTGCACCGACGCCGACAGCCGCGTCGCTCCCGATTGGCTGGTGGCGCAACTGGCCCTGGGCGTGGATGCGGTGTGCGGCACGGTGACGGTGGACGCCTGGAGCGAGGGCTTCGACCCGGCGGCGCAGATCCGCTATCACCAGGCCTACACCGCCCGGGACGGGCATCGGCATATCCACGGCGCCAACCTGGGCGTCAGTGCCGGCGCCTACGTGCGGGCCGGCGGTTTCGAGGCCCTGCCCTGCCATGAAGACGTGGAGCTGGTGCGCCAGTTGGAGCGCTGCGGGGCTTCCATTGCCTGGAGCCACTCGCCCCAGGTGATTACCAGTGCCCGCCTGGATTGTCGCGCCCAGGGCGGCTTCGGTGATTACCTGAAGAGCCTGATGCAGGCCTCCTGAAAAAATTGCGACACCCGGCGGTGTTAAAGCGGCAATTCATAACTATCATCACTGTTCCTTGCACGGCAATCCAGGGTTGGAACGCCGTCGCGCCGCGAGCGTGCAGTACCTGACGCTCGCGTACCACAAGAGCCGTCCCGTCAACGGGGTACGGCCTGCACCACCGATAAACAAGGACGTGACACCCATGAAGCCTGCACTGTTAAGTGACAACCGCCGGGGCCCCGCGCAAATCTGGAACAGCGCCCCGCAACTCGCGCAAATCCCTGCCATCAACCCCGCAACCCTGGTGCCCAAGGGCGCCCGCGTGGTGATCATCGCCCCGCATCCCGGCGATGAAGTGATCGCCTGCGGCGGTCTGCTGCAATTGCTCAGCACCCTTGAATACTCCCTGCAACTGATCTCCATCACCGACGGCAGCGCCAGCCATCCGGGGTCTACCGTGTGGCCGGCCAAACGCTTGAGCGTGGTGCGGCCCCAGGAAAGTGTCGAAGCCCTGCGCCGCCTGGGCGTGCCCCTGCACAGCCTGAAATGGATACGCGGCGGTTTCGCCGACAACGCCCTGGCCGCGCGGGAACAGCAAATGAGCCAGTTCATTGCGCGCTACCTGCAACCCGGCGACGTGGTGTTCACCACCTGGCGCAACGACGGCAATGACGACCACGACGCCGTCGGCCGTGCCGCTGCCAAAGCCTGCGCAGTCAAGGGCGTGCGCTTGCACGAACTGCCGATCTGGGCGTGGCACTGGCCGCTTCGGGAAACCGCCGCCATCCCCTGGCAGCGCGCGCGCAAGGTGCGGCTCGACACCTGGAGCGTCGCCCGCAAGCTGCACGCCGCCCACGCCTATGCCAGCCAACTGGCAGGCGACCCGGAAATCGGCCTGGCGCCGATCCTGGCACAGGTGCTGCTGGAGCGCATGCGCGAGCCCTATGAGATTGTATTTTTGTAGGCGCACCCACTCGTCTATACCTGTTACTTCTGACAGTAGCGAACGCTCTCTCTGTGTGGCTAGCTTGGAACACCGGCTTGCAGGGAGGGCGAATCATGAGCACGCGGTTTTCATCAGTGACGTATCTGAGCGTCTGCAGCGTGACGACGCTGTTGCTCAATTGGCCCCTCCCCGCGCAGGCCGCCTGTACGTTGGTCATAACCGCAGGCAACGACACCACCCTGTGCAGCGATGGCAGTGCTGGCGCGCTGACGGATTTACAAGGAAGCAACATCCTTGAGTTCCCCGTCGGCGGCACCGGCATCATCGTCGGCAACGTGACTTATGGAGCGGGAGATGATCGGGTCACGATGGATTCCGGCGCGATCAACGGTGCGATCAATCAAGGTGACGGAAGAAATATTTTCCAACTGTTCAATGGCAATATCTCCGGCACGGTGACTCAAGGCGCGGGCGGTGATATTGCGCAAATCAGCGGCGGCAGCTCCGGTGCAATCTCCCAGGGTGACGGGGTAGACCAGTACTTCCAGAGCGGTGGCACCGTCGCCTCACTGGCTCAGGGCGACGGCCGTGACGAGTTCACCATGAGCAGTGGCAGGATTGTCGGCGCCTTTGAAGATGGAGATGTAGCGCTGATGACCGGTGGCAGCATCGGACGGGTCGACATGAAGCTCGACAACAACCTGTTTGACCTGCGGGGTGGAGCGATCATCGGCAACCTCGTTACTGGCTTCGGAAACGACACCATCCTGGTGTCCGGAGGAACGGTTGGTGGCAACATCAGCGTCAGCGGCGGCGACGACATCATCAAAGTCAGCGGAGGGGAAATAAGTGGGCAGATCCTCGCCAGCTTTGGCAACGATGAGTTCACTTGGGAAGGCGGCGGTCTGATCCATAAGGAAATCCTCATGGGTGATGGCGCTGACAGGGGTTTCCTGTTCAACCTGACCGAAACCACCCTGGCCTCCACACCACTTCTGGATGGTGGTTTGGGTAACGACACCCTGACCTTCGACAACACCCGATCCGCCACGCCAACCCGCTATGTCAACTGGGAAACCGTCAACCTGGACAACAATTCGCGCCTGACCCTGGGCGGCGACTTCAAGCTCGGTGACAGCGCTACGGCCACCGGTACCCTGAATATTTTTGGCAGCGCCGCCCTGCAGGTAACACAGGGCAGCATCAGCCCCTTCACGGCCGGGCAACCAGCCAACCTGAACAACGGCGGCCTGATCGACATGACCACCGGCAGTTCCAGCGCCACCGACAGCCTGACGGTCAACGGCAACTACACCGGCAATGGTGGCGAACTGGCGCTGCAATCGGTACTCGGCGCCGACGGCTCGGCCAGTGACAAGCTGGTAGTCAGCCAGGGCACGCTGCAAGGCGGCACTACCATCACCGTCACCAACCTTGCCGGCCCCGGCGCCATGACGCTGCAGAACGGCATCCAGGTGGTTGAGGCGCTTAACGGTGCCACGAGCAGCGACCTGGCGTTTACCCTGCGCGGTGGATCCGTTTCCGCAGGCGCCTATGAGTACTACCTGTTCAAAGGAGGCGTAACGCCGGGCACCGGGCAAAACTGGTTCCTGCGGTCCTCGGTGGTGGCGCCGCCGCTGCCCAACCCTGAGGATCCTGACGACCCAGTGGGCATTCTCCCCCCCGTCCCCGCCGACGGCACGCCGGACCTCCCGGGGATTTTCCCGGGAGAAGAACCCATACCCATCTATCGCCCGGAAGTCCCGGTGTATGCCGTGTTGTTTCCCGCCGTGCAGCAGATGGTCCAGGGCATGCTGGGCACCTACCACGAACGCACGGGCGATCAAAGCCTGCAACGTCAACCTGGCGCTTTAGCGGCCGGTTGGGGCCGGGTGTATGGCAGCAGCACGCGGCAATCATTCGCCGGCACCGTCAGCCCGTCGCTGGACAGCTCCCTGTCCGGTTTCCAGGTTGGCACTGACCTGTATGCCTGGACCAACTACGCTGGCCTGACCCAACGCTTCGGTTTCTTTGTCGGCCACAGCCGCCTGACCGGCAATGTGGCGGGTTTCAATGGCGGTTTTCAGGGCAAGGACGCCGGCAACACCACCCTGCGCGGTGACAGCCTGGGCGCGTATTGGACGCTCATCGGCGCCAACCGCGCCTATATCGATGTCGTGCTGATGGGTACACGGTTCGATGGCCACAGTGAATCCGACCGGGGCGTCAAACTCCCAACCAAGGGCCACAACGTGCTGGGGTCTGTGGAGGTGGGAATGCCGTTTGCGGTGTCTGAACAGTGGGAGGTTGAGCCGCAGGCCCAGGTGATTGTCGATAGAAGCTATGTGGACAGCCAGAACGACGGAATCTCGGATGTCTCATTCCGCGCCGACACTAACGTCGTCACCCGTCTCGGTGTCCGCCTCAAGGGCAGCTACAGCGTGAGCGGCGTGCCCCTGCAGCCTTACGTGCGTAGCAACGTGTGGCACGCCAGCGCCGGGAATAACACCATCACGTTCAATGACAGTACGAACATCCATACCGAACAGAAATCCACCACGCTGGACGTCAGCGCCGGGGCAACGATGCAGGTATCGAGCACGGTCAGTGTGTATGGCGAGGTGGGGTACAACAGCAATCTGGACAGTAATCAGCTGAATGGGCGCAAAGGCACGATTGGCATAAGGGTCGACTTCTAAGCCACAACACATCCCCACTGTGGGAGCGGGCTTGCTCGCGAATGCGCTGTGTCAGCGAAAAAATCTGGCACTGGTACTGCGCATTCGCGAGCAAGCCCGCTCCCACATGGGGTCTTCATCGGCTGGAAGTCAGGCGTCCGGTCGCAGGATCAGCACGCCCAATGGCGGCAGGTTCAACGACAGCGACAACGGCTGCCCATGCCTGGGCTCCTCCTCCGTAAACGCCCCGCCACCGTTGCCGAAGTTGGAACCGGCATAGGTGTCGGCATCGCTGTTGATCACCTCGCTCCAGCGCCCGGCAAACGGCACGCCGACCTTGTAGGCCTCACGCGGCACCGGCGTGAAGTTGGCCACCACCAGCACCGGCCTGCCATCCTTGCTCCAGCGCAACCAGGCGTAGACGCTGTTGATCGCGTCATCCCCAATCAACCACTGGAAGCCCTGTGGTGCGTCGTCCTGGTCATGCAGCGCCGGCTCTTCGCGGTACAGACGGTTGAGGTCGCCCACCAGTTTCTGCACGCCCCGGTGTTCGGGGTATTGCAGCAGGTACCAGTCCAGTTGCTGATCGTGGTTCCACTCGCGCCATTGGCCGAACTCGCAACCCATGAACAGCAGCTTCTTGCCCGGGTGCATCCACATGAAGCTCAGGTATGCCCGCAGGTTGGCAAACTTCTGCCAGCGGTCGCCGGGCATCTTGTCGATCAACGAGTGTTTGCCGTGCACCACTTCATCGTGGGAAATCGGCAGGATAAAACGCTCGGACCAGGCATACACCAGGCCGAAACTCAGCTCGTTGTGGTGATGGGCACGGTACACCGGGTCCTGCTGGATGTAGTGCAGCGAATCGTGCATCCAGCCCATGTTCCACTTGTAGTTGAAGCCCAGGCCGCCCTGTTGGGTCGGCTGGCTTACGCCCGGCCATGCGGTGGACTCCTCGGCGATCACCAGCGCGCCGGGAGCCTCAAGGGCAACGACATCGTTGAGGTGGCGCAGGAAGTCGATGGCCTCAAGGTTTTCCCGCCCGCCGTGGCGGTTGGGTACCCATTCACCGGCCTTGCGCGAATAGTCGCGGTACAGCATCGAGGCCACCGCATCCACTCGCAGGCCATCGATATGGAAATGCTTGAGCCAGTGCAACGCCGACGCCAGCATGAAGCCGTGGACTTCGGTGCGGCCGAGGTTGTAGATCAGGGTGTCCCAATCCTGGTGGAAGCCTTCCAGCGGGTTGGCGTATTCGTACAGCGCAGTGCCGTCGAATTGCGCCAGGCCGTGGGTGTCGGTGGGGAAATGCGCCGGCACCCAATCCAGGATCACGCCGATGTCGGCCTGATGGCAGGCGTTGACGAAAAACGCGAAATCCTCCGGCGAGCCGAAACGTGCCGTCGGGGCAAATTGCGACAGCGCCTGATAACCCCATGAGCCGCCGAACGGGTGCTCCATGATCGGCATCAGTTCGATATGGGTGAAGCCCAACTGCTGTACATAAGGGATCAACCGCTCGGTCAGCTCGCGCCAACTGTACTGGCGGGACACCTCGCCGACTTCATCCAGCTCGCACTGCCAGGAACCGGCATGCAACTCGTAGATCGACAAGGGTGCGCTGGGCTTTTGTCGCTCGCTGCGCGATTGCATCCAGTCGTGGTCCTGCCAGTCGACCTGCAGCGGCGAAGCGACCTTGGACGCAGTATCCGGCGGCAACTGCGTGGCCAGGGCCATGGGGTCGGCCTTGAGCGGCAGAATCCCGTGGGCACCGAGGATTTCATACTTGTAGGCCGCGCCGGGCTGCAGGCGCGGGATGAAAATCTCCCACACACCGGACGGATGGCGCAGGCGCATCGGATGACGGCGCCCGTCCCAGATATTGAAGTCGCCCACCACCGAGACACGGCGGGCATTCGGTGCCCATACCGCAAAACGCACGCCCTGGACACCGTCGACGCTGGTCACTTGTGCCCCGAGGCAACTGCTCAGGTCGCGGTGATTGCCTTCGGCAAACAGATACAGGTCCATCTCCCCCAGCAGCAGTTGCTGGAAGCTGTAAGGGTCTTCGGTGATCTGTTCGCCACCGGCCCACTGGATCTTCAGCAAGTACGCCTGACGGCTGCCGAAATGCCCGACAAACAAGCCCGGCACCTGGGTCGCATCGAGGCTGCCGATGTGCTCGCCGCTGTCGCGGGCCAGGACCTGGACACTCAGCGCTTCCGGCAGGAAGGCGCGAATGAACTGGCCGCCCTGCTCGTCGTCATGGGGACCCAGGATCGAGAATGGATCATGGTGCTCGGCCCGCACCAGGGCTTCGATATCAGCAGGTTTGGGCATCACACTCAACTTTTCCTGCAGCGGTTCTTTGCTTGTAAAACTCATGACGTCTCCCCACCGCGTGCAGTTTTCGATATTGGTTTCAACCCGCTGAGCAGCCCGTGCAAACCTTGCAACGGCACCGGCAACCAGCTCGGGCGATTCTCTGCTTCGTAGGCCACTTCGTACGCGGCCTTCTCCAGGCTGAACAACGCCAGCGCTGCGTCCTGGCCTTTGGCATCCTGCCAGTCATGGGCCAGTGTAGTCGTGGCAGCGTGATAGGCCTGGATAAATGCCTGCCTGGCCTCATGCAAGTAGCGATCCGCCACACGTTGTCGGGACGCATTGGCCTCGGGCGACTGGTCAACGCCCTGCACATTCACCGCCATGGCCGCCGCGTAATCAAACGAGCGCAGCACCCCGCTCACATCCTTGTACGGGCTGTGTTTGCCGCGACGCTCAGGCAACGGCCGCGCCGGTTCGCCCTCGAAGTCGATGAGGTAGGCATCGCCCTTGACCACCAGTACCTGGCCCAGGTGCAGGTCGCCGTGCACGCGAATGCGCAACCCGCCCACCGTGGCTTTCGCCAGGTCCTGAACGTGACTGGCGATGGCCTTTTTCTGCTCCAGTAAAGCACTGACCAACGCCTGATCGGCAGGGTTCAACTTGGTTTGATGCTGTTTGAGCAACTGCAAGGCGTGGTCGATTTGTGCGCCTACGTGCCTGGCCCAGCCCTGGCTGTCCTTGAGGGTTGTGACCTCGGGCTTGAACGCCTTGTTAGTGGTGGGCGCCGCCAGCACCAGGTGCATCTCGCCCAGGCGCTGGCCGAGCAAGCCGGCGAAATCCGCCAGCTCGCCAAGGGCGTTGTAGTGCTGTTCCTGCTCGGACATGGCTTCGGCCAGTTCGTCGCGAATCGCTCGCTCCAGGTTATTCTGGGTCCAGCCCCAAGCGTCGCCCTGGTTGCTCAGGTAACCCTGGGCGATCATCAGCAGGTTGTCCTGGCCATCGGCATCGTGGCGGATCACCGAGCCCAACAACGGCGAGATATGCTCGTAGCCGGCTTCGGTCAGGTAGGCGCCCATTTCCAGTTCCGGGTGAACCCCGGCGCTGACTTTTCGGATCAGCTTGAGCACCAGGCTGCCGCCCACCACCACGGAACTGTTGGACTGCTCCGCCGCGAGGTAGCGCACTTCCGACTCGTCGTTCAATTCCAGTTTGGCCAACTGCGCCGTGGGCTCGAAGCGAATCTCGCCATCGGTGGAGTCGAGGACGGTTTTGGCCTGCAGGCCTTGGATCACGCCGCGGATATAAGTGTCGAGGCTGAAGGCATCGGTCACCAAACCTACCTGACGCACTCGCCGTACACGGGCAAGCGCGAGTTGTTGCGGCAAGGCGCTGGTGAACTGGTCTTCGCCAAGGAAGCCGAACGGCAGTTGATAGCGGCTGACCTGGCCGGCGCTGGTGACTTCGATTTCACTGAGCAGCACCGGATGCTGCGGGTCGCCGAAGCGCACGCCATAAGCGATGTGCACGCTGTCGATTGCCGTATCCTTGCTGGCAAACCAGCGGCGCTTGGGCAGCCACGCCGGCAACGCATTCTGTTCCAGGGTGGTGCGGCACGGTGCTTCGAGCAATTCTTCCATGCGCTTCTTCAGCACCAGGGTGGTGAAGTCCGGGATGCTTTGCGCCGGTTCCACGTGCCAGCTTGGCATCTGGTTTTCCGCCGCCAGCACGAACCAATAGAAGCCATACGGCGCCAGGGTCAGCAGGAAATTCAGCTGGCCAATGGGCGGGAAGGCATTGCCACCGAGCATCTCCACCGGAACCATGCCGGCAAACGCCGAGAGGTCCAGTTCTGCGGCCTGGGCACTGCGGGACACGTTGGCCACGCACAGGATGATTTCATTCTTGCCATCGGCGCCTGCGTATTCGCGGGTATACGCCAGGATGCGGCGGTTGCTGGGCGAGAGCATTTTCAGGCTGCCGCGACCGAACGCCTTGGACTGTTTACGCACCGCGAGCATGCGCCGCGTCCAGTTCAGCAACGAGTGCGGGTCCTGGGTCTGGGTTTCGACGTTGACCGACTGGTAGCCGTATTGCGGGTCCATGATCGGCGGCAATACCAGGCTGGCCGGGTCGGCGCGGGAGAAGCCGCCGTTGCGGTCGATGGACCATTGCATCGGCGTACGCACGCCGTCGCGGTCACCGAGGTAGATGTTGTCGCCCATGCCGATTTCATCGCCGTAATACAGGGTCGGCGTGCCCGGCATCGACAGCAGCAGGCTGTTGAGCAGCTCGATGCGTCGGCGGTCGCGTTCCATCAGCGGCGCCAGGCGGCGGCGAATCCCCAGGTTGATACGTGCACGGCGGTCGGCAGCGTAATAGTTCCAGAGGTAGTCGCGCTCTTTGTCGGTGACCATTTCCAGGGTCAGTTCATCGTGGTTGCGCAGGAAGATTGCCCATTGGCAATTGGCCGGGATCTCCGGGGTCTGGCGCAGGATGTCGGTGATCGGGAAACGGTCTTCCTGGGCCAGCGCCATGTACATGCGCGGCATCAGCGGGAAGTGGAACGCCATGTGGCACTCATCGCCGTCGTCGCCCTTTTTGTCCCCGAAGTACAACTGGGTGTCTTCCGGCCATTGGTTGGCTTCGGCCAGGAGCATGCGGTCGGGGTAGTTGGCGTCGATCTCGGCGCGGATCTGCTTGAGCACGTCGTGGGTTTCGGGGAGGTTTTCGTTGTTGGTGCCGTCGCGCTCGATCAGGTATGGAATCGCGTCCAGGCGCAGGCCGTCGATGCCC
Source organism: Pseudomonas sp. E6002 (assembly GCF_013385565.1). Lineage (NCBI taxonomy): Bacteria > Pseudomonadati > Pseudomonadota > Gammaproteobacteria > Pseudomonadales > Pseudomonadaceae > Pseudomonas > Pseudomonas sp. E6002. The sequence goes on along the minus strand of NZ_JACAPT010000010.1, from coordinate 196,397 downwards.
ATGTCGAGCCAGTAGCGCATCACCGACAGGACGGCTTTCATGACCTGCGGGTTATCGAAGTTGAGGTCCGGCTGGTGGGAGTAAAAGCGGTGCCAGAAGTACTGGCCGGCGACCGGGTCCCAGGTCCAGTTGGACTTTTCGGTGTCGAGGAAAATGATCCGGGTGCCGTCGTATTTCTGATCGTCATCGGACCATACATAGAAATCCCGCGCCGCCGAGCCGGGCTTGGCCTTGCGGGCCCGCTGGAACCATGGGTGCTGGTCGGAGGTGTGGTTGATCACCAGCTCGGTGATCACCCGCAGCCCGCGTTTATGGGCTTCGGCGATAAAGCGCTTGGCATCGGCCATGGTCCCGTAGTCGCTGTGCACGCCGCGGTATTCGGCGATGTCGTAGCCATCGTCACGGCGTGGCGAGGGGTAGAACGGTAGTAGCCAGATGGTGTTCACACCAAGGTCGGCGATGTAGTCGAGCTTGGCGATCAGCCCGGGAAAATCACCGATGCCGTCGTTGTTGGAGTCGAAATAGGATTTGACGTGAACCTGATAAATCACCGCGTCTTTGTACCAGAGCGGATCTTTGATAAAGGTGGCAGCCTTGGGTTTCTTCGCCATTGGAAACTCCTGGGAATTCGAAAAATTCTGCCTGAAGGAACTCGGTCAATGTGGGAGCGGGCTTGCTCGCGAAAGCGGTATATCAGTGGACCGATTCGGAGACTGACACTCCGCTTTCGCGAGCAAGCCCGCTCCCACCTTTGATCTCCAGTGGTTTGGAGATCGGTGTCGATTCAGGAAACGGTAATGCGCCAGATGCCAAACGGCTGATGCCACGGTTCGATGCGCATCCACTGGGTCTTGCCGTACCACGTCCAGCGGTGGCCGGTCATCAGGTCTTCGCCCTGGGTCTGGGCATCGTCCGGCAAGCCCAGCTCCCACAGCGGCAACTCGAAATTGGCCTCCTGGGCGTTGAACGGGTCGAGACTCACGGCCACCAGGATAAAGTTGCTGCCATCCTCGCTGCGTTTGCCGAAGTACAGGATGTTGTCGTTCCACGCGTTGTAGAGTTTGAGCCCCAGGTGCGTCTGCAAGGCCGGGTTCTGCCGGCGGATGCGGTTGAGCTGGGCGATCTCGGCAATGATGTTGCCCGGCGCCGTGAAGTCTCGTGGGCGGATCTCGTACTTCTCCGAGTCCAGGTACTCTTCCTTGCCCGGCACCGGTGCCGCTTCGCACAGTTCAAAACCCGAGTACATGCCCCACAGGCCTGAGCCCATGGTGGCCAACGCGGCGCGGATCAAGAAGCCGGCGCGGCCGGATTCATGCAGGAAGCCGGGGTTGATGTCCGGGGTGTTGACGAAGAAGTTCGGCCGGAAGCACTCGCGCCACGGCGACTCGTTCAGTTCGCTCAGGTACTCGCTCAACTCGGCCTTGGTGTTGCGCCAGGTGAAGTAGGTGTAGCTCTGGGAGTAACCAACCTTGCCCAGGCGCGCCATCATCGCCGGGGTGGTGAAGGCTTCGGCGAGGAAGATCACTTCGGGGTATTTAGAACGCACATCGCTGATCAGCCATTGCCAGAACGGCAGCGGCTTGGTGTGGGGGTTGTCGACGCGAAAGGTCTTCACGCCCTCTTCCACCCAACCGACCACGATGTCGCGCAACTCGACCCACAGGCTGGGAATCGCGTCGGCCGCATAGAAGTCGACGTTGACGATGTCCTGGTATTTCTTCGGCGGGTTCTCGGCGTATTTGATCGTGCCGTCGGGCCGCCAGTTGAACCAGCCCGGATGCTGTTTGAGCCACGGGTGGTCCTGGGAGCACTGGATGGCAAAATCCAGGGCGATTTCCAGGCCATGGTCGGCGGCGGCCTTGACCAGGTTGCGGAAATCTTCACGGGTGCCCAACTGCGAATGGATCGCCTCGTGGCCGCCCTCTTCGCTGCCGATGGCATACGGGCTGCCCGGGTCGTCCGGCCCGGCGGTCAGGGAATTATTCTTGCCCTTGCGGTGGCTGCGACCGATCGGATGGATCGGCGGGAAGTACAGCACGTCAAAGCCCATGTCGTGGATCATCGACAGCCGTGAGTGCACATCGTTGAATGTGCCATGGCGCGCGGGATCGTCGGTGATCGAGCGGGGAAACAACTCGTACCAGCTGGCAAATTGCGCAGCCTCGCGCTCTACATCAATCGGATACACCGGGCTGATGCTCAAATAGGCGCGGTGATCGGCCTGGGTCATCAGGTGTGCACTGTCTTCGTGCAGGAACAACGCGACCTGCTCGGTTTCCAGCAAACCGGAGAGTTCGTGGTGCAGCAACATCAAGCGGTCACGCAGCTCATTGTCACTGCGCTCGGCGGCTTGCAACACCTGGCTGCGGCCTTCCTGCAACTCCAGGCTGACCGGCACCCCGGCCTCGTGTTTCTTGCTCAGTTCGTAGCGAAAGCTGGCAAACGTGTCGATCCAGGCTTCGATGCAATACTCATGCGGGCCCTGGGCGGTCACGGTGAATGCGCCCTCCCAGCCGTTGTTGCCGACATCGGTCATCACCACGCTGTGCCAGCTTTCTTCACTGCGCGGGCGCCAGCGGATCATCACCGCAAGCTTGTCGTGGCCATCAGCGAACACCTTGCTGGCAACCTGCACGCGCTGGCCAACCACAGCCTTGACCGCGAACTCGCCGCCATCGATCACCGGGGTCGTGCTTTCAATCGCGATCCTTGGCAGCAACAGTGCCTGGGACAGCGGTAATGTGGAGGTTGAATCGTCTTGAGTCAGTGTTTCAGCAGTCATCGAGCATCTCCCCTTAACGCCCAGTGGACGCTCTTGTGCTTGATTCAAATTCTGAAACGACGCCACTCTCCCTGAGCAGGGCCGTCTAGGTTCCGAGCATGCCGACGAGTGAAAAGTTCAGGCGGATATCCCGCCATCGGGCGGGGAATCAAATCCACCACGCGATTGTCCACCGATAGAGCAAAGCACAAAGGAGGCCACACCGATGAATATCCCTATTCCGGCTGAAACGCCTGATCCCAATATAGATAAGCCCACATTACCGCCGACCGAACCCGACCCGGTTCCCGAGCAGGAACCGCCAGGCACACAGCCACCACCGGTGGAGGAACCACCGACGACCATGCCGCCGGTGATTGTCTGAAGAGACCGATCACAGGAAGTAAAAAGCGGAAGCTTCAGGCTTCCGCGTTTACTTGAATCTATAAGCTGCAACTTCATTCACAAAAAATTATAAAGAACTGTCAAAACCGACAGTATCAGCCGAGACGAACGCCGCCCATGATCAAAGTGCGCGACGCGCGAACAACAGAACAATAAAACCTCTCGGAGATACCTCATGAAAAGAACAGCCGCCTACCTGCTGCTTTCCCTTTGCACCTTGACCGCCTGCACCACCGAACCCTCCGGCCCGTTCGATACGGAAATCGCAAGCAAATTAAACAACCGCTACCAGGACACCGCTGCTCAGTGTGCCGATGGCCTGGCCCTGTATCACTGCAATGGGGTGCTTATTCGCGTCACTGACAGCCTCATAGCATCGCCCGGCGAGCTTGAGCGCAATGCCGCCGCATTCTCTTACCTGCGAGCCGACCTGGGTATCAGGAAGCTGTTTGCACGGGACGCTGGCGTAATAATGTCGGCATTGCCCTCCACCGCAGCGGGCCCAATCAGCGTGCGCTGCTCTTTTCCCACCAATGGTGCGACAGGTGACCGCCCGGATGGATGCGGCGAAACTTCCAGGGAGCTGCCAGGCTACCAGCGTGCATGGAGCCGGCACTGCGATGAGCAAGGCGTGGTGGATGGCGCCACCTGGTTGGCCCACTTCAACAAAGTCAAACCGGCTTATTTTTTTATGTGTGCGTTTCGTGGATCGGTGCAGCAGTTTTCTCTAAGCATCACTGTCAGAAAACTGATGCCGGCAAACTATATTGAAGATTGGAATGAAGTCGTCACCTCAGCCTGGACAGTGTCCGAGATTGATAAAGTCCCCTTCCAGGCTTTCTTCTATAACGCTGCCAACTTGCCAGGAAGAGATGCGGCCAAGAAACTTCAGCGCGAGTATTACGGCTATACGCAGCGCCTGCTTCCGGTGGTTCGTGTTGACTTGCTCGCTCAAGACCAACGCATATTCGCGTATCACAAAGAAGATCAAATCACCATTCCGGTACAGTGATCAGTCCAGCAGGAGCGTGAAGTTGCACACGCCTCGATATCACGCTGTCAGCCCATTCACGCGCGACCTGATGAAACATACGGCGACTAATTCTTTTCCAATAGCCTGACGATTCTTGGCATCACACTGAACACCGCCAAGGCCAACAACGTGCTGAGTACCGCCGTGGATTCCCGCCCCATTCCCGCCGCCACCCCAATGGCGGCGGTCATCCACAAGCCGGCGGCGGTGGTCAGCCCTTTGACGTGCTGACCCTCCTCGTCTTCCTTGCCCTTTAGGATGGTGCCGGCGCCAAGAAAGCCGATGCCCGCGATCACGCCCTGCAGCACACGGCTCATGGCGTCTGCCTGGGAGCCGGACATGCTCGGCACCAACACGAACAGCGCGGCGCCCAGGGCCACGAGCATGTGGGTGCGTACCCCGGCGGCCTTGCCTTTCTGTTCGCGCTCGTAACCCAGGATCCCGCCCAATATCGCCGCAATCAGCAGCCGAACGGTGATTTGCGTGAGTTGCCGGGCATCGCCGATATCGGCAAATTCCGCTTGCAGGGTTACCCAGACTTCATGCCACCAGGCGTCCATGGACGTTTCCTTGTTGGGGGTCGATAGAACATGGACAGCATCGACCGTCAGTCAGTTGCGCAGAACCATTGCCTGCGCATCCCACCCTAATCAGTAATAGCCCACAAAAAGGAGATCGATATGCCCGTACGTATCGAAGGTCAGCAATGTTTCTTCACCGTCGATGTGGACGGCCACGAGAAACAACTGGAAGCCACCCATGTCACGGTCGAAACCGACAGCGAAAAATCCATGTCGTTCGTGAAGCTGAACGGTGACCGCACCTATATCACCGAAGCCGAAGCCGACGCATTGACCGTAGCGGGTGCCAAAGACGGCCGTAAGCACTTGAAAGCTACCGACGGTGATTCGGTGATTTGATTGACCTGGATCAGCCCCGCCTCAAAAGCGCTGCACCCCGCGCACCACCGGGTGCAGCACATTGTCGCAGGCATGCACGGGCGGCCCATCTGATCCGCTTTTTATCGCCATACCTGAGTCTGTTATGCAAACAGAGCGCCGGTCATAGTTCATCTGCCTGATGGAGGCTGATGAGCGAAAGACCATGAGCGATAGAATCCCCGTCCGAACCGTAGAAGTGTTTGAGCCTGCACATCCAAAGAAGATGAAGGCCAAATCCAGCGACCACCTGATTCACACCCGCAGTTTTACCGGCCTGTTCCGTACCTTGCGCGTGGCAGGCGCAGGCTTTCTGTTCCTGGCATTTTTCGGCACCGTGTGGCTGAACTGGGGCGGACGGCAGGCGGTGTTATGGGACCTGGCTGAAAGCAAATTCCACATCTTCGGTGCCACGTTCTGGCCCCAGGATTTCATCCTGCTGTCGGCGCTGTTGATCATCTGCGCGTTCGGCCTGTTCGCGATCACCGTATTCGCAGGGCGTGTGTGGTGTGGCTATACCTGCCCGCAAAGCTCGTTTACCTGGTTGTTCATGTGGTGCGAAAAGGTCACTGAAGGCGAGCGAAACCAACGCATCAAGCTGCAAGCTGCGCCCTGGAGCCTGGACAAGCTGGCGCGGCGCTCGGCCAAGCACACGCTGTGGCTGGGGATCAGCGTGCTGACCGGGCTGACATTTGTCGGCTACTTCACGCCGATCCGGCCGCTGGCCGAGGAGCTGCTGACCTGGCAGATGGGTGGCGTAAGCCTGTTCTGGGTGCTGTTCTTTACCGGCGCCACCTACATCAACGCCGGCTGGCTGCGTGAAGCGGTGTGCATGCACATGTGCCCGTATGCACGGTTCCAGAGTGTGATGTTCGACAAGGACACCCTGACCATTTCCTACGACGTAGCCCGCGGCGAGAACCGTGGCCCGCGCAAACGAGACGTGCAACCGGCGGACGTCGGCCTGGGTGATTGCATCGACTGCCAGCTGTGCGTGCAGGTATGCCCCACCGGCATCGACATCCGTGACGGCCTGCAAATGGAATGCATCGGCTGCGCCGCGTGTATCGATGCCTGTGATTCGATCATGGATAAAATGGGCTATGCCCGCGGCCTGGTCAGCTACACCTCGGAGCATCAGTTGCAAGGTGGCAAGACCCATCTGCTCAGGCCACGCCTGATCGGCTACAGTGCCGTGCTGCTGGTGATGATCGGCGCGCTGGTGGTGGCGCTGGTAGAACGCCCGATGGTGTCGCTGGACGTGACCAAGGACCGGGGGATGTTCCGCGAGAACAGTGACGGCTTGATCGAGAACATCTACAGCCTCAAGGTCATCAACAAGACCCAGCAGCGCCAGGATTACCGCCTGGAGCTGATGGACGGCGACGGCTTCCAGCTGCAGGGCAAGACCGAGATCAGCCTGGCACCAGGTGAGATTACCGATGTGCCGGTGTCGGTGGCGATGACCGCAGAGAAGCCCGCCAGCAGTTCGCAGACGATCCGCTTCAAGGTCTCGGATGTGGATGAGCCGTGGATTTACAGCGCGGCGGACAGCCGGTTTGTGGCGCCATTGAATCGCTGAGCCCAAGCTTTCAGCAACACTGGAGATCAAATGTGGGAGCGGGCTTGCTCGCGAAAGCGGTGTGCCAGTCAATGGATACATCAACTGAAAGATTGCTTTCGCGAGCAAGCCCGCTCCCACCGTTTGATCTGTGTTCAATCAGCAAAATCTGTTCAAAGCACTGAGCCCCAATGAAACGCTACGAAAAATTCGCCGACGACATCGCAGAACTGATCCGCTCCGGCGTGCTCGGGCCCGGCCAGCGCGTGCCTTCGGTGCGTTATGCCAGCCAGACCTACGGTGTCAGCCCGTCCACGGTGTTCCAGGCCTACTACCTGCTGGAGCGACGCGGGCTGATCCGCGCCCGGCCGCGCTCCGGGTACTTCGTCAACACCCATGCGCCCAGCCCGTTTTCCGAGCCGGTGGTGAGTGCCCATGTGCACGAGTCCACCGAGGTGGACGTCAGCGAATTGGTGTTCTCGGTGCTCGATTCCATCAAGGACCCGCAAACCGTGCCCTTCGGCTCGGCCTTCCCCAGCCCGACGCTGTTCCCGCTGCAACGCCTGGCCCGTTCCCTGGCCAGCGCCAGCCGGGAAATGGACCCGCGCATGGTGGTCACCGACATGTCGCCGGGCAACCCGCAACTGCGCCGGCAAATTGCCTTGCGCTACATGGTGGGCGGGCTGATGCTGCCCATGGAAGAACTGTTGATCACCAACGGCGCCCTTGAAGCACTGAACCTGTGCCTGCAAGCCGTGACCGAGCCGGGCGACCTGGTGGCCATCGAAGCACCGGCGTTCTACGCCAGCCTGCAAATCCTCGAGCGCCTGAAACTCAAGGCGGTGGAAATCCCCGTACACCCGCGCGATGGCATCGACCTCAAGGTGCTGGCGCAAAGCCTGGAGCGCTACCCGATCAAGGCCTGCTGGTGCATGACCAGTTTCCAGAACCCGATGGGCGCAACCATGCCCGAGGCCCGGAAACAGGAACTGGTGGAGTTACTGCGCAGCCACCAGGTGCCGCTGATCGAAGACGACGTGTACGCCGAGTTGTACTACGGTCAACAGGCGCCCAAACCGGCGAAGGCGTTCGACACAGAAGGCCTGGTGATGCATTGCGGCTCGTTCGCCAAGAGCCTGGCTCCGGGCTACCGCATCGGCTGGGTCGCCGCCGGACGTTATGCGCAGAAGATCGAGCGGCTGAAATTGATGACGTCGCTGTGTGCCTCGATGCCCGCCCAGGCGGCGATTGCCGATTACCTGCAACACGGCGGGTACGACCGGCACCTGCGTAAATTGCGTTACGCGCTGGAAGAACAGCAAAGCGCCATGCTCGCCGCCATCGCGCGCTATTTCCCGGCGCAGACACGGGTCAGCCAGCCTGCCGGCGGCTACTTCCTGTGGCTGGAATTGCCGGAACAAACCGACTCGTTGAAGTTGTTCCAGATGGCGCTGGCCCAGGGCATCAGCATCGCACCGGGACCGATCTTCTCGCCGACACAGCGCTTCAGGAACTGCATTCGCTTGAACTACGGCAGCCCGTGGGATGAGTCGTGTGAGAAGGCGATGGAGACGCTGGGGAAGATTGTGCGGTCGTTTTAACCTACGGATGGGAACCGTAGCCGGGCTAAGAACCACACAGGAGTGCGCTATTTCTTACGATAGAAAGAGCGCATTCACTTGGTTCACATCAGAGATGCCTTATGACTATTTCTTCAGCTGCCGGCCTGCGACCCCTTCCCGTTCCTCCCCACTATATGCGTGCCGCAGAGCAGCAACAGGTGCGCGAAATGACAGGCGCTACCGGGCGCCTCGCGGGAGATCATCGATCAAGTGACCAGATTACTGAACAAAGCCCTGTGCTGAAGAACTTCCTGGATAACCGCGACCACTACGAAGTGAGCGATGACCTGAAGCGCCAGGTGGGTGACTGGAGCGCGGCCAACCAAGACCCGGACTCTCGCGCCGACGCCACCTACAACCTGGATAAGGTACTGCGATTTATCGACAACGTGGACGATCTCAAATTAAGCGCCAGCCATAGCCGCAACGGTGTCCTGGAAGGTTTTTCGAATCACGGCTACACCATTCATCCAGACTCGGAGGCCAGCCTGCTCAAGGCGTTTTCCCTCAGGGGCTATGAAGCGCTGCGCGGCGCCTGATACCTGGGCTGTGGCGAGCGGCGTGCCCCTCGCCACAGGCGGTACAAAACTAACGACCGCCCGCCAGGTCAAGAAAGGTTCCCGTCGCATAGGACGCCTTGTCCGAGAGCAGCCAGATAATCCCTTCCGCGACTTCCTCTGCACGCCCGCCACGGGCCATGGGGATGCCCGGCTCAAGCTTGCTGACCCGATCCGGGTCGCCGCTCAGGGCGTGGAAGTCGGTGAAAATAAACCCGGGACGCACGCCATTGACCCGGATCCCCTCGCCCGCCACTTCCTTGGAGAGCCCGAGAGTGAAGGTATCCAGCGCGCCCTTGGACGCGGCGTAATCCACATACTCCCCCGGCGAGCCCAACCGCGCGGCGGCCGATGAAACGTTGACGATGCTGCCGCCCTGCCCGCCATGCTTGGGCGACATGCGCAGCAGCGCATGCTTGGCACACAGGATCGGCCCCAACACATTGGTCCTGAGGGTCTTCAGAATGCGGAACTCGGACATCTCATCGACCCGCGACTTGTGCCCGACGGTACCTGCGTTGTTGACCAGTGCCGTCACCCGGCCCAGTTCGGTATCGACCCGGTGGAACAGGCCAATCACTTCGTCTTCGATGCTGACATCAGCCCGCACGGCAATCGCCTGGGCGCCGAGGGCACGCACTTGCTCAAGTACGCGGTGGGCGGCGTCTTCATCGGCCTGGTAATTGATACAGATGCGATAGCCCTGGGCGGCGGCCAGCAGCGCCGTGGCGGCGCCGATCCCACGACTGCCACCGGTGATGACGACGACTTTGTCCATGTGTAAGGTCTCCTGGTTCAACGTGAGCTGATGGATCCAATACTACCTGCGCCCTGCAGGTTTTGCATGGGCTCACATCACCGAATGCACACTCACCACCTGCTCGGCGCGCTGGATGTCGGCCATGAAACCCTCGGCCGGCAACGGATGCCCCAGCAAATACCCCTGAAGCGAATCGCAGCCCAGCCGGGTGAGGAAGCTCTGCTGTGAGTCGGTCTCTACACCCTCGGCCACAATGCGCAGGCCCAGGGCCTGACCGAGGGCGACGATGGCCGAGACGATAGCGGCGTCGTCGCTGTCGTGCTCCAGGTCACGCACAAATCCCCGGTCGATCTTCAGCTCATTGGCCGGCAGGCGCTTGAGGTACATCAGGCTCGAATAGCCGGTACCGAAGTCGTCGATGGACAGGTCGACGCCCATGTCCGAAAGCTTCTGCAACACCGTCATGCTCGCGTCGGCATCGCTCATGGCGGTGGTTTCGGTGATTTCCAGGGTCAGGCTGTTGGCTGGCAAGCGGTGGCGTTCCAGGGCAGCGGCGACACTCTTGACCAGCCCGGCGTGGCAGAACTGCAACGCCGACAGGTTCACGGCAATGCGCCAGTCGTGATAGCCCTGGGCATACCACACCTGCATCTGGCGGCAGGCTTCGTTGAGTACCCATTCGCCGATGGGGATGATCAGCCCGGTCTTTTCCGCCAGCTCGATAAACTTGTCCGGCAACAACAGGCCTTGTTGCGGGTGTTCCCAGCGCAGCAGCGCCTCGGCACCGACCGGGCGGCCGCTGATGGCGTCGAACTTGGGCTGGTAATAAAGCCGGAACTGCTCGTGCTCCACGGCATTGCGCAAGTCCTGCAGCAGTTGCAGTTGCTTGCGCGCATTGGTGTTCATCGACACGTCGAAAAAGCTGTAGCCGTTCTTGCCCATGCCCTTGGCGTGATACATCGCCGCGTCGGCGTTCATCAGCAGTTCCTGGGGCGTGGCGCCGTTGCCGGGGAACAGTGCGATGCCGATGCTGGCGGAGATTTTCAGCTCATGCTCGGCGACGTGGAAGGCCTGGTTGATCATGCCCACCTGGCGCTCGGCCAGGCGCAACGCATCGTCGGGCTGGCCCAATTGCACCAGCAATACAAACTCGTCACCGCCGATGCGGGCCAGGGTGTCCTGGCTGCGCAAGTCTTCGCGCAGGCGCAGGCCGACTTGCTGCAACAGCTGGTCGCCCATGTGGTGACCAAAAGCGTCATTCACCGGCTTGAAGCCGTCCAGGTCGATAAACATCAGCGCGAAGCAGCCGCCCTCTTCGTTCACCCGCTGTATCGCCTGCTGGATCCGGTCGGCGAGCAGGGTGCGATTGGGCAAGCCGGTGAGCATGTCGTGCAGGGCCAGGTGGGTGAGTTCCTGGTTGGCCTGGGTCAGGGAGTCGGCCAACACCGCGGTGCGGGCTTCCAGGCGGGCATCGGCCAGGGAGGTCAGCAGCGCGATGATCAACACTGCCAGGGTGGTAACCAGCACCAGGTTATCCAGGCCCTTGCCACTCAAGCCGTCCAGGGCCGCGCCGCAGAAGCTGCCATCGGCGAAACGCGCGGCGGCCATGCCGGTGTAGTGCATGCCGACAATCGCCACGCCCATCACCATCGCCGCCCCGCCTCGGGCCAACCGCACATACGGCGTGTTGCGCCGCAGGTTGAAGGCAATCCACAACGCCGCCGCCGACGCACCCACGGCAATCAGCAACGAGGCGGTGAACAGCGTGGGGTCGTAGTCGATGCCGGGGGTCATGCGCATGGCGGCCATGCCGGTGTAGTGCATGGCGCTGATGCCGGCGCCCATGATCAATGCGCCAAATGCCAGTTGCCACGCCGGCAAACGCGGCTGGCTCACCAGCCACAAGGCAAAACCGCTGGACAGGATCGCGATCAACAACGACAGCGCCGTGATGCCGACGTCATAGCCGAGGCTGATGGGCAGGCGGAAGGCGAGCATGCCGATAAAGTGCATCGACCAGATGCCCACGCCCATCGCCAGCGCGCCGCCGCCCATCCACAGGTACACCGCGCGGCCCCTGGCAGTGGCGATGCGGCCGGTCAGGTCCAACGCCGTATAGGATGCGAGGATCGCGACGAACAGGGAAATCAGGACCAGGGCGGGGGAATAACTACCGGTGAGCATGGGACTTCTCGTGACCTATGGGCCGAACGGCATCCGTGCCGGGCTGAAAAGTCAGGGATTGTAGCGAGAATAAATCTTGTACACCTGAAATATTGTCGTATAGCCATCATTCAAAATTTGACGCCAATCCGCTGGCTCAAAAACACCGCAGAACCCTTGTGGGAGCGGGCTTGCTCGCGAAAGCGGCGGGTCAGTTGATACACAGTTGACTGCCCCACCGCTTTCGCGAGCAAGCCCGCTCCCACACAAGCCCGTACACAAGCCAGAGCGAGGTTTACTTCTTGTCGCTCAGCTGCATTTGGCCATCCCAGCCACCGCCCAGTGCAGCGATCAGTTGCACACTGGCAACCAGCCGGGTTTGCAGCAGGGTCAGCACCGTACGCTCGTTGCTCAGGGCGGTGGCTTGCACGGTGACCACATCGAGATAGGCGATCAACCCGGCCTTGTACTGGTTCTGGGTCAGGCGCAGGGATTCCCGGGCCGCTTCGAGGGCCTCGTTACTCACGACCGCCTCGTCTTCCAGGACCTTGAGCTGGACCATGTAGTTTTCCACCTCACGGAACCCATCGAGTACGGTCTGGCGGTACTTGGCCACGGTTTCATCGTAGGACGCCTCGGCGCGGTCAACTTCGGCCGAACGCTGGCCCCCGTCGAACAGGGTCATGGCGAGTTTCGGCCCCACCGACCAGAAGCGGTTCGGCAGGCTGATCCAGTCGGCGTAGGTGCTGCTGGAATAGCCGCCGGCCAGGCTCAGGGTCAGGTCCGGGTAGTAAGCGGTCTTGGCCACGCCGATGTTGGCATTGGCCGCGATCACCGAGCGCTCCGCCTGGGCGATATCCGGGCGGCGCTCCAGCAGTTGCGACGGCAGGCTCACCGGAATCTGCGGCAGCGCCGGAATGTCCTTGCTCACCGCCAGGTTGAAGTTGGCCGGCGGCACACCGATCAGCACGGCAATTGCGTTTTCCAGCTGCGCCCGCTGCCAGATCAGGTCGATCATGCTGGCCTGGGTGCTTTTCAGCTGGGTCTGGGCCTGGGCGATGGCGTCCTTGCCCGAGACACCGGCGCGGTATTGGTTCTGGGTCATCTGCAGGGAGCGCTGGTAGGTGTCCACCGTGGCCTGCAGCAAACGGGTCTGTTCGTCCATGACCCGCAGTTGCAGGTAATCCTGCACCAGTTCCGATTGCTGGCTCAGGCGCATCGCCGCAAGATCCGCCGCGCTGGCTTCGGCGCTGGCTTCATTGGCTTCCAGGCCCCGGCGCAGTTTGCCCCAGATATCGGCTTCCCAGCTCACGCCCAACTGGGTGTTGAGGGTGTCGCGAATACCGCTGCTGGAGCTGCTGAGGCTGGCGTTACTGCTGCCGGTACCCTGGCTGGCCCGGCTTTTCGAGGCACTCAGGTCAACCGTGGGGAAGAACGCCCCACGGGCACTGCGCACCTGCGAGGCGGCCTGGCGATAACGCGCCTCGGCCTGGGCCACGGTCTGGTTGGAGCTGTTGAGTTTTTCTACCAGCTCATTGAGTTGTTTGTCGCCGTACAGCTCCCACCAGGCGCCCCGGGCCAGCGAGTCGCTGGGCGCGGCCTGGCGCCAGCCCTGGGCCTCTTTGTACTGGGCAGGCTCGGTCAATTCGGGGCGTTTGTAGTCCGGGCCGACGGCGCAGGCGCTGAGCATCACGCCGCACAGGGCCAGGCTCAGCAGCTTTGAGCCGCGAGTCATCGCCAGACGTTGCACGGTGGGAAACGTTGAATCGGTCATAGCGCAGTGTCCAGGGCAGCATCGGTACGCACTCCGCGCCAACCGTTGAAACGGTGGCGCAGGCGGTCGAGATAAAGGTAAACCACAGGCGTGGTGTAGAGGGTCAGGATCTGGCTGAACACCAGCCCGCCGATAATCGTCAGGCCCAGGGGCTGGCGCATTTCCGCGCCTTCGGCCGTGCTGAGCAGCAGCGGCACGGCGCCAAGAATCGCCGCCAGCGTGGTCATCAGGATCGGGCGCAGCCGCACCAGGCAGGCGGCGCGGATCGATTCCAGCGGGCTCATGCCGTCCTTGCGTTCCAGTTGCAGCGCAAGGTCGATCATCAGGATCGCGTTTTTCTTCACCACCCCGATCAGCAGGAACAGCCCCAGCAGCGAGATCAGGCTGAACTCGCCCCCCAGCAGGTAAATCGAAAGCAAGGCGCCCACCCCCGCCGACGGCAAGGTCGACAGAATGGTCAGCGGGTGGATATAGCTCTCATACAGAATCCCCAATACCAGGTACACCGCTACTAGTGCACCGAGGATCATGAACGGCTGGCCTTTCTGGGTGGCGGCGAAGGCGTCGGCCGTACCGGCCATCTTCGCGATCACCTCTTCCGGCAGGCCGACCTTGGCAATCGCCCGCTCAATGGCGGCCGTGCCCTGCTCCACCGTGACGCCGGGCGACATATCAAAGGCAATGTTTTCCGAGGCGAACTGGCCTTCATGGCTGACCCGGTCGTCCGCCAGGCTGTTCTCATAGTGAGCGATGGCCGACAGCGGCACGCGCGCACCGGTGGACGTGATCACCTGCATCTGATTGAGGGTGATCGGGTCCTGGGCGTACTTCGGATTGACCTCCATCACCACCTGGTACTGGTTGAGGCTGTCGTAGATGGTGGAAATCTGCCGCTGGCTGTAGGCGTTGTTGAGCACGGCAGTGACCATGTCCATGTCAATGCCCAGGCGCTTGGCCTGGTCGCGGTCGACAATCAGCGTCACCTGGGCCGCGCCGCGCCCTTCACGGGCATCGATGGCGGTCAGCTCCGGCAGCTCACGCAACGCGGCAACCACTTTCGGGTACCACAGGCGCAAGGCCGCCAGGTCGCCGCTTTGCAGGATGTAGGAATACTGCGAGGTGGTCTGGTCGCGGCCGCCGCCGAATTGCAGGTCCTGGTCAGCCATCAGCATCAGGCGCCCGCCGGGCACCAGTGGCACATTCTTGCGCATGCGCTCGATCACCGCCTGGGCAGAAATCTTGCGTTCGCTGATGGGCTTGAGCCGCACCAGCATCACCGCGTTGTTGGTGCCGCTGTTGCCGCCGATAAAACCTGCCACGCTCAACACCGCGGGGTCCTGCAGGACGGCCTTGCGGAAAATTTCCATCTTCGGCTGCATCACACTGAATGACAGCCCGTCGTCGCCACGCACAAAGCCGATCAGTTGCCCGGTGTCCTGCTGGGGCATGAAGGTTTTCGGCACCACCACATACAGCGCGACGTTGACCCCGATGGTCACCAACAGGCTGAGCAGCGTCAGGCGCTTGTGGCGCAGCACCCAGTCCAAGCTGCGGGCATAGCCTGCCACCATGCGGTCGTTGATCTTCTGGCTCCAGCGCTGCAAGCCTGTTTCCTGGCCTTTGACATGGGGCTTGAGCCAGCGGGCGCAGAGCATCGGGGTCAGGGTCAGCGACACCACCAGCGAGACGATGATCGCCGCTGCGAGGGTGATGGAAAACTCGCGGAACAGGCTGGTAACGATACCGCCCATGAACAGGATCGAGAGGAACACCGCCACCAGCGAGACGTTCATCGACAGCAAGGTGAAGCCGACTTCCTGGGCCCCCAGGTACGCCGCCTTCATCGGCGGCACACCCTCGTCGATGTGCCGGGAAATGTTCTCCAGCACCACGATGGCATCGTCCACCACCAGGCCGGTGGCGAGGATCAGCGCCATCAGCGACAGGTTGTTCAGGGAAAAGCCGAACAGGTACATCACTGCAAACGTACCCACCAGCGACACCGGCACCGCCAGGGTGGGAATCAGCGAGGCGCGGAAGTTGCCGAGGAACAGGTACACCACCAGGATCACCAGGGCCACGGCAATCAGCAGGGTCATCTCGGCTTCGTGCAAGGTGGCGGTGATCACCGGCGAACGGTCCATGGCCAGGTTCAGCTTGACGCTGGACGGCAACACCGCCTGCAAGGCCGGCAGTTGTGCCTTGATCTGCTTCACCGTCTCGATGATGTTGGCGCCGGACTGGCGGTTGATCACCAGCAGCACCGCCGAGTCATTGTTGAAGAAGCCGCTGTTGTAGCGGTCCTCGACGCCGTCGCTGATCTTCGCCACATCCCCCAGGCGCAAGGCCGCGCCATTCTGGTAGCGGATCAGCAGCGGTTCATAGTCCTTGGCCTTTTCCAGTTGGTCGTTGGCCTGGATCTGCCAGTTGCGCTGGCTGTCCTCCAGCGAACCCTTGGGCCGGCGCACGTTGGCATTGGCGATGGTATTACGCACATCGTCCAGGGCCACGCCGTACTGGTCGAGGGCCTTGGGTTCCAGTTCGATACGCACGGCGGGCAAGGAGCTGCCGCCGATCTGCACTTCACCCACGCCCGGCACCTGGGACAGGCTCTGGGACAGGATGGTCGAGGCCAGGTCGTACAGCTGGCCCTTGGGCAACACGTCCGAGGTCAGGGACAGCACCATGATGGGCGCCTGGGACGGGTTGATCTTCTTGTAGGTGGGCATGCTGCGCATGCCACTGGGCAGCAGGTTACGCGAGGCGTTGATCGCCGCCTGCACTTCCCGCGCCGCGCCGTTGATGTCGCGATTGGAGTCGAACGCCAGGATCACCCGGGTCGAACCCTGGCTCGACGAACTGCTCATGGTGGTAATGCCGGCAATCGCGCCGAAGGAGCGCTCCAGCGGCGTGGCCACCGTAGACGCCATCACCTCGGGGCTGGCCCCCGGCAAGCTGGCCGACACCACGATCACCGGGAAATCGATCTGCGGCAATGGCGACACCGGCAACAGGTTGAAGCTGACGCCGCCCAGCAGCATGATCGCCAGGCTCAGCAGCATGGTGGCTACCGGCCGGCGAATGAAAGGTCCGGACAGGTTCATGACTCAACCGGCTCCAGGCGCACCGGCTCTTTGCGCCAGCGACGGCCGAGGCGGTCGAAATACAGGTAGATCACCGGGGTGGTAAACAGGGTCAACACCTGGCTCACCAGCAACCCGCCCACCATCACCAGGCCAAGCGGCTGGCGCAACTCGGCGCCGGAGCCGGTGGCGAGCATCAACGGCACGGCACCGAACAGCGCCGCCAGGGTGGTCATCAGGATCGGCCGGAAGCGCAACAGCGCCGCCTGGTAGATCGCGGTTTGCGGGTCCAGGCCCTGGTTGCGCTCAGCGTCGAGGGCAAAGTCGATCATCATGATCGCGTTCTTCTTCACGATGCCGATCAGCAGGATGATGCCGATGATCGCGATCATCCCCAGGTCGTTGCCACTGAGCAGCAAGGCCAGCAAGGCGCCCACCGCTGCCGACGGCAGGGTCGAGAGGATGGTGATCGGGTGGATATAGCTCTCGTAGAGCACCCCGAGCACGATGTACATGGTCACCACCGCCGCCAGGATCAGCAGCAAGGTGCTCGACAGCGAAGCCTCGAATGCCTGGGCCGCGCCCTGGAACTGGGTCTGCACGCCCACCGGCATGCCGATGTCTTTCTGGGTCTGGTTGATCAGTTCGACGCCCTTGCCCAGCGCCACGCCAGGGGCCAGGTTGAACGACATCATCACCGCCGGGAACTGACCGATATGCGCGATTGCCAACTGGGCCTGGCGCTGTTCCACATGGGCCAGGCTCGACAGCCGCACCTGGCCGCCGTCGGTGGTTTTCACATGGATCTGGTTCAGGGCGTCCGGGCCGAGGGTTTCACCGGACTGGGCCTGCAATACCACGCGGTACTGGCTGGCCTGGGTGTAGATGGTGGATATCTGCCGCTGGCCGAACGCGTCGTACAGCGCGTCGGTGATGGTCGACACCGACACACCAAGGCGCGATGCGGCGTCACGGTCGATCACCAGGTACACCTGCAGGCCCTTGTCCTGCAGGTCGCTGGCGACGTCGGAGAGTTCCGGCAACTGGCTGAGGGCGTGTACCAGCTTTTCACTCCACAAGGCCAGCAGCTCGGCGTCCGGCGAGGACATGCTGAACTGGTACTGGGTACGGCTGACGCGGTCTTCGATGGTCAGGTCCTGCACCGGCTGCATGAACAGGCGAATCCCCACCAGCTTGTCCAGTTGCGGCTGCAGGCGCGTGATGATCTGTGCCGCGCTCAGGTCCCGTTCGCCGTGGGGCTTGAGGTTGATCAGCAGGCGACCACTGTTGAGGGTGGCGTTATCACCGTCTACCCCGATATAGGACGACAGGCTCTCCACCGCCGGGTCTTCGAGGATGATCTTCGCCAGTTCCTGCTGGCGCTGGCTCATCGCCGCAAAGGAAATCGACTGTGGCGCTTCGGAAATGCCCTGGATCACGCCGGTGTCCTGCACCGGGAAGAAGCCCTTGGGCACCACCATGTACAACACCACGGTCAGGCCCAGGGTGGCGATGGCCACCAGCAGGGTCAGCGGCTGATGCTTGAGCACCCACTGCAACTTGCGCCCGTAGGCCTCGATCAGCCAGTCGATCCAGGCGCCGCTGGCCTTGTAGAAACGGCCCTGCTCGTCCTCTTTCGGCTCACGCTTGAGCAACCGCGCGCACATCATCGGCGTCAGGGTCAGGGACACCACCAGGGAAATCAGGATCGCCACCGCCAGGGTGATCGCGAATTCACGGAACAGCCGCCCCACCACGTCCGCCATGAACAGCAGCGGGATCAATACCGCGATCAGCGACAGGGTCAGGGAAATCAGGGTGAAGCCGATCTGCTTGGCGCCCTTGAGCGCCGCATTGAGCGGTGTATCGCCTTCCTCGATGTAGCGGGAAATGTTCTCCAGCATCACGATGGCGTCGTCCACCACAAAACCGGTGGCGATGGTCAGCGCCATCAGCGTCAGGTTGTTGATGGAGAAACCGGCGAGGTACATCACGCCGAAGGTGCCCACCAGGGACAGCGGCACGGCGATGGACGGAATAATGGTCGCGCTGAAGCGGCGCAGGAACAGGAACGTCACCATCACCACCAGGGCAATGGCGATCAGCAATTCGTGTTGTACATCCTTGACCGAGGCCCGGATGGTCTGGGTACGGTCGGTAAGCACCGTCACGTCCAGGCCCGCCGGCAGGTTGTCGGTGATGCTTGGCAACAGCGCCTTGATCCGGTCCACCACCTCGATGACGTTGGCCCCGGGCTGGCGTTGGATGTTCAGCAGGACCGCCTGGTTTTCGTTGGCCCAGGCCGCGAGGCGTTCGTTCTCGGCGCCGTCGACGATCTGCGCCACATCCTTGAGCCGCAACGGCGCGCCGTTGTTGTAGGCAAGGATCAGTTCGGCGTATTCCTTGGGCGAGACCAACTGGTCGTTGGCGTCGAGCATCGACACCCGCGTGGGGCCGTCAAAGTTACCCTTGGGCTGGTTGACGTTGGAGGCGGCGATCAGGGTGCGCACGTCCGACAGGTTCAGGCCGTTGGCCGCCAGGGCCTCGGGGTTGACCTTGATCCGCACCGCCTGGCGCTGGCCGCCGGCGATGCTGACCATGCCGACGCCGCTGATCTGCGCGATCTTCTGCGCCATGCGCGTGTCGACCAGGTCATTGAGCTTGGGCAGCAACATGGTCTTGGAGGTGATGGCCAGGGTCAGCACCGGGGTATCCGCCGGGTTGACCTTGTTGTACACCGGCGGCGCCGGCAGGTCCTTGGGCAGCAGGTTGGTGGCGGCGTTGATCGCGGCCTGCACCTGTTGCTCGGCGACATCCATGTTGATGTCGAGGTTGAAACGCAAGGTCAGCACCGAGGCGCCGCCGGAGCTGGTGGACGCCATTTGGGTCAGGCCGGGCATCTGCCCGAACTGACGCTCAAGGGGCGCCGTGACCGCGCTGGTCATTACGTCCGGACTGGCGCCGGGGTACAGGGTCATCACCCGGATGGTCGGGTAATCCACCTGGGGCAAGGCCGAGACCGGCAGCAGGCGATAAGCGATCACGCCAGCCAGGACAATGGCCAGCATGCTCAGGGTAGTGGCTACCGGGCGAAGGATGAACAGCCGCGAGAGGTTCATGCGCCGCCCTTTTGCGCCTTGGCGGCATCAGCCGGGCCTTGTTGCGTCTTGGCTGCCGGTTGACCCTGGAGGTGTTCGGTCGGCGTGGTCGGCACCTCAGTGCTGTCGTTGACCACTTCAATGTCACTGCCGTCCTTCAGGCGGTCGGTGCCTTCCAGCACCACGCGGTCGCCGGCGGCCAGGCCTTGCTTGACCACGGTGTTGTCGCCGTCGGAATCACCGATCACCAGCGGACGCACCTTGACCTTCTTGTCGCCATCGAGCACGTAGACGAAGGTGCCGGTATTGCCGAACTGAATCGCTGCCGACGGCGCCAGCACCACGTTGTGCAGGGTGTCGGCCAGCAAGTGCACGTTCACGAACTGGTTGGGGAACAGCGCCTGGTCCTTGTTATCGAACCGCGCCTTGAATTTCAGGGTGCCGGTGGTGACGTCGATCTGGTTATCGAGGCTCTGCAGCACGCCCGTGGCTTTCACCGCGACATCGCCACGGTCCCAGGCTTCCACCGGCAGCTTGTTGCCGGCGTGATAACGCGCCAGCACGGTTTCCAGGGTGTTTTCCGGCAACGTGAAGACCACGCTGATGGGTTGGGTCTGGGTGATCACCGCCAGGAAGGTGGTGTCGTTGGCGGCGACGAGGTTGCCCACGTCCACCTGGCGCAGGCCGACACGCCCGGTAATCGGTGCGCGGATCTTGGTGAATTCGAGGTTGAGCTTGGCGTCATCCACCGCGCCCTGGTTGGTCTTGACCGTGCCCTGGTACTGCAACACCAGCGCTTCGGCGGTGTCCAGGGTCTGCTTGGCGATACTGTCCTGGGCATACAGGTCGCGATAACGCTGCACGTCGACCTGGGCGTTTTTCAGCTGGGCCTGGTTCTGCAGCAACGTGCCCTGGGCCTGGAGCAAGGCATTCTGGTAACTGCGCGGGTCGATTTCCGCCAGCAGGTCACCGGCCTTGACCATCTGCCCCTCTTCAAAGGCGATCTTGACCAGTTCTCCGCCAACCCGGCTGCGCACATTGATGGTGTTGAGTGCCGTCACCGTACCCAGCGCCTTGTAGTACACCGGGAACTCGCCCAGCACCGCCGGCGCCACACGCACCGGCACCGGGCCAGTAGAACCCCCAAAGCCCGGGCGCATCATCCCCGACTTGCCGGCATGCCCGGCGGGCTTCTTCTCGGCGCTGTCCTTGTGGCTGGTGCCAGGCCAGAACTTCCAGCACAGGCCGGCAATGACCAGCAGCACGAGCAGGCCGAACAGCCAGCGGCGGGAGTGACGAGGGGTGGATTGCATGGAGTGATCAACCATTGGGTGCGAGAGCTTCTTCTTCGGGAGGCTGAAAGATAAGCACTGGGGCGCGTTAAGAAAAGCGCCTTTACCGGCTATTTACCTTGGATTACAACTTTTAACTTCTGTGCTTAGTCCATTCGCTATCTGGCTAAGCCTCTGAAGCACAAATAAAAACGGCCTGGACTAGGCCAGGCCGTAATACTGCATCACGCGTGTTACTGCAAAACGACAGTAATGCGTAGTAACAGTTACTTCAAAACAGCCAGGGCTGCCTCGTAGTTCGGCTCTTGGCCAATTTCGCTGACCAGTTCGCTGTGCAGTACGTTGTCGTTCTCGTCCAGTACCACGACGGCACGGGCGGTCAGGCCGCGGAGCGGGCCATCAGCAAGCGCTACACCGTAGTCGACAGCAAAGGCTGCCTCACGGAAGTCCGACAGGTTCTTCACGTTTTCCAGGCCTTCGGCACCGCAGAAACGCGCCTGGGCAAATGGCAGGTCGGTGGAGATGCACAACACTACGGTGTTGTTCACGTCGTTGACCTGAGCGTTGAACTTGCGAACCGAAGTGGCGCAGGTCGGGGTATCAACGCTTGGGAAAATGTTCAGCACTTTGCGCTTGCCGGCGAAAGTCGCCAGGGTCGCGTCAGACAGGTCGCCGGCAGTCAGGGTGAAGTCTGGCGCCTTGGCGCCGACTTTCGGCAAATCGCCTTCGACCTGGACAGGGTTGCCTCGGAGGGTAACTTGAGCCATGAACGGAATCCTTCTAGTGGTGGTAGTGAAACGAATTTCAGGTGCCGAAGTTAAACACAAAGTTCGATTGGCACCTATGGGCGGACGCAAATTGTCATGGTGCGAGGCTCAACGCCCCGCCGCCACGAACCCGCGCTGCAGATCCTCGATCAACGCCTCCACATCCTCCAGCCCCACATGCAGGCGCACCACCGGGTTCAATCCACGGTCGGCGGCGCTCTGGCGATCCTGTGTATCGGCCAGGGTCACCAGGCTTTCAAAGCCGCCCCAGGATGCGCCCAGGCCAAACAGCTGCAGGCCGTCGATAAACCGTTCGACGTAGCCGGCATCCGCGCGGTCGAGTTCGAAGGACAGCAAACCGTTGCTCCCGCTGAAGTCACGCTTCCACAGCGCGTGGCCAGGATGCTCCGCCAGTGCCGGATGAAACACCCGCCTGACCTGCGGCTGCGCCTGCAACCACTGGGCAATCTTCAACGCCTGGCGCTCGTGCACGTCCAGCCGGGAAGCCAGGGTGCGTGCGCCACGCAGGATCAGGTAGGCATCGTCGGCACTCACTGCATTGCCAAAGGTATCGCTCATTTTCGCCAGGGCCGGCCATGCCGCTTCGGTGGTGCAGACGCTGCCCATCATCACGTCACTGTGGCCGCCAAGGTACTTGGTCAAGGCCATGATCGAGATGTCGGCACCCAGCGCCAGCGGGCGGTACAGGTACGCCGAGCCCCAGGTGTTGTCCACCGCCAACAGAATGCCCCGCGGCTTGCACAGTGCGGCTAGCGCGGGCAGGTCACACAGCTCATACAGCAGCGAACCCGGCACTTCGGCGTAGACCATTTTGGTGTTGGCCTGCAGTTGCGCTTCCAGGCCGCTGCCGTCCGGGGCGAAATAGCTGACTTCGATGCCGAATGGCTGGAGGAACTCCCGGGCCAGTTTGCGCACCGGCGAATAGACGGCGTCGGTGATCAACACATGGTCGCCGGGCCGCAGGTAGGCCAGGAACGTCTGCGCCGCGGCGGCGAGCCCGGTGCCATACAGCCGTGTGCGATAGCCACCCTCAAGTTCGGTGACCAGGTCTTCAAGGGCAAAAGCAGTGGGATTGCCGCGTGCGCCGTAACTCAGGACCCGCTCACTGTCGCGTCGGGAGCGGGCGTCACGCATCTGGGCCAGGTTGTCGAACAGCACGGTGCTCAGGCGGGTGATCGGTACGTTCACCGCCCGACCACCATTGCCGCCTTCGGTTCGCGCCGCGTGAATCAGCCGGGTGCGCACCCGTGACGCGGGCAACAACGGCTTGAGACTGGCGATTTCCGCTTCGCTCATCTGTGCCAACAGGCCAATTTCCCAGGCGAGATATTGGCGGGCAGCGTCCTTGTTGCCGCTGTGGCGGTCGTGGGTGAAGAACAGGAAGTCGATGCACTGGTTGTCCGGAGGCGTTTGCGCATCCTCGATCACCGGCAAACCGGCCGCAACCCACGCGGCATAGCCGCCGTCGAGCAAACGCACATCGCCGCCCAAGCCCAACGCAGCAAAAGCGGCCAGTGCCGGATCATCAGCCAGCAGCACCAGTGGACGCCCACCCGCGGTCAACCGCGAACGAATCGACCAGCGCGAACCGACAATCCGGCCCTTGCGATGGATCATGCTCGGGCGCAGGTCCACCAGGTCCACGGTGTCGTCCTTCAGCGCCTCGGCCAGCGCCTGCACCGAGATCAGCGGCAGCGCGTCAAAGGGCACGGCCTCCTTGACCTCCAGCGCCAATCCACTGTGGACGCCACCCTCCAGCACATACGCCTCATGCCCCAACTGCCGCAGCCAACTGGCGACAATCGGCGCACGCACACCATCACTGTCCAACAGCACCACCCGCGCCTGACGCACGCCGATGTACAGGTCAGTGGACTGGATCAACTGCCCGCCCGGCGTGTGTTGCGCCCCCGGCAAACTGCCGGCGGCAAATTCTTCAGCGGTACGCACATCGCACAGGAACAGGCTACGGGCCGGGTCCGCCGCCCATTGCCGGACCTGCTCCGCCTTGACACTGACCACCCCTGCCCGCTCCGCCAACTGCCGGGCAGCCTCGCGCTGCTGGCCCAGATCCGTCGAGACCTGGTCGGCATAACGCCGAGTGCTGCCATGCTCCAGCTTGAAGTCCGCCAGGTACCAACCCTGGGTACCGTTTTCCAGGGCATAAACCGGGTTCTTCACCCCGAGGTTGATCAACGTCTGGGCGCCGATAATGCTGCGGGTACGCCCGGCGCAGTTGACCACGATCGGCGTGGTTTCATCCGGCACCAGGTCGTGCACGCGGTAGCCCAGCTCACCATTGGGGCAGCAGATCGAACCGGGAATGGTCATCTTGCGGTATTCATCGAACGGCCGACCGTCCAGCACCACCAACGGCTCGCCCGTGGCCTGCCAGTCCGCCAGTTGCTGCGCGGTGACGTGGGGTGTGTGGCTGGCCTCTTCCACCAATTCGCCAAAGGCTTTCGACGGCACATGCACCCCGGCGAACAACTGCAAACCCGCCGCCTGCCAAGCGTTCGCACCACCTTCCAGTACATGCACATGGCGGTAGCCCAGCGCTTGCAAACGCAGTGCCGTGCGCGCAGCCACATCGCCGCCGTCCTGGTCGTAGATCACCAGGCGCACCCGGGGATTCGGTGCCAGGCGCTGCACCTCCAGTTCCAGGCGGCTATAGGGCAGGTTCACCCCGTGAAACAGGTGGGCCTCGCCGTATTGGCCGTGCTCGCGTACGTCGAACAGGGCGATTTCCTGGCCGTCAAACAGCCATTGTTGCAATTGCCCGGGTGTGATGGTCTGGCTCATGGAAGTCCCGCAAAAAATAGATGGGTTACTGCAAGGCCAGCGAACGCTCGCCGGCGGCCACTTCACGGCCCTTGGCATAGGCCCGCTGGACTGCCGGGCGCGCCTTGATGCGCAGACGCCAGGCCTGGATGTTCGGATAGTCCGCCAGGTCCTGGCCTTGGCGCAGGGGCTGGATCCACGGGAAAATCGCCATGTCGGCCACCGAATATTCGCCCGCCACATACGGCACCTCGGCCAGGCGCTGCTCCAGCACCCGATACAGGCGCGTGGCTTCGGCGTTCAGCAGGTCCAGGGCAAAGGGAATCGGTTCCGGGGCCTTCTCCTTGAACAGCTGCAACTGGCTCAGGTACGGGGTGATATGCCCTACCTGCCAGAACAGCCATTCCTGGACCTTCTGGCGCTCGGCGGTACCGGCGGGCGGCAGGAAGCGCCCGGCCTTGTCCGCCAGGTAGTTCAGGATCGCCCCGGACTCGAACAGGCTCAGGGGTGCTTCAAGGCTGTGGTCGACAATCGCCGGAATCCGCCCATTCGCACTGATGCGCTGGAAGCTTTCCTGCTTCTGCGCGCCTTCGCGGATGTTGACCGGAATCAGGCGGTACTCCGCCTCCAGCTCTTCCAGCAGGATACCGACTTTCAGGCCATTGCCCGTAGGCCAGTAATACAGATCAATCATAAAAAACCCTGGATGAACGCTGATCCAATTGTGGGAGCGGGCTTGCTCGCGAATGCGGTGTGTCAGCCAATAAATGCGTTACTGACCCCCCGCATTCGCGATCAAGCCCGCTCCCACATTTTTATGTGTGTTGTGCTCAGGAATAGGCCCGGATTGAAGGCGCCATCTGCGAGGCGTTGTAGTTGAGGATCCGGCCGTCTGCTTCAACGCCATAACGGCCATTGAGGGATTCCAGCGGCAAGCCGTACAGGTGGAAATGCAAGGTCGCCTGCTCACCCTCAACGCGAATCCCGTGCAGGTCTTCACCGAGGAACGAGATAGAGGTGCCCGGCTGCACGACGACTTCTTTCTCAAGGGTCAGGGTGGTGAAGCCTTCCTCACGCCCTTCATCGTTGCGGCCATACACGTAGTTGATTTCCTGGCCTTCAACGGCACTGATGATCGCCCAGGTTTCGTGGTTGTGCGGGAGGGTGCTTTTGCCCGGCAGCAACGAGTTCAGGTACAGGGTGGGCGTGTCGCCGTCGTCGTTCAGGCGATAGCGGAACGCGGTACTGCCCTGGCCCGGCACCGGCGCGGGGAATTCGCTGAAGTTGAACAGGTCCCGGCGCTCGGCCAGGGTTTCCAGCAGCCCGACGATTTCCACCAGGGCCGCGCGGTCTACGCCACGCTGGTTGATGACGCGGATCTGCTGCAGGAAGTCTTCGATAACGGCGGCACGGTTTGCGGTACTCATGACGAGGTTCCTCTTGTTAGACGGACAGGGTGTAGCGGCTCAGGTTGGTCAACAGGTACGGATCGTTGGCGATCGGCGGCCGACGGCCGGGATCGCCCAAGGCATGGCGCAGGAATTCCTGGGTCCGTTCACTGGTGGGGCGCTGGAAGATCTGCTCGGCGCTGCCGTGCTCGACGATCACGCCGTTTTCGGTGAAATAGACGATGTCGCTGATCTCTTCGGCAAAGCGCATTTCGTGGGTCACCAGCACGCAGGTCATGCCTTCTTCGGTCAGCTCGCGAATCACCGTCAGTACTTCACCGACGGTTTCCGGGTCCAGGGCCGAGGTCACTTCATCGAACAGGATCAGCTCGGGGCGCATCGCCAACGCCCGGGCAATCGCCACCCGCTGCTGTTGGCCGCCGGACAATTGGCCCGGATAGGCATCGGCCTTGTGCTCCATGCGCACCTTGGCCAACAGCGCCCGGGCATCTTTCTCGGCATCGGCACGGTTGCGACCGAGCACCTTGCGCGGGGCGATCACCAGGTTTTCCAGCACGGACAAATGCGGGAACAGGTTGTATTGCTGGAATACAAAACCCACACGCTTGCGCAACTCGATGCGCTGGGCTTCCTGGGTCAGCGTATCGACCCGGGTTTCGCCCACGCGAATGGTGCCGCGCTGAGGCTGCAACAGGCCGGTGATGCAACGCAGGATGGTCGACTTGCCCGAGCCCGACGGGCCGATGATCGACACCGCCTGGCCGCGATGCACGTCGAGGTCGATGCCCTTGAGCACCCGGTTGTCACCGAACGACAGCTGCAAATCCCGCAGGCTGACCAGGGGTTCAATAGAAGGCATAACGGCGCTCCAGGCGTTGGGTCAAACGGGAAATCGGGTAGCAGTAGGCGAAGAACAGGACCAACAGGCTGAGGTAGATCACCACGGTAAAGCCGGTCATGTTCACGGTGTTGCTGGCGATCTGTGCGGTATCGATCACGTCGTGCACGCCCACCAGCGACGCCAGGGCGGTGCCCATGGTGACCACCGCGTAGAGGTTCATCCACGGCGGCAACATGCGCTTGAAGCACTGGGGCAGAATGATCGAGCTGAATATCTGGCCGCGGGTAAATGCCAGCGAGCGCGCCGCTTCCCATTGGGTGCTGGGGATCGAGCCGATGGCGCCGCGAAAGATCTCCGCCACGTTGGCGCTGGCCGGCAATGCCAGGCCAATCGTCACCTTGACCCAGTCCGGGAACGACACGTAGCTGCTGCCGATATGGATCTCGAACGGGAACACGTAGGTGGTGAAATAGATCAGCACCAGCCACGGTGCATTGCGGAAAACCTGCACCCAGATCCGCGCGGGCAACCGCAGCAGGCGCAACGGCGACAGGGCCAACGCGCCCACCATCAGGCCCAGCAGCGAGCCGAGACCAATCGCCACCAGGCTGATCAGGATGTTCTGGCCGAAACCAGTCACCAGCGCCGGCGACCATTGCAGCAACGCCGACAGCACCGGGAATGAATCAATGGCCATAGCCGGGCATCCTCAGGCGCGCTTCCAGCCAGCGCCCCACACAATTGACGGTAAAACTCAGCAAGCCGAAAAAGCTCAGGATCAGAATCATCAGCTCCAGCACGTTGTCGCTCTGGGTCCAGATCATGATCGAGGCGTAGGTGATATCGCCCACGGCGATGGCCGAGGCCACGGCGGTCATTTTCACCAGGTCGATCAGGTTGTTGATCAGCGACGGCAGCGCGAAACGCAGGGCCAACGGCAACTGCACATTCCACAGCAATTGCCGGCTGCTGAAGGCCAGGGAGCTGGCGGCTTCCAGGGTCACGGCGGGCACCGCCTCGATGCCGGCGCGCAGGGCTTCGGCGTGGAACGCGCCCTTGTGCAGCGAAATCACGATCACCACCCAGGCAAACGGCGTCAGCGGGTTGGCCGCGCCGACGGCCTGGGTCAGCAGCATGTTCAACACCAGGAATGCGCAGTACAGCTGCACCAGGGTCGGCG
The DNA here is from genome assembly GCF_013385565.1 of Pseudomonas sp. E6002. NCBI lineage: Bacteria > Pseudomonadati > Pseudomonadota > Gammaproteobacteria > Pseudomonadales > Pseudomonadaceae > Pseudomonas > Pseudomonas sp. E6002. The sequence continues at coordinate 168,351 of NZ_JACAPT010000010.1, read as the reverse complement.
TGTTGCGGGTGACTTCGATAAACACCCGCGCCGGTTTGGCCAGCCACGGGTTGCCGGAAGTCAGCAGCGCTGCCAGGCTGATCCCGGCCAGCAGGCTGCCGACGATGGTGAACAGGCACAACAGCACCGTGGTCAGCGCGCCCTGCTCCAGGGTGCCGCGCTGATAGGCATCCAGCAGGAAGCTGTAGTTGAGGCCGATACCGGCGGCCCAGTGCACAAAAAGCTCCAGCCAATGACTCATTCGACGCCCCGCAGCTTGCCGCAGGCGACAGCGATACGGCGGCCGGCCTCGGCCACGCTGTCGGTCGCGGTGGCGATGGACAGGCGAAACCACGGCGACAGGCCGTAGGCACTGCCCGCTACTCCGGCGACGCCCTCCTCCAGCAAGTACGCGACGACATCGCCATCATCGTCCAGGCGCTGACCGTCCGGGCGATAGCGACCAAGCAACCCGGCGCAACGCACGAACACGAAAAAGCCGCCCTGAGGTTCGAGTACTTCCAGGCCCTCGACGGTGCCGAGGGCCATCATCAACAGGTCCCGGCGCAGCTGATAGGCCGCTACCTGCTCGGCCAAAAAGCCCAGTCCGCCGGTGAATGCCGCCAATGCAGCAGCCTGGCCCACGGAGGAAGCACCGGAGGTGGATTGCGACTGAACAACCGCCATTGCATGGGTCAAGGCCTGCGGCCCGGCGCCGAAACCGATGCGCCAGCCCGTCATGGCGTAGGTCTTGGACACGCCGCCCACCAGCAGGCAACGGTCCTGCAAATCCGGCGCGACGTTCAGCAGGCTCTGGGCCGGGCGGCCGTCGAAGCGGATGTGTTCGTAGAGTTCATCCAGCAGCACCAGCACCTGGGGATGGCGACGCAGCACCTCGGCCAGCGCATGCAGTTCAGCCTCGCCATACACCGCACCGCTCGGGTTGCCCGGGCCGTTAAGGATCAGCCAGCGCGTGCGTTGATTGATGTGTTGCTCCAGCTGGGCGGGCAGCAGTTTGCAACCCTGCTCCAGCCCGCACTCGATAAAAACCGGCTCGCCACCGTTGAAGCGCACGCTGTCGGGGAACGACGGCCAGTAAGGCGTCGGCACCAGCACTTGATCGCCTTCGTCGAGGGTTGCGGCGAAGGCGTTGAAGATGATTTGTTTCGCGCCGTTGGCGATCACGATATTCGGCAGCGAATAGTCCAGATGGTTTTCTTCGGCCAGTTTTCGCTGCACGGCCACGCGCAAGGCTTTTACCCCGGGTGTCGGCGTGTACTTGGTGGCGCCCGCAGCAATGGCTGCGCAGGCGGCTTGCTTGATGTGCTCCGGGGTATCGAAATCCGGCTCGCCGGTGGTCAGGTCCAGGATGTCGCGCCCGGCGTCACGCAGTTCCGTGGCGCGGGATTTGGCCGCCGCATTGGCCGACAGCGACACGCGCTGCACCCGCTTGGACAGGTGAACGGTCATGGCTGTACCTCCAGGACTTTGCCGGGATTGAGCAGGTTTTTCGGGTCGAGGGCCCGCTTGATGCGGCGCATCAGGTCCAGTTCCACCGGGCTTTTGTAGCGGCCCAGCAGGCCGACCTTGCGCTGGCCAATCCCGTGTTCGGCGCTGATGGAGCCGCCGTGGGCGTGGGCGCTGTCGTGTACCAGCAAGCTCAATTCGGCGTAGTTGCGCATGTGCTCGTCAACCGTTGAATCCAGCGGATGGGCGACGTTGTAATGCAGGTTGCCGTCCCCCAGGTGCCCGAACGTGAAGTTGCGAACACCGGGGAAATGCGTCTGCAACAGCGCATCGGTATGGGCGACGAAGGCGACGATTTGCGAAATGGGCACCGAGATATCGTGCTTCATATTGCGTCCGGCACGCTTCTGCGCTTCGCTCATGTTCTCCCGCAGCAGCCATAGCGCTTCGCTTTGCGCCAGGCTTTCGGCGATCAGTGCGTCGGCCAGCAGTGACTGTTCGAAGGCTTCACCGAGGACCGTTTCGAAGGCTTCGCGGGCGTGGGTTTCACCGTGGTTATCCGACAGCTCCAGCAAGGCAAACCAGGGTTGGCTGGCGTTGAAAAACGGTTGCGGGCCCTCGGGAAATTGCTCGCGCAGCAACGCCAGGCAATCGGCGCTGAGCAATTCGAATGCAGTGAGGTTTGCACCAAAACCGGCGCGGGCATGGGACAGGAACGCCACCGCCTGGGCCAACTCGTCAAACGCCAGCAGCGCTGTCGCCTGGGCCTTGGGCAGCGGGAACAGCTTCAGGGTCGCGGCGGTGATAATCCCGAGGGTACCTTCGCTGCCCACGTACAAATCCCGCAGGTCGTAGCCGGTGTTGTCCTTGCGCAACCCTCGCAGGCCATTCCAGATTTCGCCTTCGGCGGTCACCACTTCCAGGCCCAGGGTCAACTCGCGGGTGTTGCCATAACGCAGCACGGCGGTGCCGCCTGCATTGGTGCCAAGGTTGCCGCCGATGGTGCAACTGCCTTCGGCGCCCAGACTCAATGGAAACAGGCGACCGGCTTCACGGGCCACGTCCTGGATGTTTTGCAGGATGCAGCCGGCTTCGACGGTCAGGGTGTCGTTGTCGGTATCGATCACGCGCACCCGGTTCATGCGGTCGAGCAGCAACAATACCGCGCGGCCGCTGGCATCCGGTGTGGCACCCGCCATCAGGCCGGTGTTGCCGCCCTGGACCACGATGGGCGCTTCCAGGGCGACACACGCACGCACCACGGCGGCCACTTCCTCGGTGTTGGCCGGGTGCACCACGGCGATTACCTGGCCGGTGTAGCGGCCCTGTTTGTCGGTCAGGTACTGAGCGGCGTCTTCGCTGCGCTGCACATGGGCGGCGCCGAGCAGTTGTTGCAGGGTGGCGAATAGCGCTTCACTCATGGCTGTACTGCTCGTGCAGATCACGCAGGGCTTGGGACGGAGCCATGCCGGTACGTTCGCCGAGGGCGATCAACCAGCCGCTGCGATGCCAGTCGCGCACGATGGCGTCGAGCCTGGCCTGGGTGTCGTGTTCGCCTTTGCGGATCCAGATCACGGATTTGGACGGGATCAAATCCCCCGGCAACGGGATCTCGTAGCCGGACCATTCGGCATCCTCCAGCAGCGCATGCATGGTCGGGCTGACGTGCACCGCCGCCACGCAGCCATTGCCGCGCAACGACAGCAGGGATTCGGACTGGCTGCGGAACGCCTTGATCTGCGCGCCGTAGGTTTCCTGCAACGGCTTGATGAAGTTGCTGCCCTGGGACACGCACACCGGCTTGTCCTTGAGGTCGGCCCACTGGGTGATGCCGGCGCCTTTGCGGATCAACGCCGCGCCGCCGACCTCTTCATAGGGCGTGGGCACGTAGTCGAGAATCTCGGCGCGTTCGTCGGTGTACTGCATGTTGGCGATCAGCACGTCGACCTTGCCCTGTTGCAGGAACTGCACGCGGTTGGGCGCCAGTACCGAAACGGTCCTGGTCTCCACACCCAGCGCCTGGCCCAGGCCCTTGGCCAGTTCGACGTTGTAGCCCAGGTGTTCGCCGGTCTTGGGGTCGATGGTGCCGAACGGCGGACCGCTGAGGATCACGCCGACGCTGATGGCGTGGCGTTGCTGGATCTTGTCGAGGGTGGCGTCGGCGTGGACCAGGCTGGCGCACAGTGCCAGGCCCAAGGCAGTCAGGGTTCTCAATGTCATGTGTCAGGCGCCCTTGAACTGTTTCTGCAACTCCACCAGCGCCGGGGACGCCGGGGTGATGTGGTTGCGGGTCTGGGCTTCGATCAGCCAGCCGCTGCGGTGCAGTTCCTTGACGATGGGGTCGAGTTTGGCCTGGGTGTCGCTCTCGCCACGGCGGGTCCAGATCACCGATGGCGCAGGGTTCAACTCGGGACTGAGGGTGCGATAATCCTTCCATTCGGCGCTGTCGTTGATCAGCGGGTTGACCAGGGTGGAGTCATGCACCGCAGCGACGCAGTTGTTGCCGCGCAGGGCCAGCAGGGATTCCGACGAGCTCTTGAAGGCCTTGATCTGCGCGCCCAGTTCGGTCAGCGGCTTGACGTAGCTGCTGCCCTGGGAGGTGCACACCGGCTGGTCCTTGAGATCTTCCCAGCGGGTGATCTTGCTGTCCTTGAGTACGACAGCAGTGCCGCCGATCTTGTAGAACGGCGTCGGCACGAACCCGAGGATCTCGCCACGCTCGGCGGTCCATTCCATATTGGCGATCAGCAGGTCGACCTTGCCCTGTTGCAGGAACTGCACACGGTTGGCCGGCAATACCGGCACCAGCTGCACCTCGGCGCCCAACTGACGGCCCAGCTCGTTGGCCAGGTCGACGTTCAAGCCCCTGGGCTTCTGGGTGGTGGGGTCGATGCCGCCAAACGGCCCGCCAGACAGCAGCACGCCGACCACCAGCACATGGCGCTGCTGGATCTTGTCCAGGGTCGCATCGGCCTGAGCCACTGCGCTGCCGCCCAGGGCGATCAACGCGCCCAGGACCACAGGCAACCTTCGTTTTACCGCCGCGCGCAAAAACCCCATGGAACTCCCCTCATTAGCGATCGGCGTACCCCGACCTGATGTGGGGGCATGCTAGGGAGAGTGCCGGGCTAACGGAAATTCAAATATCTAATATCGTTATAACTTCCCGTATATGGACGCGCTGACTTTTGGCCATATACTCGAATTCATTAGCCCTCGTAAAAACCCGGCGCGACAAAACATAAACATCTGTAATGTTTATCTTCGCACCCTTGATATAAAAACGCCCTGGAATGGCCATGTCGACCCTCGATCTTGAACTGCTCCGCACCTTTATCGCCGTGGTCGACCACCACAGCTTTGCCGAAGCCGGCACTCACCTGGCACGCACACAATCTTCCGTCACCCAGCATATGCAGCGTCTGGAACAACAAGTGGGCGTCAGCCTGTTTGAAAAACGTGGCCGGCAAAAACAACTGACAGAACCCGGGATGCAGCTGTTGCGGCATGCGCGGCAGATGCTCTCGCTGAATGACGATGCACTCAATTCCTTGCGGGAAAGCAGCCTGAGCGGCGTACTGCGTATCGGCTCGCCCCACGACATCGCCGACACCATCCTGCCGCCGATCCTCAGCCACATCGCCCGCTCGGCACCGCGCCTGCGCCTGGAGATCGACGTCGGGCGCAGCCCGTTCCTGATGGATGACCTGCACCGGGGCAAGGTCGACATGGTGATTTCCACCCGCGCCGATGCCAACCTGGAGGGTTTTGCGCTGCGCACCTCGCCGGTGTGGTGGATTTGTTCGGCGCAATACATTCACTCGCCAAGCGAGCCGCTGCCATTGATTCTGGTGGATGAGCCGAGCATTTATCGGCGCTACGCCCTTGAGGCGCTGGAACGGGCGAATATCCCGTGGCGCCAGGCGTACCTGGCATCGAACCTGATCGGTATCAAGGCGGCAACCCGCGCAGGGCTCGGCGTGACCCCACGGAGCATGGAGATGCTCGGGCCGGATATGCGGGTATTGGGGGAAAACGATGGATTGCCGAGGATGCCGGAGGTCACGTACTACCTGTGGATCCGTCCGAACACGGCGAACCCGATTGCACGCAAGGCATATGACCTGATCAGGGCCAGCCAGGGGCTGGCGCTGGGGTGACGGTTATTGCTGGGTCAATTGGGTCCACAACGCGGGTGCGCCGGCAGACTTGGCGATCGCCTCGAGGCGCGCTGCATGCTCGGCCATGTCCTGCTCGCTGGCACGAATGATCGTGGTGGGCTGGCGATCCGCTGGCAGGCGGCGGATTTCCGAAGGACGATTGCCCGAGCCTTCCGCCGAACCATTGCCGTCCGAGGCATTACCGGCCAGGGACAGGCTGGTCTGGCCACCGGTCATGGTCAGGTAGACGTCGGCGAGAATCTCGGAGTCGAGCAACGCGCCGTGGAGTTCACGGCCGGAGTTGTCGACGCCATAGCGTTTGCACAACGCATCGAGGCTGTTGCGCTGGCCCGGGTGACGCTCACGCGCCATCATCAAGGTGTCGAGGATCGAGCAGTGCCGGGTGATATCAGCCCGGTCGGTCTGCCCCATCAGCGCGAATTCGTTGTTGATGAAGCCAACGTCGAACGCCGCGTTATGGATGATCAGTTGCGCGCCGTTGATGAACTCAAAGAACTCATCCGCCACTTCGGCAAACCGTGGCTTGCCCACCAGGAATTCGTTGGTGATGCCGTGGACGCCGATGGCGCCTTCGTCACTTTCCCGGTCCGGTTGCAGGTAGACGTGAAAGTGCCGGCCGGTGAGGCGGCGGCCCATCAGTTCGACACAGCCGATTTCAATGATCCGGTGGCCGTCGGTCACCGGCATGCCGGTGGTTTCGGTATCGAGTACAACAGATCGGATGGCCATCAGGGTTCAGCTCTCAACGGTTTGGTACATTTCAAAGGGCGGGATCTTAACACGTCAACCGGCATCAGCTCTGTTTGTAGCCGCGCACTTCATCCACACCGCGGTTGGCCAGTTGGTCGGCCCGCTCGTTGCCGGGATGGCCGATGTGCCCGCGCACCCATTTCCAGGTGATGTTGTGGCGATTGCATTGCTCATCGAGCAATTGCCACAGGTCGGCGTTTTTCACCGGCTCCTTGGCCGCAGTCTTCCAGCCGCGCTTCTTCCAGTTGACCATCCACTCGTTGATGCCCTTCATCACGTACTGGGAGTCGGTCACCAGCAATACGTCGCAACGGCGCTTGAGCTCTTCCAGGCCACGGATCGCGCCCATCAGTTCCATACGGTTGTTGGTGGTGTTGGCTTCGCCGCCCCACAGTTCCTTCTCCACGCCCTTGCACACCAGCAAGGCGCCCCATCCGCCGGGGCCGGGGTTGCCCTTGCAGGCGCCATCGGTGAAGAGTTCTACGGTATCGGTCATTTCACTGTCCATTAAAGCGGGATCCATCAAAGCGGGTTGCCGATAATCGACCGACAAGTGCCCGAGGTCGAGAGGCTCGACCTGAAATCAAAAAGGTATGTTTACTGTTCGCTCTGCTTGCGATTGACCTTGGCCATCGGCATCGGCACCAGCTTGCCCATTGGCTCGCGACGCACCTGGCGCACCGGGCGCAGGCCAACGACGATCTTGCGCGCCACCAACAGGTAGAAACCCCCGCCGGACAATTGCCAGGCACCGGCCCTGCGTTCCCAGCCGGCCAGCCGGCCTTGCCACTTGGCAGACGCAAGCGGCGGACGATAGCACCCGAAGCGGCGTTTCTCCAGCGCAAAGCCCAGCAGGTTCAACCAGTCGCCGACTCGCGACGGCGAGATGCAGCGCGCCTGGCGCAGCCCGTCATGGGCGAACACATGGCGCAAGCCCCAACTGCTCCAGGGGTTGATGCCAATGATCAGCAAATGGCCACCAGGGCGCACGCTGCTGGCAGCTTCGCGCAGCAAACCGTGGGGCGACAGGCAGAAATCCAGGCCATGCTGCATCACCACCACATCGGCCGCATGCTCGCTCAACGGCCAGGCCTGCTCCTCGCAGACGATTTCAACCCCCGGCAGCGGCGCCCCCAGGCGCACATTGCGTTGCACCTGGGGTGCCGACGGCGGGGTTTGTGCCGACGGCCCGTAATGCACCAGGTAACCACCAAAGAACCGACCCAGCTCGTCTTCGAGCATGCGCCGTTCTTCATCCAGTAAAAATTGCCCGACAGGCCCGGACAGCCATTCACGGGCGGCACTGATCAGTGCCAGCCACTCGGGATCGGCCTGGGCGAACGCTTTATCAGTCATTGCATTCTCCAACGCGCCAAGAAGCTCTAAGATGCACCAATGTGTTCAGCTTGGCGAATCAAAGAATGATACAGATCAGTGCCCTGCCCGCCTTCACCGATAACTACATCTGGTTGTTACAGGATCAGCCGAACAAGCGCTGCGCGGTGGTCGATCCCGGTGATGCCGCGCCCGTGCTGGCCTGGCTCCAGCAGCATCCCGAGTGGACCCTCAGCGACATCCTGGTGACGCACCATCACCATGATCATGTCGGCGGCGTCGAGCAACTTAAAAGTGTTTCAGGCGCCACGGTCTACGGCCCGGCAAATGAAAAGATCCCGGCGCGGGACGTGGCACTCCAGGATAACGACCGCATCAACGTGCTGGGTTGGGACTTCGAGGTGTTTGCCGTACCCGGCCATACCCTGGGGCACATCGCCTTTTATCACGAGGGCGTGCTGTTCTGTGGCGACACCCTCTTCGCCGCCGGTTGTGGCCGCCTGTTCGAAGGCACCCCGCAGCAAATGCACACCTCACTGGAGCGCCTGGCGGCCTTGCCGGCCAACACGCTGGTGTACTGCACCCACGAATACACACAAAGTAACCTGAAATTCGCCCAGGCCGTGGAACCGCATAACGCGGATATCGCCGAACGGGTGGAGAACGTGCGGCAACTGCGGGCGAACGGCCAGATAACATTGCCTTCGACTTTGGCCCTGGAAAAACGCACCAACCCTTTTCTGCGGACCTCTGAAACATCCGTTAAAGAAAAAGCGGACGAACGGAATGGCCTCGATAACCGGGCCGGGAGTGAGGTGTTTGCTAGCTTGAGGTCGTGGAAAGATACGTTCTAAGCGCGTGGAATTTAGTACGTAATTTCTGAATGGTTGACCGCAACCCACGCGCTTTCTAGAATCGCCCGACATTTTTGCCCGGAACTTACTTCCAGCCAATGTCGTCATCTATTCGTAAAACCAACCATTCAGACGCATTGACCCGCCTGGCTCAAGCCGTGGCGGTGGCTGTGTCCGCTACTCTGGCGGGCTGCCAATCGACCCATTTTGCCGCACAATCCACCGTGCAACCCAAGCCAAACCTTACCGCCAAGATCAAGCAAAAACCCCTTTGGCTATCAGAGAAGCCAAGCCCGGAAGTGCCCCAGGATGTCTGGGAACGCATGCGCCGGGGCTTTCAATTGCAGGACGGGTTAGGCGTCAACCCGCGCATTGAACAGCAACGATTGTGGTTTGCCAGCAACCCATCCTTCCTCGAGAACGCCGGCGAACGCGGCAGCCTCTATATTCATTACATCGTCGAACGCCTTGAAGAACGCAACATGCCCCTGGAGCTGGCGCTGCTGCCAGTGATTGAAAGTGCCTACAACCCAATGGCCTATTCCCGCAGCGATGCGGTCGGCCTGTGGCAGTTCGTTCCCGCCACCGGGCGCTATTTCAACCTGCGCCAGACCCGCGCCTACGACGGCCGCCGCGACATCACCGCCTCCACCACCGCAGCCCTGGACTACCTGACTCGCCTGCATGACATGTTCAACGGCGACTGGTTGCTGGCCCTGGCGGCTTACAACGCCGGTGAGGGCACGGTCAGCCGGGCCATCGAGCGTAACGAGAAGCTCGGCTTGCCGACGGACTACTGGAACCTGCCACTGCCCCAGGAAACCAAGGACTACGTGCCCAAGTTCCTGGCGCTGTCCCAGGTGGTGCTGGCCCCCGAGGCGTATGGCGTCAACCTGAACCCGATCGCCAACACGCCGTACTTCGAAGTGGTAGAAATCAAAACCAGCATGGACCTGTCACGGGTCGCCGCGCTGGCCGAGATTGACGAAGACGAACTGTTCCAGCTCAACCCTGCCTTGAAACAGCGCACCACCCTGGACGGCCCGCAGCATTTGCTGGTGCCGACGTCCAAGGCGCAGTTGCTGGCCAGCAGCCTTTCGGCGATGAAGCCCGAAGAATTGCTGAGCATGCGCCCGAAAAAGCCGGTGTTCGACGACGTTGAGCACAAGGCCATTGCCGGTCGCACCCGCAACTACAAGGTGCGCAGCGGCGACAACCTGACGCTGATCGCCAAGGCCAACAAGGTCGATGTACATGACCTGCAGCGCTGGAACAAGCTCAACGGGCAGGCGCTCAAGGTCGGCCAGACCCTGGTGATGCAGGACACCCGCAAGCTGGTGGCCAAGGCCGACAGCAAGAAGCCGGTGCAGTACAAGGTCAAGAAAGGCGATTCGCTGTACATCGTCGCCAAGCGCTTCAACGTCGAGATGCAACATCTCAAGCGCTGGAACCCACGCACTGGCCAGGCCCTGAAACCTGGGCAGATGCTGGTGGTTTCCGGGCCGCGCTAAGCAGCAAACACGAGGGGGAACTGGCAACAGCTCCCCCTTTGTTCTTCACCCTGCCAACCCCCATCCAAGCCTGTAGTCTCCCTCCTGCGGCGCCAGCCTTTTTCCAATCGGAACAAGCTGTTACTGTACGGTTCATAAAGCCCAAGCCGCCTGGATCGGATCCCTGACTTGAAGCGTCCCCTCCTTCTACTAATAAGTCTGGCCTTGAGCTTTTCCGCGAACGCGACCATTACCGAGAGCCACGGTTATGCGCAGTTCGGCACGCTCAAGTACCCGGCCAAATTCACCCACTTCGACTGGGTAAACCCCGCAGCGCCCAAGGGCGGCACCTTGCGGGTCATGGCGTTTGGCACGTTCGACACCCTCAACCCTTATACCTTCAAGGGTTCCAGCCCGGTTTCCACCGCCAATTTCCTGCAATATGGCGTCAACGAGCTCAATGAGCCGTTGATGGTCGGCACCGGCCAATATGCCCCGTCCGGCGATGAACCGACTTCCAGCTACGGCCTGATTGCCCAATCGGTGGAATACAGCGAGGACCGCAGCTGGGTGGTGTTCAACCTGCGCCCTGAAGCACGCTTCCACGATGGCAAGCCGATCACCGCCTACGACGTGGCGTTTTCCTATCGCACGCTGCTGACCGAAGGTCACCCGCAGTACCGCACCAACCTGCAGGAAGTGGCCCGGGTCGACATTCTTAACCGGCATCGCATTCGTTTTGTGTTCAAGCGCGCCGGCAACCCGTTGCTGATCCTGCGCCTGGGCGAGCTACCGGTATTGCCCCAGCATTACTGGAAAAACCGCGATTTCAAGGCCACCACCTTCGAGCCGCCGCTGGGCAGTGGGCCTTACCGCATCAGCAAGGTCAGCCCCGGGCGACAACTGGTGTTCGAGCGGGTCAAGGATTACTGGGGCAAGGACCTGGCGGTCAACCGTGGTTTGTATAACTACGACAAGGTCGAGGTGGAGTTCTACCGCGACAGCGACGTGGCCTTCGAAGCGTTCAAGGCCGGCGAGTTCGATATCTATATCGAGCACCAGGCGAAGAACTGGGCCAACGGCTACAACTTCCCGGCGGTCAACCGCGGCGATGTGATCAAGGCGCAGATCGCCCACCAGATACCGACCCAGAGCCAGGGCCTGTTCATGAACAGCCGGCGCCCGGCCTTCAGCCAGGCCAAGGTCCGCGAAGCGTTGGGGCTGATGTTCGATTTCGAGTGGACCAACCGCACCCTGTTCAGCGGCGCCTATAAACGCAGCCTCAGCTATTACCCCAACAGCGAATTCTCCGCCACCGGCGTGCCGACCGGTCATGAGTGGCTGATGCTGTCGCCCTATCGCGACCAACTGCCGGCCAACCTGTTTACCCAGCCATTCAGCCTGCCCCAGACCGACGGTCGTGGCATTCCTCGCGACACGATGCGCCGCGCCCTCGCATTGTTGGCGGACGCCGGCTGGAAGCTGTCCGGGCAACGCTTGCTCAACAGTGACGGGCAGCCGCTGAGGCTGGAGATTCTGCTGGTGAACCCGAACCTGGAGCGCATCCTGCAGCCCTATGTCGAGAATCTGACAAGCATCGGCGTCGATGCCCGCTTGCGCACGGTAGACCGCGCACAGTACAAACAACGCCTCGATCAGTTCGACTTCGACATGATTCTGATGACCCTCAACCAGACCCTCAGCCCCGGCCTTGAGCAGTGGCAGTATTTCCACTCCAGCCAGGCGGGGATCAAGGGCAGCAAGAATTACGCAGGCATCGCCAACCCGGTGGTCGACCACCTGCTGGACCAACTGCTGGCCGCGCAAACCCGTGAAGAACAGTTGGCCGCCGGCCGGGCGCTGGACCGCGTCCTGCTGTGGCAGCACTACAGTATTCCCAACTGGTACCTCAACTATCATCGCCTGGCGTACCGCAACCGGTTCGCCTTCGTCACCACGCCGCCCTACAGCCTGGGCCTGAGCGCATGGTGGCTGAAAGCTTCGGAGAAAGCCCAATGATACCTTTGCGTACTGCGATCCTTGGCAGCCTGCTGTTTTGCGCCGCGGCCAATGCGGCCCCGCAACATGCCCTGACCCTCTACAACGAACCGCCCAAGTACCCCGCCGATTTCAAACACGTCGACTACGTAAATCCGGATGCCCCCAAGGGTGGTACCTTCCGCGTATCCAGCATGGGCAGCTTCGACAGCCTCAACCCATTCATCAGCAAGGGCGTGCCGGCAGATGATATCGGCCTGATCTACGACACCCTCGCCCAGCAAAGCCTGGACGAACCCATCACCGAATACGGGCTGGTGGCCGGCAAGATCGAAAAGGCCCCGGACAACAGCTGGGTGCGCTTCTACATCCGCCCCGAAGCGCGCTTCCACGACGGCCACCCGATCCGTGCCGAAGACGTGGTGTTCAGCTTCCAGACGCTGATGAAGGACGGCTCGCCGATCTTCAAGACCTACTACGCGGATGTCGACGAAGTGATCGCCGAAGACCCGCTGCGGGTGCTGTTCAAGTTCAAGCGCACCAACAACCGCGAACTGCCGCTGATCCTTGGGCAACTGACAGTGTTGCCCAAGCATTACTGGGAGGGCCGCGACTTCTCCAAGGGCAACCTGGAGATTCCGCTGGGCAGCGGCCCGTACAAGGTGGCCGAGGTCAAGGCCGGGCGCTCGATCCGCTATGAGCGGGTCAAGGACTACTGGGCCAAGGACCTGCCGATCAACAAGGGCTTCTACAACTTCGATAACCGGGTCACCGATTACTACCGCGACAACACCGTGGCCCTCGAAGCCCTCAAGGCCGGGCAGTTCGATTACTGGCTGGAAATCAGCGCGAAAAACTGGGCCAATGCCTACAACACCCCCGCCGTCACCCAGGGCCGCCTGATAAAGGAAGAAATCCCCAACGGCAACCCCACCGGCATGCAGGGCTTCGTGTTCAACACCCGCAAACCGATGTTCCAGGATGTGCGGGTGCGCAAGGCCATCAGCCTGTTGCTGGACTTTGAATGGAGCAACAAGCAACTGTTCAACGGCGCCTACACCCGCAGCCGCAGTTATTTCGAAAACTCCGAGATGGCCGCCACCGGCCTGCCCGGCCCGGATGAGCTGGCGATTCTTGAACCGCTGCGGGACAAGATCCCGCCCCAGGTGTTTACCGAAGCCTTCGAGCCATCGAAGACCGACGCCAGCGGCATGATCCGCACCCAGCAGCGCGAGGCCTATCAACTGCTGCAAGAGGCCGGCTGGAAGATCGTCGACGACAAGATGGTCGACACCACCGGCAAGCCAGTGACCATCGAGTTCCTGCTGGCACAGACCGAGTTCGAACGCATCCTGTTGCCGTTCAAGCGCAACCTGGCAGACCTGGGGATCGACCTGGTGATTCGCCGGGTCGACATCTCGCAGTACATCAACCGCATCCGTTCGCGGGACTTCGACATGGTGGTGGGCAGCTTCCCGCAATCCTCATCGCCGGGCAACGAGCAGCGCGAGTACTGGAAGTCATCCAGCGCCGACAAGCCCGGCAGCCGCAACTACATCGGCCTGAAAGACCCGGCCATCGACCAGTTGGTGGAAGAACTCATCGACTCCGACTCGCGCAAGAGCCTGGTGGCCCACGCCAAGGCCCTGGACCGCGTGCTGCAGTTCGGCTACTACGTGATCCCCAACTGGCACATCAAGACCTTCCGCGTGGCGTATTGGGACCACCTCGGCCATCCGAAGGTCTCGCCACGGTATGACGTCGGCACCGCCACCTGGTGGAGCAAACCCGACGTGAAACCTGCGATAACCGTGGACACCAACCAGAGCGCCGATCCGGCGAGCGGGGGCGACTGAGATGCTGGCCTATATTTTTCGTCGACTGCTGCTGATCATCCCGACCCTGTTCGGCATTTTGCTGATCAACTTTGTGATCATCCAGGCCGCCCCGGGTGGCCCGGTGGAGCAGATGATCGCCAAGCTCGAAGGCTTTGAAGGCGCCACCAGCCGGATTGCCGGGGGCGGTGCCGAAGTCTCGGTGGCCGGTTCCAGCTACCGCGGCGCCCAGGGCCTGGACCCGGCGCTGGTGAAGGAAATCGAGAAGATGTACGGCTTTGACAAGTCGGCGCCGGAACGCTTGTGGATCATGGTCAAGAACTACGCCCGGCTGGATTTTGGCGACAGCTTCTTTCGCGATGCGAAGGTCATCGACCTGATCAAGGAAAAGATGCCGGTGTCCATCTCCCTCGGATTATGGAGCACCCTGATCATGTACCTGGTGTCGATCCCCCTGGGGATCGCTAAGGCTACGCGGCACGGCAGCCACTTCGACGTCTGGACCAGCTCGGCGATCATCGTCGGCTACGCGATCCCGGCGTTCCTGTTTGCGATCCTGCTGATCGTGGTGTTCGCCGGCGGCAGTTACTTCGACTGGTTTCCGTTACGCGGGCTCACGTCCAACAACTTTGATGAGTTGAGCTGGGGCGGCAAGGTCCTCGATTACTTCTGGCACCTTGCCCTGCCGGTGACCGCCCTGGTGATCGGCAACTTCGCCACCATGACCCTGCTCACCAAAAACAGCTTCCTCGACGAGATCAACAAGCAGTACGTGGTCACCGCCAAGGCCAAGGGCCTGACCAACCACCGCGTGCTGTACGGCCATGTGTTTCGCAACGCGATGCTGCTGGTGATTGCCGGCTTCCCGTCGGCCTTCATCGGCATTTTCTTCACCGGCTCGTTGCTGGTGGAAGTGATCTTCTCCCTCGACGGCCTGGGCCTGATGAGCTTTGAAGCGGCGATCAACCGTGACTACCCGGTGGTGTTCGGCACCCTGTTTATCTTCACCCTGCTGGGATTGGTGGTGAAGCTGATCGGCGACCTCACCTACACCCTGGTCGATCCGCGCATCGACTTCGCCAGCCGGGAGCATTGAGATGAATCTATCCCCCCTCAATCGTCGCCGGTTCGAGCGTTTCAAGGCCAACAAGCGTGGCTGGTGGTCGCTGTGGCTGTTTTTGATCCTGTTCGGCCTGAGCCTGGGCGCCGAGCTGATCGCCAACGACAAGCCGCTGGCGGTGCACTACGACGGCGACTGGTATTTCCCGGCGCTCAAGCGCTACCCCGAGACCACCTTCGGCGGCGAATTCCCGCTGGAAGCCAACTACAAGAGCCCGTATATCCAGGAGCTGCTCAAGGCCAAGGACGCGTGGACGTTGTGGGCGCCGATTCCGTACAGCTACCAGAGCATCAACTACGACCTGAAAGTTCCGGCCCCCGCCCCGCCGTCACGGGACAACCTGCTGGGCACCGATGACCAGGGCCGCGATGTGCTGGCGCGGGTGATCTACGGGTTCAGGATTTCCGTGCTGTTTGCCCTGACGCTCACCGTGCTCAGCTCGATCATCGGCGTGATCGCCGGCGCGTTGCAGGGCTTCTACGGTGGCTGGGTCGACCTGGCCGGCCAGCGTTTCCTGGAGATCTGGTCCGGCTTGCCGGTGCTGTACCTGTTGATCATCCTCGCCAGCTTCGTGCAACCCAACTTCTGGTGGCTGCTGGGGATCATGCTGCTGTTTTCCTGGATGAGCCTGGTGGACGTGGTGCGCGCCGAGTTCCTGCGCGGGCGTAACCTGGAATATGTGCGGGCGGCCCGGGCGCTGGGGATGCAGAACGGCGCGATCATGTTCCGCCATATCCTGCCCAACGCCATGGTCTCCACCATGACCTTCATGCCGTTCATCCTGACCGGGGCGATCGGCACCCTCACCGCGCTGGACTTCCTGGGTTTCGGCCTGCCGGCCGGCTCGCCGTCCCTGGGTGAACTGGTGGCCCAGGGCAAATCCAACCTGCAGGCGCCGTGGCTGGGCATGAGTGCGTTTGCCGTGCTGGCGATCATGTTGAGTCTGCTGGTGTTTATCGGCGAGTCCGCTCGCGATGCATTCGACCCGAGGAAATGAGATGAATCAGGACAATCTGATCGAAGTCCGCGACCTCTCCGTCGAGTTCGTCGTAGGCAACAGCCACCAGCGGGTGGTGAACAACGTCAGCTTCGATATCAAGCGCGGCGAAACTTTGGCACTGGTGGGCGAAAGCGGCTCGGGCAAGTCGGTCACGGCGCACTCGATTTTGCGCCTGCTGCCTTACCCGCTGGCACGTCACCCGTCGGGCACGATCCAGTACGCCAACCACGATTTGCTGACCCTGAAGGAAAAGACCATCCGGCATATCCGCGGCAACCGGATTGCGATGATTTTCCAGGAGCCGATGACCTCGTTGAACCCGCTGCACTCCATCGAGAAGCAGATCAACGAAGTGCTCGGCCTGCACAAGGGGCTTACCGGCAAGGTGGCCACCAAACGCACCCTGGAGCTGCTGGAACTGGTAGGCATCCCCGAGCCCCACAAACGCCTCAAGGCCCTGCCCCATGAGCTGTCCGGCGGCCAACGCCAGCGGGTGATGATCGCCATGGCCCTGGCGAATGAGCCGGAGTTGCTGATTGCGGACGAGCCGACCACGGCACTCGACGTCACCGTGCAGTTGAAGATCCTGGAGCTGCTCAAGGAATTGCAGGCGCGCCTGGGCATGGCCTTGCTGTTGATCAGCCACGACCTGAACCTGGTCAGGCGCATTGCCCACCGGGTATGTGTGATGCAAAAAGGCTGCATCGTCGAGCAGGCCGAATGCGAAAGCCTGTTCCAGGCGCCGCAGCACCCTTACACCCAGGAGCTGCTGGCAGCGGAACCCAGCGGCGGCCCCGCCACCAATGAAGTCGGCCCACCGTTGCTGGAAGTCGATGACCTGAAGGTCTGGTTCCCGATCAAGAAAGGCTTCCTGCGCAATACCGTCGATTACGTCAAGGCGGTGGATGGCATCAACTTCAGCCTGCCCCAGGGCCAGACGCTGGGCATCGTCGGTGAAAGCGGCTCGGGCAAATCCACCCTGGGCCTGGCAATTTTGCGGCTGATTGCGAGCAAGGGTGGCATTCGCTTCGAAGGCCATCAGATGGACAAGCTCAGCCAGCAACAGGTGCGCCCACTGCGCCGGGAAATGCAGGTGGTGTTCCAGGATCCGTTCGGCAGCCTGAGCCCGCGCATGTGCGTGAGCGAGATCGTCGGCGAAGGCCTGCGTATCCACAAGATGGGCACTGCCGCCGAGCAGGAAGCGGCGATTATCGCCGCGCTGAAGGAAGTGGGCCTGGACCCGGAAACCCGCAATCGCTACCCCCACGAATTTTCCGGCGGCCAACGCCAGCGCATCGCTATTGCCCGCGCCCTGGTGCTCAAGCCCCGGCTGATTCTGCTGGACGAGCCGACCTCGGCCCTCGACCGTACCGTGCAGCGCCAGGTGGTGGATCTGCTGCGCAACCTGCAGGCCAAGTACAACCTGACCTACCTGTTCATCAGCCACGACCTGGCGGTGGTCAAGGCCTTGAGTCACCAACTGATGGTAGTAAAACACGGGCAGGCGGTTGAACAGGGAGATGCACCCGCGATCTTCGCCAACCCCCAGCATGCCTACACCCGGCAACTGCTGGAGGCGGCGTTTTTGGTGCCCGGCCCCTAGCAGTAGAACCACCGTAGCAGCTGTCGAGCCATTGGGTGTCAGAAATCGGTTGAGGCCGACAATTCACGCCAGGCAGCGGTCTCTTCCTTGACGTAGGCCAGCTTGTCCTCAATCGCCTGCAACGTGTCGGTGCCCAGGGCCAGGCGCATCGGCGGATGCGGCGCTTCCACCAGCTTGATCATGGCCACTGCCAGCAGCTCCGGGTTACCCGGTTGCTGCTGGTTGTAGACCTTGGCCAGCTTGCGCACCTCGCCGGACGTGGCGGCGTAGTCGTCGATGATCAAGGGCGACTCCACCAGGGAGTTGCCATCCAGGAAGTCGGTACGGAAATAACCCGGCTCCACCACCGTCACCTTGACGCCCAAGGGTGCCAGCTCTGCGTGCAGCGCCTCGCTCAACCCTTCAACGGCAAACTTGGTCGAGCAGTACGTGCCGAACCCCGCCCCGGAACGGAAACCGCCCACCGACGAAATATTGATCACATGCCCGCTGCGCGCCTGGCGCATGAACGGCAATACACCGCGAGTGACATTGAGCAGCCCGAACACATTGGTTTCATACAAGCGGCGAACCTCATCGGCAGACGCCTCCTCCACCGCGCCCAGCAGGCCAAAACCGGCATTGTTGACCAACACATCAATGCGCCCGAAGTGCTCAATGGCGGCACGGGCAACGTCGGCAGCCTGGGATTCGTCGGTCACGTCCAGTTGCACCGCCAGCAGCCCGGGTTGCTCACCGAAGCGTTCGGTAACGGTATGGGCGTTGCGGGCCGTCGCCACCACCGCATCACCGTGGGCCAGAGCTGCCGCGACGATTTTCGCGCCGATGCCCCGGGAAGCCCCGGTTACCAGCCAAACACGCTTGAAGGAATGTGCCGTTGTCATGATCCGTACCTGATGGAGTGAATGTGGAGCCAAGGTACGCTGAGGCATTAGCCTGAAAAACCGTCTCGTGCTACAAGCACTCTGAAACAGAATTTCATAATGGCTGACCGATGAACCTTGATCCCTTCAATGGCTTGACCGAATTTCTCGCCGTGGCCGAACTGAAGAGCTTCACCCAGGCCGCTGCACGCCTCGGCGTAACACCGACCGCGGTCAGCCATGCGGTGAAGACCCTGGAGAAGCGCACGGGTGTGGTGCTGTTCCAGCGCACCACGCGCCGGGTAGCGCTGACCGAGGCCGGCATGACGCTTTACAGCCGCCTGCGCCCCGCCGCCGGGGAGATTGACGAAGCGCTGGCGGCCCTCAGTGGCTACCGCGACCGGCCCATGGGCACCCTGCGGCTGACGGTACCAAGGTTGTCGGGCAAGTTGCTGATCGAGCCGTTGATCCCGCGTTTTCGCGAGGCCTTTCCCGATGTGGTGCTGGATATTTCCCTCGACGATGCCACGGTGGACCTGGTGACCGAGGGCTTCGACGCCGGTATTCGCCTGGGGGAATCCATCGACAAAGACATGGTTGCCGTGCGCCTGACCCCGGACCTGAACTGGTCGGTGGTGGGCTCTCCCGCCTACTTTGCCAAGGCCGGCAAGCCGACAACGCCGGAAGCGCTCACGGCCCATCAAACCATCGGTTATCGCTTCCTGACCTCGGGCATGGCACACCGCTGGGAATTCGAGCGGGCGGGCCGGGAGTTTACGGTCGGCGTTCAAGGCGGGTTGATCGTCAATGACCGCAACCTGATGATCGCCGCCGCGCGGGCCGGCCAGGGCCTGGCGTACGTGAGTGATTTCGAGGTCATGGAGGACCTGGCTTCAGGCGCACTGGAGCCCGTGCTGCAATCTTTCGTACCGCCAAGCAGCGGGCTGTACCTGTATTTCCCCGCCCGAACCCAGAGCCAACCGAAACTGCGGGCCTTTATCGACCTGGCCACCGCATGGATTGCCGAAAAGCGTGGGCGCTGACAACGCCGCAAAAGCAAACCAATATCATTTGCGCAGTGCCCGGCCCTTTGGTTTAATCGCGACCAATTCTTATTTACGCCAAGGCTTCTGCGCCACATGGATACTGTGTCGACCCCGTCCACCTCGTTCAGCGACCTCTACGGCAATCACCATTCCTGGCTGCTGGGGCTGCTGCGCCGGCGCCTGAGCAATCGCTGGGATGCGGCGGACCTGGCCCATGACACCTTCATCCGGGTACTCAAGCGTCCGCCGGCCGATGCCGATGAGACGCGGGAGCGCTCCTACCTGGCCACCATCGCCCGGGGGTTGTGCATTGATCACTGGCGCCGGCGCCAACTGGAACAAGCGTGGCTGCAAAGCCTCGCGGACCGGCCCCAAGCCCTGCAACCGTCGCCGGAGCAGCGGGCAATCATTGTCGAAACCCTGTACGAAGTGGACGCCATGCTCGCGCGGCTGCCCCACAAAGTCCGCGAGGCATTCCTGCTGGCGCAGTTGCACGGCCTGCCCTACAAGCTGATCGGCGAACAGCTCGGGGTAGGCGAACGGATGGTGAAAAAATACCTGGCCCAGGCGCTGCTGCATTGTGCGGTGCTGGAAGCCGAACTGGACGGGATGCTCGTGGAGTGAACAGCCCCGGAAAGCTCAGCCATGCCAGCCTTGAGCAAGCGGCCCAATGGTACGTACGCCTGCAGGATCAGCCAGAGGCTGCCCAGCACTGGCAGGCATGGCTCGGGCAAAGTCCGGAACACCAGGCCGCCTGGGGCTATGTAGAGCGGGTCAGCCAACGCTTTGCGCCGTTGGCCGAGCAATCCCACAGCGCCAGCCGTGCGTTGCGCAGCTCTCGGCGCCAGACGCTCAAGACCCTGCTGGTGCTGTGTGCCGGTTCAACGCTGGCCTGGGGCACCTGGCGCAACACCGCCCTGCCCCGGTTGGTGGGAGGCTGGAGTGCGGATTACGCAACCTCCGGCGGTGAAACCCGCGAAGCGCTGCTGGACGATGGCAGCCGCCTGTGGCTGAACGCCTTGAGCGCCCTGGATGTACGTTTTGACCGGGTCCAGCGCTTGCTGCACCTGCGTTTCGGCGAAGTGCTGATCGAGACCGCAAAGGACCCGAACCGCCCGTTTCTGGTGGAGACTGAGCAGGGTCGCCTGCGGGCACTCGGCACCCGCTTCAGCGTGTTGCAGGACGGCGACAGCACTTTGCTCAATGTGTTTGAAGGCAGGGTTGAAGTGCGCACCGCCGCCAGCCGGCAACAACGAATCATCGAGGCCGGGCAACAAGTGGCCTTCACCCGCGATGGGTTCAATCTCCATTCACCCGCATCCGCCACCCGTGAGGCCTGGAGCCGTGGCGTACTGCTGGCCGACAACCTGCCGCTTGGCCAACTGGTCGCCGAACTCAATCGTTTTCGCCCCGGCCACCTGGGTTGTGATCCAGCCGTGGCGCAATTGCCGGTGATGGGTTCGTTCCCCCTCAAAGACAGCGACCACGCACTGCGCCTGCTACAGGCCGCGCTGCCGATTCAGGTCGACACGCTCATGCCGTGGTGGGTCACGGTCAGGCCCAAACACCCAGGCACATAAAAACTTTCAGCCGTCAGTTCCCTTTTCCAAAACTCGTTCGGTTAACCCTGCAGATGCTTTCAATTCGCCGATCGATTTGATCCAAAGGGAATGTTCATGTCGCAACCCGTTCGCTTCACTTTGCGCCCGCTGGCGCTGGCCGTTACTGCTACCCTGTTGTGCCTGGGCGCGCTCGACGCGCAAGCCGCCGAGTCACCGTCGACGCAGGAAACGGCCCGCCACTACACCATCGCCGCGGGTTCGTTGGTCAACGTGCTGAACAGCTTCGCCGAGCAGTCCGGGATCTTTTTCGCCGGCCACAACAGCCTGGCCAGCGGCAAAACCAGCCCGGGCCTCAACGGCAGCTACACCCCAGCCAGCGGTTTGCAACGGCTGTTGCAAGGCAGCGGCTTGCAGGCCGTGCCCCAGGGCAACAACGGCTACGTGCTGGAGTTGGTCCCGGCCAACACCGGCGCCCTGGAACTGGGCGCCACCACCATCTCCGGCGAAGGCCTGGGCGCCACCACCGAAGACACGCACTCGTACACTACCGGCGCCATGGCCTCGGCCACCGGCCTGGCGTTGTCGATGCGCGAGACGCCGCAGTCGGTAACAGTGATCACCCGCCAGCAAATGGACGACCAGGGCTCCACCAGCATCGCCGACACCCTGCGCCGTGCGCCCGGTGTGAGCGTGCAGAACTACGACAGCGAGCGCTGGGAGTTTTCCAGCCGCGGCCTGCCGATCACCAATTTCCAGTACGACGGGGTCAACTCCACCTACGACGGCGTGTATGACTATGGCACCACCAGCACCGACATGGCGGTGTATGACCGCCTGGAAATCATCAAGGGTTCAGCCGGCCTGATGTCCGGCTCCGGCGATCCTTCGGCCACGGTCAACCTGATTCGCAAAAAGCCCACCCGGGATTTCAAGGCGTCGGTCACGCAGACCTTCGGCTCGTGGGACAACTACCGCACCGAAGGCGATATTTCCGGGTCTTTGACCGACTCCGGCAACGTGCGCGGGCGCTTCGTCGGCGTGTATCAGGATCGTCAGTCGTACCTGGACCACTACCAGAACACCAAGGACATTGCCTACGGCATCCTCGAAGCCGACCTGACGCCGGACACCCTGCTGACCTTCGGCATCGACCAGCAGGACACCCGCTCCCGTGGCGCCAGCTGGACCGGTTTCCCGATGTACTTCAGCAACGGTTCACGCACCGACTTCTCGCGGTCCTTCAACCCGGCCGCCGACTGGAGCCGCCGCGACTTCCAGAACCAGACCCTGTTTGCCTCGGTGCAACAAAAGCTCGCGAACGACTGGTCGCTGAAAGTCAGCCTTGACCGCAAGCGCAGCCAGCACGACACCCTGCTCGCCTCCGCCAGCGGCGGCAACCCGGACCCGGTCACGGGCAACGGGATGTACATGTTCATGGGCAAATACAAGGGTGACCAGGTGCAAAACACCCTGGACATCAACCTCAATGGCCCCTTCAGCCTGTTCGGGCGCGAGCATGAGCTGATCATGGGCTTCATGGCGACCCGCTCGAAACAGGACGTGCCGGTGTACGGCTCGGTCTACCCGCCCGTGGGCGGCAGCATTTATGACTGGCGCGGCGAATACCCGAAGCCTGACATTCCCCGCAGCGGCCAGAACGACATCGTGCAACGCCAGGCCGGCGCGTACCTGGCCACGCGCTTGAAACCCACCGATGACCTGTCGGTGATCCTGGGCACCCGCGTCAGCAACTTCAGCGGCACCGACAACACCGATTTCTACGACCCGACCAAGGCCGACAACCGTTTCACCTACCGCCAGACCGGCGTCGTCACGCCCTATGCCGGTATCGTCTACGACCTGAATGACATCTGGTCGGTGTACACCAGCTACACCAAGATCTACAAACCGCAAAACAGCAAGGACGCCGACCGCAAACTGCTCGATCCGATTGAAGGCGACACCTACGAAGCCGGGCTCAAGGCAGCATTTTTCGACGGCCGCCTGAACGCCAGCTTTGCCGCATTCCGCATCGAACAGGACAACGTTGCGCAGTACGTTTCCGGGTTTGAGACCGACTCGGTGTATCGACCGATTGCCGGCGCCACCACCAAGGGCTTTGAAGTCGAACTGGCCGGTGAAGTGCTGGACGGCTGGAACGTCTCGGCGGGCTACACCTACCAGCACAGCCGTGACGCCAACGGCGATTACGTCTACGGCTCTGTGCTGCAAACCACCACGCCCCAGCAAGTGGTGCGGTTGTTCAACACCTATCGCCTGCCCGGCGCCCTGGAGAACCTGACCGTGGGTGGCGGCGTGAATTGGCAGAGCGAGTTCTTCGGCAATGTGTTCCAGCCCGATCCCAACGACTCGGTGAATTTCGGCCACAACTCACGCATTACCCAGGACAGCTACTTCCTGGTGGACGTGATGGCGCGCTACCGCTTCAACGAGCACTTGAGCACCACGTTGAACGTGAAGAACCTGTTCGACAAAAAGTACTACACCGGCCTGGGCAACTTCGGCACTGGCTTCTACGGCGAGCCGCGCAGCCTGCAATTGGCGACTCGCTGGGATTTTTGAGCCCAAACGCCAGACTGCCGTAGCGCTTGCAACGGCAGTCGACTCGGGCTACATCCCATCAGGAAGGTACGTCTTTTGTTCTGGCCCGGCCCATCCGACGATGCAGGCTCCGGTCGCCCATAGCACGTGGGCGACCTTGCACAGAGCCTGAACGCCATGGATGACTTACCCTTTCTGTCCCACCTGTTGAAGAATATTTCTCCCTCCGCCCTGGACCTGATCAAGCACCAGGCATTGCGCCTCAAGGACGATCAAGTGCTGATCGCCGAACTGATCGCCGGTTTGATCAGACTGGTTGCCCAAGGCACCACCCCGGCAACCGAACCCATCTTGATCAGCGTGCCGGAAAATACCATGCTCGGTCGCTGGGTGCGGCTCTTCTGTGACGCCATCGGCCGCCCGGCCTTCCGTGAGTGGGCCTCACGCCATGACCTGGAACTGGCGAGCCTGGTGTTTCGGGGCGGCGATCTGCAGGCCACGATCCTGGAAGGCACGGTCAAAACACCGTACACCTTCACCCTGGACAAAGACTCTGATTGGTGGCGCGTCGCGAATCCGATCCTGGAGGTGGTGCAGATTATCGATACGGTCAACGCCGGCTTGCCATTCATGGAAAACCTCGTCGAACCTCATTCGAGGACACTGCCTCTGAACCTGGTATTGCCCTTCTATGGCTACCCGTTACCGACCAATCATTTGCAGGCTCAGGTGATTCTCGAAGAGATCCATACCCTCGACACGCTGCCCGGTGTCGATGAAAGCGGGCGGCTCAAATCCACCCTGCGCAAGCGCTTGACCGAAGAGCAGCGGGATTACCAACAACTGGCCGATGCGCTGCAGACGCTCCTGGAACAAAGTACAAACGGCAGCCCGCCTTTCGATTGGCTGCAGCTCTACCTGCAACGATGCACGCTGGACTCGGACTCAATGTTGTCGAGCACCTTAAAGTACGCGGCACAGCTGCTTTACGCCGTGACGCAGGGCGAAGAGTTCGCGAGCCTCAACCCTGCCAGTCAAGGCGCTGCCCCCACTTACCGCTATTCCGTCGACCAAAAAGTAGTGATCGCCGTGACCGACGGCCGCGAGGCCAATACCTCACCTCTGGATCGCTCCAACAACTCAGCGCTGAATCAGCAATGGGATGAGCTGGAGCGCCTGGCCAATCTCGCCCATACCGACATATTGCCGGACGCCAGCCTCAGCCTGGCCGCGCTGATGACGGTGTATCGGCTACCCCGTCCTGCCAGTGCAGGGGACGTTCAGGTCCTGGTGGAACAACTGCGCGCCACCAGCGCAGCGACGTTTCCCTATGTCAGCTCGGCCGCCCACTCGTTGGTGGCCGTCAGCAAACACATGCGCCATATCGCAGTCCTCAATGACCGTTACACCATGCAAGCAGCACTCAAGTCGATCACCCTCGATACGCAGCTCACTAGCACCCTGGACATGACGTTCAACCTGGCGGCTGACTCGCCCTTTGCCATGCTGGTGGACAAAGGGGCGCAACTGCTCGCAGGTTTGCGCCAGGAATCGGCCTTTCAACGCGTGAGCGCCACCCGCCAATTCAACCTTGCCCGGGTGTATGTACTGAACGCGGACGGCGAACTCAGTGGTTACGCGCTGGACGATGCGCCCAAGGTACTCACCCGTGCGGACACACCGCTTTCAAGCCTGACCTCGATGGCCGAACCCCTGTTGGAACTGGCCCGCCAATCCGGCGGGCGCATCAGCACCAATGGCCAGGTCAGCTTGCGCCAGTTACTCAACCTCTACCAGATGGCGCTACCGGCTACCCGTGACGAAGCCCATGCCACGGCACGCATCCTGCGCATCCCGACAACCAAACAGCCACGCCACGGCAACTACTGGCGGGCATTGCAGGTGATGCCACTGCTGGCGGCGCAACGCAAACAGGTGCTGCAGACCGTCGCCGCCTTCCTGCCCAACCAGGACGTAAAACTGTTCGACTACCTGAGCGAAACAATCGTCGGCGAAAAAAACCGTGACCAGGTGCGCGCCGAGGCTGATCTGCTGCTGCACCAACTATTGGCATCGCCCCCGGCCCAGGCACTGGCCGCGCGGCTATCGGAAACCGTGGGCTGGTACGGTGAACACGCCAGCGCTGCAAACACCCGTGCCAGCAGAAACGCACTGTTGTTTGCCGCACTGATTCTCAGCCTGGACGCGAATGCTGGTAAGCAGCGGGCCACTGTCGCCGGCTATGACCTGACCGATTCCTACAACTGGGGCCTGACCTTCCATGAAGTCCGTAACGCCGTAGAAGCCATGGTCCAGTTCAAGGTCCTGCGCACCAGCGCCGTACCCATGGCCGCGCACCTGTTGCTGGCGGGCATCGCCCCGGAATTCCTGGTGCGGGACATCCCTGATGAGGTGTCGTACATGAGTTCCCATACCTGGGTACATTTCAAGCAATACGTGGACCTGATCGAAGCTGAAACACCGGGTGCATCACGGGCCATGCGCTTCACCGACTTCATGGCGGTGATCTACTTCATCATGCCCTCCCGCCGGGTTCGCCGAGGCAGTCTGCCGATCGTCGACTGGGCCGTGGCCAACGGAGTACTGGCCAAAAACGTTGATGGGCACAGTACCACGCAGAAGAATCGCGCCATTGCCGCGTTGAACGAGCAGCTCAACCAGTTGCAGATCAGTTCCGAGTTGAAGAAGAACGGGCATACCAGCCTGTATGAGATAGCCTTGCAGGATCTTCAGCGGGTGTTTGCCGGTAGCACCGATCTGGAGCGAATGGTCATACAATGGCAGGCCAGGCCTGGTAACCGCTCGGAGCCGGATATCGCCGCCAATACCGCCGTTTCCCTGGTTCAGTTGCACATGGCAGGCAAGCTGACCAAAGGCACAACGCAATGGCGCTCGACCCTCAAGGACGTTGATTTCGCCAGCATGGCGTCACGGTTCGATGAGTTGGGGTCAATCCATTCCACTTTCGCGGCCGAGTTCGAGAAGCGCTACACGGCGGTGCGCGCCGCGCTGCTACAGTCGATCGTGTATTGGATGTCACAACTGCCCCTGCTTAGCCGTAAAGGCATGGAATATGGCAGCCTGGAATTCCATCGCCTGCAAACGTCACGCACCAGTGCTGGCGGGCAGACATCGGGCATCGGGAGATTCGGGGTGCTGGTGTTGTGCAGGTACGCCGGCGACAAGCGCTTCTACGAATTTCTCCCAAAGCAACTGAAGGTTGCCCCATTACCGGGCCTGACCCTGCAAATATTCGAACAGGCCCTGCGCACCGGCAATACCCAAGGCAGCCCGCTGCCGATCGATTGGTCAGCGTACGCGCGCGGCACCATTCCCAACGGGCAGCAACACGCGACGGTCATTGCCCAACGTTTTGCCGAGCTGCCTGCCGTCTATGGGCCGGGCCCTGTGGTACCCAACACCTTCACCTCGCCACGCAGCCTGGCCATTGCCAGCATCGTGATTGACCAGCACTTGCTGGTAGGCGCCGATGAGGCGCGAGCGGCGGCGAAGCAACCCCTTTCCCTGGCAGACGCCATCAACGGCGTAGATCCGCGGATCGGTTTCCTGCGCAGAATGGAACCCGAAACCATGAAATGAAACGTTGCAGGCCGGTTTCTGTGTAATCATTCACTGCATTGTTTCCCGGTGAGACTTGTAGTGATGCGATCGCCCCTCGAACCGACTGCCCCGTCCTTCTGGCGCGACGAACGCCTGCCGTTCATTGAGGCTCGCACCATCGCCGACGGGCGGAAGGTCTGCTACACCCGCCACGCCCACGAGCACTTTTCCATCGGCGCGATCACGGCCGGGCAGAGCCTGTACATCCATGGGGCATCGACCTTCAAGATCAGCACCGGCACCGTGGTCTTGATGAATCCCGGGGATGTCCACGCCTGCAACCCCATTGATGATCTGCCCTGGTCCTATCACATGCTGTATATCGATACGGCCTGGCTGACCGACCTGCAGCATCAGTTGGGTTTCAGCAAGGACCAGGACTTTCGTCCGTTCACCGCCACCCAAACCACGGATGTCGCGCTGTACCGCGGGCTGAACGAGCTGTATGAGGTGCTGGTGGACAACCACGCCGAACACCTGCACAAGCAGAGTGCGGTGGTGAGTTTTTTCACCGAGGTGCAACAACGCCTCAACCCGTCGGAGACCCCGGTGCGCGAGGTCAATCACAAGCTTGAGCGCGCCGCCGACTATATCCGCGAACATTGCACCGAGGCCCTGAAGCTCGAAGACATTTGCCAGGCGGCTGAACTGTCGCCGTCGTACCTGATTCGTGCGTTCAAGCAGTATTACGGCATGACGCCCCACGCATTCCTGGTCAATCGCCGTATTCAGTTTGCCCGCACCCAGTTGCGCAGCGGCCAGTTGATCGCCGACGTCGCACTGGCGGCCGGCTTTTCTGATCAGGCGCATTTCCAGCGCACGTTCAAACAGCACCTGGCGGCGACGCCCGGGCAATATCGCGGCTGAATCAGGCCAGCAGCAGATACCCCACGCTGGCCACCAACAAGGCGGCCATCGAGCGATTGAACAGGCGCATGCCCTGGGGATTGCTCAGGTAGCGGCGCAGGAACGTCCCGGCGTACGCCCAGCACGCCACCGACAAGTAGCAAATCACCAAGTAGATCGTCGCAAACAGCCAGACTTGCTGCGCATCGCCATCGGCGACAAACAGCCCCATGCCTGCCACACACGCCAGCCAGGCCTTGGGGTTGAGCCATTGCATGATCGCCCCATAGAGCATCGACGGCGCCGCGGCCGTGCCTTCAGCGTCCAGGCGCCCATCGTCCACTGCCAGCTTCCAGGCCATGTATAACAGGAACGCCACCCCGCCCCATTGAATCAGTTGGGTCAGCAGCGGCCAGCGCACCAGCACCTCATGCAGCCCCAGGCCGATCAACACCAGCAGCAAGGTGAATCCCAACGCGGCTCCAGCCACGTGCTTTTGACTGGCGGCAAACCCAAAGCGCGCCCCCGAACTGATGGCCACCACATTCACCGGTCCCGGCGTGATGGAAGTGGCCAAAGCGAAAGCGGCCATGGAAATGATCAAGCTCATTGCAATTCCTTTTTGTTGTGCGGGTATGAGCTGAACCTTAAGGAGAAGATGGATCGCGGTATTGAAGAAAATGCCCCTGCCGGGAATGACCGAAAAAACCATCAGTTGAAACCCTTAGCCCACCCGCTGCAAAAGACAAATTTATTCCATTGATATAACTGTATTTTTCTCTTTCCAAAGGGCGTTTTTGATAGGAAAAAATGCGTGTTTCCCAAGGTAGGCACGGTGCTAGAGTCGAGCGCACATCTGGCCGGATGACCTCAACCTGCTCACAAAAAAGGAATCGCCATGTCACGTCGCTTATTGGCAGCTGCCTGCCTGTTGCTGTCCCTCTCCGGGGTTCAGGCCGCGGAACGCTGGGAAACCCTTCCGCCCACCCCGGCGCCGATTGCGGGGGCCAAGACCGGCTATGCCGCCGTCAATGGCATCAAGGTCTACTACACCAAGACCGGGCATGGTTCGCCGGTCATCCTGCTGCACGGTGGCCTGTCCAATTCCGATTACTGGGGCAACCAGGTCAAGGCGCTGGCCGCCAAACACACGGTCATCAGCCTCGACAGCCGTGGCCACGGGCGCAGTTCCCGGGACGAGAACCCCTTCGGTTACGACTTGATGGCCGATGACGTGGTCGCCGTACTCGACAGCCTGAAAATCCCCCGCGCCGATATCGTCGGCTGGAGCGACGGCGCAATCATCGGTATCGATCTTGCCCTGCGCCATCCCGACCGTATCGGCAAGGTGTTTGCCTTTGCCGCCAACACCCAGACCTCCGGGGTCAAGGATGGCGTAGAGAAAAATCCGACCTTCGCCGCCTTCATCGAGCGCGCCGGCAAGGAGTACGCCAGGCACTCGCCGACGCCAAAAGAGTACGACGCCTTCGTCGAGCAGATCAGCCATATGTGGGCCAGCCAACCCAACTGGACCGACGCGCAACTGGCGTCCATCAAGACTCCGATCCTGATTGTCGACGGCGACCACGATGAGGCGATCAAGCGAGAACACACCGAATACATCGCGGCGACCATTCCGGGAGCGGGCCTGCTGATTCTGCCGAACACCAGCCACTTCGCATTCCTGCAGGACCCGACGCTGTTCAATGCCGCGCTGCTGGACTTCCTGGACAGCAAATAGCCCCGCCTACTCTCCTGTCATCCGCTCCAGGCTGTTGCTCAAGTGCAACAGCATGGCGGCCCGGGCCGCGTCCGGGTCCTGGCGGCGGATGGCTTTCAGGATCGCCTCGTGCTCAAGGTTCGCCAGGCGCCCCAGCGCCATCAGGTCCGCGTCGCCGCGTTCCTCGGCATTGATCCGGGTGCGTGGGATTACCGAGTGGCCCAGGTGATAAATCACGTCGGTGAAATAGGTGTTGCCGGTGGCCTGGGCGATCAGGCGATGGAAGCGCACGTCAGGCTCAACGGCACTGTCGTTATTGGCGAGTGAATCCTGGTAATCATCCAGTGCCTGGCGCATCTGCTGCAGTTGTTCATCGGTACGGCGCAAGGCTGCCAGGGCGGCTGCCTGGGTTTCCAGGCCCATGCGCAGTTCAAGAATGCCGCGCACGCTGGCCGCGGTGTCGTGGGTCAGGTGCAGGCCGTGGCGCTCGTCGCGCTCCAGCACAAAGGTGCCGACACCGTGGCGGGTTTCGACCAGCCCGGCGGCCTGCAATTTGGAAAGCGCTTCGCGCACCACCGTGCGACTGACGCCGTACTCGCCCACGATAGCGGACTCGGATGGCAGCTTCTCACCCGGCGCCATCTGTCCCAGGAGAATTTGCTGGGTCAATGCGGTGACGATGTCGTGGGCAAGGCCCGGGGAGCGCTTGCGATGAGGTGCCGAGCTGGGGTTTTGCATCAGGAATTCCGTTCTGGGGCGCCTGGCAATACTAGCATTCTTAGACGAGCCAACTTGTATGACAACAAACAAATACCTGTAGGAGCGAACCTGCCCGCGAAAAACCCCGTCGCAGCGCAAACATTGCACAAAACCGCGCAATCGTTGACGATTTTCGCGAGCAAGCTCGCTCCTACAGAGGGTTGCCATCTTTGAAAATGCAGTTGTATGATGTCTATCAAGTTGTCTGACATCTCTGGCAACCCAAATACGTCCCCGCACAACAATAATCAGTGGGAGTTTGACCTCGTGACCCCTTCCAGCCCTGCGACAGCTGCGCCTGCCACCGACCCGGTCCTGGCCCGCGCGATCAAGAAGGTGAAGAGCCATGTGCTCCCACTGTTCGTGATCATGTTCATCGTCAACTACATCGACCGCGTCAACATCGGCTTTGTGCGTACCCATATGGAGCACGACCTGGGCATCGGTGCGGCCGCCTATGGCTTCGGTGCCGGATTGTTTTTCATCGGCTACGCGCTGTTCGAAGTGCCGTCCAACATGCTCCTGCAAAAAGTCGGCGCGCGCATCTGGCTGACCCGCATCATGTTCACCTGGGGCATCACCGCCACATTGATGGCCTTCATCCAGAACGAAACCCACTTCTACATCCTGCGCTTCCTGCTGGGCGTGGCCGAAGCGGGCTTCTTTCCCGGGGTGATCTACTACTTCACTCGCTGGTTGCCCGGCGTCGAACGCGGCAAGGCGATTGCAATCTTCCTCAGCGGCTCGGCCCTCGCCTCGCTGATCTCCGGCCCCTTGTCCGGCGTGCTGCTGCAAATCACCGGGCTGGGCCTGCATGGCTGGCAGTGGATGTACATCATCGAAGGCATGGCGTCGGTGCTGCTGTGCTTTTTCGTGTGGTTCTGGCTGGACTCCAAACCCCACGACGCCAAGTGGCTCAGCCTTGAAGAAAAAGATGCACTGGTGGGCGAGATCGACCGCGAACAGCGCGAGCGTGACGCCGCCACCACGGTCAAGCCGACCCTGGGCAAGCTGCTCAAGGACCGTCAGATCATGCTGTTCTGCGCCCTGTATTTCTGCATCCAACTGACGATCTATGCCGCCACTTTCTGGTTGCCGAGCATCATTAAAAAGATGGGCGACCTGAGCGACATCCAGGTGGGTTTCTACAACTCCATCCCGTGGTTGATCTCGATCATCGCGATGTACGCCTTCGCGGCACTGGCGGGCAAATTCAAGTTCCAGCAAGCATGGGTCGCTGCGGCGCTGTTGATCGCCGCCGTCGGCATGTTCCTCTCCACTACCGGCGGGCCGATCTTTGCCTTTATCGCCATCTGCTTCGCGGCGATCGGCTTCAAGTCGGCGTCCTCGCTGTTCTGGCCGATTCCCCAGGGTTACCTGGATGCACGCATCGCCGCGGCGGTGATCGCATTGATCAACTCCATCGGCAACCTCGGCGGGTTTGTCGCGCCCACCACCTTTGGTTTCCTGGAACAGACCACCGGCTCGATCCAGGGCGGTTTGTATGGCCTGGCGGGCACTTCGATCCTTGCGGCCATCCTGGTGTTTTTCGCCAGGACACTGCCCGGCCCGACCACCAGCAGCGTGCTGCAACCCGCACCCGTCTTGAGCAAATAAGGACTACACGATGAACACAGAACACCAGCACCACGCCAACAGCGCCCCGGTCGTTACCGGCCTGCAAGTCATCCCGGTGGCCGGCCACGACAGCATGCTGCTCAACCTCAGCGGCGCCCACGGGCCATTTTTTACGCGCAATATCGTGATCCTTACCGACAGCGCCGGCCGTACCGGCGTCGGTGAGGTACCCGGCGGCGAACGCATCCGCGAGACCCTGGAAGACGCCCGCAGCCTGGTGATCGGTAAGCCCATCGGCCAGTACCAGAGCATTCTCAATGCCATGCGCCAGACCTTCGCCGCGCGGGATTCGGCGGGCCGGGGTTTGCAGACGTTTGACCTGCGCATCACCATCCATGCCGTCACGGCGATGGAAGCGGCACTCCTGGATTTGCTCGGCCAATTCCTCGAAGTCCCGGTGGCGGCCCTTCTCGGCGAAGGCCAGCAGCGCGACGCGGTGAAGATGCTCGGCTACCTGTTCTACATCGGTGATCGCCAGCAAACCGACCTGGCCTATCGCAGTGAAGACGATGCCGAAGACTGGTTCCGCCTGCGTCATGAACAGGCCATGACGCCCGAAGCCATCGTGCGTCTGGCAGAGGCGGCCAAGGCGCAATACGGCTTCAATGACTTCAAGCTCAAAGGCGGCGTACTGCGCGGCGGCGACGAAATCGAGGCGGTGACTGCACTGGCCGAACGCTTCCCCGATGCGCGCATCACCCTGGACCCCAACGGCGCCTGGTCACTGAAAGAAGCCATCGCCCTGTGCCGCGACCAGCATCATGTGCTGGCCTATGCTGAAGACCCTTGCGGCGCGGAAAACGGTTACTCCGGGCGCGAAGTCATGGCCGAATTCCGCCGTGCCACCGGGCTGCCCACCGCCACCAACATGATCGCCACCGACTGGCGTGAAATGGGGCATGCGATCCAGTTGCAATCCGTGGATATTCCCCTGGCCGACCCGCACTTCTGGACCATGCAGGGCTCGGTGCGCGTGGCGCAGATGTGCCACGAATGGGGCCTGACCTGGGGCTCGCACTCCAATAATCACTTCGACATTTCCCTGGCGATGTTCACCCAGGTGGCCGCCGCCGCGCCGGGGGAAATCACGGCCATCGACACCCACTGGATCTGGCAGGACGGCCAGCGGTTGACCAAGGCTCCGCTGAAGATTGTCGACGGCCACATCAAGGTGCCGGCCAAACCGGGCCTGGGCGTGGACATCGACATGGACGCCGTGGCCCACGCCCATGAACTGTACAAAGGCATGGGCCTGGGTGCGCGCAATGACAGCGTGGCGATGCAGTTCATGATTCCGGGCTGGACGTTCGATAACAAGCGGCCGTGCCTGGTGCGCTGACCTCAGTTGAAGATCATCGAAAAGTGCGCGCCCACCCCGGCGCGCACACCCTCGCCGACCGCCAGCGCCACCGAGCCGCCGGCCAGGTTGGCATCGCCGCAGGCAAACACACCGGGCACGGTGGTCTGGCGCGTCTCGTTGGTCAGCAGGTAGGGCCCGGTCGGCCCTTCGACAAACTCACAGCCCAACTGCTCAGCCAATGGGCTGGCCATGCGCGTACGGGACAGGGTGAAAATACCGTCCAGCGCGATCATCCGCCCGTCTGTCAATTCCACATCCGCCCGCTCACCGACAATCCGCCGCACCGCAGAGCTTTCGACGCTGACCCCACGCCGATCCAGTTGCGCCTGCTGCTCGGCATCCGGCACAAATGCGCCGTTGGTAAACAGCGTGGTGGTGCCCCAGTCCGGCAGCAGCATCGCGTGATGCATGGCCAGCGGCGACGTCGCCAGCACGCCGATGCGGCCTTGATCCAGTTCATAGCCGTGGCAATACGGGCAATGGAACACATGCTTGCCCCAGCGCTCCTTCAACCCCTCGACCTCGGGTAACTCATCCACCACGCCGGTAGCGAGAATCAAGCGTTTAGCGTTGAACTCACCCTTGCAACGGGTTCGCACCACGAAGCCATCCTGGTTTCGAGTCGCTTCAACGGCGGTGTCCTGCACCCAGGTCACCGTCGGATATTCCATCAACTGCCCTCGCCCTTCGGCAGCGATCAGCTCCGGCGGCTGGCCATCCTGGCTGAGGAAACCGTGGGACGTGGCCGCAAACCGGTTGCGCCGCTGCCCGGCGTCAACCACCAGCACCTTGCGCCGAGCCCGCGCCAGTTGCAGCCCGGCAGACATTCCGGCGTAGCTGCCGCCGACGATAATAACGTCGTAAACCATGAAGATGACCTCTCTGGTGGCCCTTGCATCGGTTGCCGGGCACTCACGACACACCATAAGTTACATAAAAATACCTCGTCAAGTGTCTCGCAACTCCAATCGTTACGAACGATACTTTCGGGCAGGAACTCCAGAGGCTTGCAGATGAGAAACGACACCCGGCTTTCGCGCATGCTCCATGTGCTGATCCACATGGGCCGCCACGAGGAACGCGCCACCTCGGAGACCATCGCGCAGATGCTTGGTACCAACGCGGTGGTGGTACGCCGCACCCTGGGCCTGCTCAAGGAGAAAGGTTATGTGCGTTCGGAAAAAGGCCATCAGGGCGGCTGGATGCTGGGCAAGCCGCTGAGTGAAATCACCCTGCTGGACATCCACAATGCCCTTGGCACGTCGTCGATCTTTGCCGTCGGCCTGTCCACCGATCATCCGCAATGCCTGGTGGAACAGGCCGTCAATGCGGCGCTGAACCAGGCGTTTGACGATGCCCAGGCGTTGCTGCTGCAGCGTTTGGGAGAGGTGACGCTGGCACAGTTGGCGGATGATTTTGACGAGCGCTATCGGGTGGGGATAACGCCCGCACCCTGTGCGTGATGCACGCGACGCCCTAGGCGCCGCCCACCGAGCGCCACGCTGCCTCGGCCAGGGTTTCCCGGTACACCCGAGGGCTGCTGGCCGAGCGCCCGGCCAGCCAGGCACGGCAGTAGCTGTCGGCCTGGCCGATGATCAGTGATGGCAAGAGTTCGGCGGGCACCTGGCTGAGCTGATCACCCCGTCCAGGCAGCACCATCCACTCCTTCAGCATCGCGTTGCGCGCCTGATTGCGGCTTTCCAGTTCAGCGGCGAACGGGCCCTTGGTCACCGCGAAATGCGCGTGGTACTGGAAGCGCGCCCACTGCGGTTCGCTGTCCACCCAATCGACATAGCTGTGGACCAGTGCGTACACCCCCTCCTTCGCCGTTTTGGCCGATTCAAGGTAGCGCCCACGCAATTCGGCCTGATCCTCCAGCGCGGTAAAAAACAGCGCGGCGACCAGGCCTTCCTTGTTGCCGAAGTGATGATAAATGGCGCCGACGCTGGTATCGCAGCGCGCGCGGATCATCTCGATGGTGGTGGCTTCAAGGCCCTGCTCGTTGAACAGGTCCAGGGCTGCCTTGAAGATATCGCGCTTCAATTCGGCCCTTCGGCCAGGGAAGCAACGCTGAAGCAGATCCGGGGTTTGCATGCTGAACAGGAACTCAGTCAGTGAAGAAGAACAAGCCCGGGCAGCTTGACAGATTTCCCATGGGCAGAATACTGTTCCGTTACAGAGCTTTATTCTGTAACGGAACAATATTCCGTAAAATTCATTTAATCAGCGAGGCAGCACCATGAGTCAGGCCCTGAGCATGTTCAACAGCGTTGGCCCCGAAGCGTTCAGCAAACTGGCGTGCCAGATGGCGCCCTACTTCAGCACCATCAATCCGTTGATGACCCAGTTGCGTCCGGGGTTTGCCTCGGTGGAAGTGCCGTTCAGCAAGGCCATCACCAACCACCTGGGCACGGTGCACGCCATTGCCATGTGCAACGCTGCGGAGTTGGCGGCGGGTACCATGACGGACGTTTCCGTGCCGGCGGGTGCGCGGTGGATTCCCAAGGGGATGACGGTGGAGTATCTGGCCAAGGCCAAGAGCAGCGTGACGGCGACGGCCAATGGCGAAGGTATCGACTGGCAAACGGCGGGTGACAAGGTGGTACCGGTGGAGATGCTGGATGCGGAGGGGAAATTGGTGTTTACCGCGCGGATTATCATGAATGTGAAATTGGGGTGATGGGGTTGGGGGCATATCCGTTGCTGCGGTTATGGCCGCTATTGGGTTGCGCTCTCACAGCGGCCTACCAGCTGGCTTGAGTGGGGTGAAGCAACCGCAAAATCAAAGGCGGACACGGTCCAAATGTGGGAGCGGG